>NZ_BAAILN010000036.1:0-11429 GCF_054589155.1 Burkholderia sp. 3C
GTGGCAGGGGGGGATCGGCTTGCTGCCTTGACGCTTGAGGAGGGATTTGGAGCGCCTCCTGAGACAAACGGATTGTATTACCTCGCGTTACCCGGAGATCCAGAGCGATCCCGCCGGTACAAATTGATCAAGTTGTTTTTAAGGCATAACGACGGTCGCAACCCCAAAGTCCCGGACATCGACAAGATCGTTCCGCTGCCGCCCGCCAAGCTTCCAGCATGGGATGGCACATTCCAGTGGCAGAAAGAGCAGGACGCTGCAGTGCCCCCGCCCAAGCCGTCGGAAGAACTGCTCGACCAGCTTGCGAAGACAAAGCACCTCGATCCGGCAACCGGTTTGCCGCTTTCGACTGCTGATTCGAAGACCTCGTCGGCGGGTGAATCAACAGCGCACCCGACAAGCGCAGCGACACGATTGACCTCACCCGATAGCGAGCCGCTCACGAAAGAACGCGTGACGATCGGTCAGCTACCCGTATTCCCTGAGGCGCACCACCTTTAATAATTCGGTGCACGCGCTCAAGCCGATTTTCCGTTTTATTCAACATGATCAGGAGTTTCATTCGTGATTGGTCTCATCCGTCTTGGCGACGCCACCGACCACGGGGGCAAAGTCGTCAGCGCATCGCACACCATGTGTTACGAGGATCGATACGTCGCGCGCAAGGGCGACGAGGTGACTTGCCCGCAACACGATATCCGCCCGAATCTGATCATCGATGGCGACGAGACGATGCTCGATGAGGGCGTGCCCGTCGCCCGGCATGGCTATCGCGCCATGTGTGGATGCCGGCTGATTTCGAGCCTGTTGTGAAAACACGGTCATGCCGGTAGATCTTCCAGACGTAGAGCCGTCAGACGCGCAACCCAAGCCGCCGCGTGCCATCGTTTGGCTCGGTGTGTTCGTCGTCGTCATGCTCGCTGGCGTGGTGATCGCCTTGCTGACCTGGCCGAAAGGCGAGCCGACCCAGACCGCCTGGTTCTGGGTGCGTCTGCTCGCATTCCCGGCGCTGGCGTGGTGCACGCTGTTTGGCCTGCGCCTTCACTACCACGACGATGAAATCCAGCGCCTTCAGGCACAGCGTGAAGTCCTTGTCGAGGATCGGGAGCGGGCACTGCTGTTCGCGAGCGAGCCGCTCGCCGTGCTGGGCCATGCGTATCTGACCGAGCCGGGCAGCGAGAACCTTGCCGGCAGCATCGCCAATCGCGAACTCGCATTGAGCGCGCAAACCTCGGCTACCGGTACCGATGCGATCCGGCACACAGCCTTGGCGTTCACGGACGATGCGGAAAATCCGGGACGCTACCGAGCCTGCTTCACTGCGTTGATCGAGCGGATTGCCGGTTCCGTGTCGGCGGTACCTGGCAAGGTGCCGTTGCGTGTCTGTTTGCAGTTGCCTGCCGACGTGGATCAGCAAGCCCTGCTCGGCGTGTGGCAATCCTGCTGGACTGCGAAGCATCTTCGGCCGGTGATGGCCAAGCTGCTGCCGGCAGCCACGGGCGTCATGGCGCTGGATGAATGGCTGGATATCCGTGGCGGACCGTCGCTTGAAAAAGCCACGCTGTTCGTTTCGGTGCAACTGTACGATGCACCGCAGCAGTCGAGCGCAGAGGCCGCCGTCGGCGTGCTGCTTGCCTGGGCGCCGCTCGCCGAACGTTGCGCGCTAAACGCACAGGCATTTCTGCACCGCCCCGTGGAGGCCGGGGCATCCGGATTGGATGCCGCGATTTCCTCGGCGTTGCTTTGGGGGAAGGCTACAGCTGCCGAAGTGGGCGACCTCTGGCAGGCCGGTCTATTTTCAACCGATAAAAGTGCGCTGCTTCAGGCAGCGTCGGATACCAAGCTGGCCGTCTCGCAAACGAGCGCGTTCGCTGGCCTGCACGATGTTGATCTGGCCATCGGCAACCCCGGGGTCTGTGCCGGCTGGCTAGCTATTGCACTCGGTATAGAGCATGCGGCACAGCTCGGCGTACAGCAATTCATTGCGTGGCACGAGGGTACGCTGCGGCTCGCCGTGATCCGTGCTTCTCGCGCATAGAAAAATTGGTCTCGAACGTATGAGCACTCGCAAGTTTTGGGGATTCCATATCCTCGTTCCCGCACTCACCGCCGCAGTCGCGCTCTGGGTGTATTTCAAGGGAGCCGGTACGAACGCGTCGCGGGGTCATCAGGTCGGCATCGTTGCGTTCGTTGGCGTGGTGATCCTGATGGCGCGGGCGCTGCTGGCCGGTGCGTGGCGAATCGTGGCCCGGTACGGCCGCAACCCCGCAGCGAATCGTTACGACCGCGATCCATTGTCACGAGTGGGCGCCGCGAAAACGGAAGTGCCGGTCGATCTGAATGCGTACCGGGCGGGAACGCTTCGAGAGATACTGCGCGATCTCCATGGTCGCCGCTGGCGCAAGGCGGATCGCTGGATCCTGGTCGCAGGCGATGAGCCGATCATCAATCGGCTGGCCCCCGGTCTTTCCGACGCGGGGTATGTTGTGACGGGCACCACGGTCTTGTTGTACGCGAAACAGACCTCGAATACGCTCGACACCGCCTGGCTCAACCAAATCCGCCGCCTCCGCACCCGTCGCCCCGTTGATGCGATCGTCGCTGTCACACGCGATCGAGGCTCCGCCACCGCGCCTTTCGACACCGACGCGCTCACCGGCCAGCTCGCGCGCCACTCGCGCGCTTTACGCTGGGCCGCGCCTGTCTACCTGCTCGATGCCACCGATTTCGGCGGCGACTCGTCGAGCCCCGACGAAGCGATCGGTTTGACCTGGTCGAACGCACGCGTCAACGCAAATGCGCTCGACGCATCGCTACAAGACCTGACCCATTCCCTCGCAGACGCCGGCGTCGTGCGTCTCATGAACGACACGAGCGATCGCTATCCGGCCGAGCTGTCGCAGCACATCGAGCGTCTTCGTGACGCGCTGTCGGGCCTCGTGCTGCAAACGGCGCAACCCCGAGTCTGGCGGCAGGCGGTGCACGGCCTGCTGTTCGCGCCGTTGTTCAAGGCGCGCGAGCTTGTGCCGCCCGCTTCACTCACGTCGGCGGAACCGGGCAACGACGAACCGGCCATGAGCCGACAACACCGCACGCTCTGGCAAACCGTCGCCGAGCACAGCCGCAAGATTCACGGCCGGCGCGTCGGCTTCTCGCCGTCGAACACGGTCGCATGGATCTCGACGGGGCTGATCGGCTGCTGGATCGCCGGCACGGTGGCGTCGGGCTTTGCAAACCGCGCGACGCTGCGCGACGCTGCGCGACACGGGCGACACGCTCGCGGCCCTGACAAGCGAGCCGAACCCCACGCGCGCGATGACGCTGCTCGATCGCCTCGACCAGCAGATCGACACGCTCGAAGTCCATCGCCGCGACGGCGCGCCGTGGCTGACGCGCTTCGGCCTGAACCGCGACGGCGCGCTGCTCGACGCGCTGTGGCCCGGCTATGCGAACGCGGCCAGCCGCATCCTCGTGGCGCCGATTCGTCAGCATTTCGAAGCAAATCTGCGCCGGTTGGCGTCGCTGTCGGATGCCGACATCGCCAACGGCGGCAACGTCG
Source organism: Burkholderia sp. 3C (assembly GCF_054589155.1). Classification (NCBI taxonomy): domain Bacteria; kingdom Pseudomonadati; phylum Pseudomonadota; class Betaproteobacteria; order Burkholderiales; family Burkholderiaceae; genus Burkholderia; species Burkholderia sp. 3C. The sequence goes on from NZ_BAAILN010000036.1 coordinate 3,560, forward strand.
GAGTGCAGGCCGCTTATGACACGCTCAAGGCGTATCTGATGCTCATGAATCCCAAGCACGCCGTCGCCGCGTTCCTCGCGCCGCAGCTCGCCGCAACCGCGGCGCCGATGCGCCCGGCCAATTCGCCGCTGTCGCCGGGCGCGTGGGACGACCTGCGCCAGCACACGATCGCGTTTTTCGCGGCGCATCTGGGCCGGGGCACGTTGCCGCCGATGACGCCCGACGCTGGCCTCGTTGCCGCGACACGCCAGACGATCATCGGCGTGCGCGGCATCCAGAATTCGACGGACGCGATCTATCAGCGGATCCTCGACGATGCGCAAGCCAAATACCCGCCCGTTTCACTCGCCACGCTGCTCGGCGACACGACGAGCCGAGGCCTGTTCGGCACGACGGCGACGGTGCCGGGCGTGTTCACGCGCGCGGCCTGGGACGAGCGGATCGCAAAGGCGATCGACGATACGAGCGAGCAGCACAACGTGGCCGGTGACTGGGTGCTGCGCCCGGAAGGAAATCCCGTTGGGGGATCGGATACGAAGGCCGCACAGGCGGCACCCTCAACGCTGAAAGCCCAACTGCGCCAGCGCTATTTCGACGACTACGCGCGCGCCTGGGCCCTGTTTCTCAACAGCCTGCGCTGGCAGCCGGCCGCGACGCTGTCGGCCACGGCCGACCAGTTGACGCTGCTCGGCGACACGCAGCGCTCGCCGCTCGTCGCACTGATGAACGCGGTTGTCTACCAGGCGGGTGCGGGCGCGAACGCGCGCTCGCTTGCCGACAGCCTGATCGGCAAGGCGCAGCAGCTTGTCGGCGCAAGCGAACAGGATCCGTCGAAGCAGGTGCAGCCGGCGCTTTCACCGCTGGCCACGGCGTTCGGTCCGATCCTGCGCCTGACGGGCAGCGATCTGGTGACGGGCGCGCCCGCCAGCGGCAAGGCCGCCGCGCAGCGCGCCGCCACGGGCGACCTGAGCCTCGCACGCTACCTCGAACGCGTCACGGCGATGCGCTTGAAGGTCTCGCAGATCGTTTCCGGCGCGGACCCCGACGCGATGGCACGTCATGCCGCGCAGTCGGTGCTGCAAGGCAAGACATCGGAGCTGGCCGAAAGCCGCGACTACGCGGGCCGCCTCGCCGCGAGCCTGGGCGAGCGGTGGTTCGGGCTGGGCGAGCTGTTGCGCGCGCCGTTCCATCAATCGTGGCGGGTGGTAGTGCAGCCGGCGGCCACGAGCCTGAACGAGATGTGGCGCACGGCGATCGTCGCGGACTGGAACCGCACGTTCGGCGGACGCTATCCGTTCGCCGATTCGGACAACGATGCTTCGTTACCCGAAATGTCGCGCTTCATGAGCGTCGATAACGGCGTGATCACGCAGTTCGTGACGACGCAGCTGGCCGGTGTCGTCGAGCGTCAGGGCGACCGGTGGGTCGCGTCACAGGGTGACGACCACGGTGCGCTGACGATCGATCCCGGCTTTCTCGCGAGCCTGAACCGCCTCACGCGGGTGGCGACCGTGCTGTTTCCGTCCGGCGACGCACAGGTGCGATACGAGTTGCAGGCGGTGCCGACCCCGGGAGTGACAGACATGCGTTTCGTGCTGTCGGGCCGCGAACTGCATTACTTCAACCAGAAGCTGGCATGGACGCCGTTCGCGTGGCCGGGGCAATCGCTGGAAAACCTGTCGCACGTCGAATGGCAGACCGAGCAGGGCGGCTTGCGCACGGCGCTCGACGAACAAGGCCGGTTCGGGCTGGTCCGGCTGCTGGAGCGCGCGAAGGTGACGCAGCAGGACAACGCGCGTTATCTGCTGACCTGGATGCCGAGCACGAGCCTGGGCATGCCGTTGCGCGTGCAACTACGCAGCGAGGCGGGTGCCGGCCCGCTGGACGTATTGCAACTGCGGCATTTCACGCTGCCGGCGCGGATTTTCGTGACCGGGGCGGTGGCAGGGAAGTCGGGGCCGAAGTTATCGGCCGTCAATCCGCCGCCGTTGCCGGCGTTTATGGCCGAGGCGGCGAAGCAGGCGGCGATGCCGTTGCCGGGGAGCGGGCAATCGAGTGCCGAATGACATGACGGGCGGGTGATTCGACACCCGCTTTTCCGAGTGGTGGCTGAAAGCCGATCGCGTGCCCAGCCCCCGCTCAAACTGTCAATCCGCCATCCCCCACACGCTGACGCTGTCCGCATCGACGCTCACGCGGCATGCGGCGTCGGCATCCGCGATGTCCGCATTCGCCGCGACATCGAAGATCCATCCACCCAACTGCACGCGCGCGTAGCGTTCGCCGTCGCGCAATTCGGACGATTCGACGCGCGCCGCGTACGCGTTCGGGTGATCGTCGCCGACCAGCCGAATCGCCCGCGGCGCCACGCGCCACATCGTGCGCGCCCCCACCGCGAGCGTGCGGTCGGCCGTGTCGATCACCACGCCCGCACCGATCCCGATGCGCCCCGGCGCCACGATCTCGCCCGCGCCCACGTTGCGCAGGCCGAGCAGCTCGGCCACGCGCGGGTTGGCCGGTCGGGTGAACACTTCCGCCACCGGCCCCGCCTGCAGCGTTTCGCCGTGATCGATGACGAGCACGTCGTCGGCCAGTTGCGCGGCCTCGTCGGGATCGTGCGTGACGATCACCGTCACCGCGCCGATCTCGCGCTGCAACGCGCGCAGCGAGCGCCTCAATGCGCGGCGGCGCGGCGTGTCGAGCGCCGAGAACGGTTCGTCGAACAGCAGCAGATGGCTGTGCCGCGTCAGCGCCCGCGCGAGCGCGACGCGCTGGCGCTGGCCGAGCGACAACTGCCGCGGCAGCCGGCGCATCAACGCGTCCAGCCCGAGATGGCCGGCCCAGTAACGCGCGGCCACCGGGTCCGCATCGGCCGGAAAGCTCAATTGACGCGCCACCGTCATGTGCGGGAACAGCCCGTAATCCTGCGGCATGTAGCCGATCTGGCGCTGCTCGGGCGGCAGCGCGCCCAGTTCGGTCGCGCCGAGCCGCACGCTGCCTTCATCGTTGTGCTCCAGCCCGGCGATCAGGCGCAGCGCCAGCGATTTGCCCGAGCCTGACGGCCCGACGATCGCGAGCCGCCGCGACGCGGGCGTCCAGTCCACCGCCAGCCGGAACGTGCCGAGCCGCTTGCGCAGCCGGATCGCGAGCCGCAGTTCGGGCGCGTCGGCGTCGGGCGGCGTGCCGGTGCGTGCGAGCGGCGGCGCATCGCCGTTTTCGGCGGTGTCGGTGTCGATGTCGGCGGCTTCGCGCCGGCCGAAGCGCACGATCGACAGCATCGCGCAGGCGATCGCGATGGCCAGCGTGGGCAGCAGCAGCGGCATCATCGCCGGCAGCCCGAGGCTGCCGAACATCACGTAGGTATAAACCGGCAGCGAATACGGGTGATACGCCACCATCACGGTCGCGCCGAATTCGCCGAACGCGCGCAGCCAGGCCAGCGCGAGGCCGGCGCGGATCGCGGGCCAGGCGGCCGGCAGCGCGACGCGCAAGAAGCGGCTGCCGGCGCGATGGCCGAGCGTGGCGGCCACGTCCTCGTACACCGGGTCGATCGCGCCGAACGCCGAGCGCGCGGCGACGATCAGGAACGGCGCGGCCACGAACGTTTCGGCGAGCACGATGCCCGCGAACGAATCGGTCAGCGCGCCGTGGGTCCACTGGCCGAGCGGGCTGTACGGCCCGAACAGGAACAGCAGCAGCACGCCGCTGGTCAGCGGCGGCAGCGCCAGCGGCAACTGCACGATGAAGCCGAGCGGGGCGGCGGCCTTCGAGCCCGAGCGCGCCAGCCAGTAGCCGAGCGGCACGCCGCACACCAGCGTGATCAGCGCGGCCAGCGTGGCGCTGCCGGCCGACACGGCCACCGCCGACCAGGTGGCGCCCCAATCGACGCTCGCCCAGTCGGCCTCGCCGATCTGCGGGATGCTGGCGACGAACGGCGCGAGCAGGTAGACCGCGAGCAGCAGCGCCAGCAGGCGCAGCGGCCCGGCCACGCGTTGCGTCATTGCGCGGCGTCGATCACGGCCTGCAGCGACGGCGGCAGCGCCTGCGCGTTGCCCTTGACGGTCGGCTTGACCACGTCCACGCCGTGCGCCTTCAGCAGCTCGCGGCCCTTGGCGCTCAACAGGAAGTTGGCGAAGCGCGATGCGCCGTCCTTGTTCTGCGCGTCCGAGAGGATGGTCAGCGTGTAGCTGGCCTGGATGTGCAGTTCAGGCGCGGGCGCGATGGCGGGGATCCTCAGGTCGGAGGTTTCGGTCGAGTAGAAGAAGCCCGCGTCGAGCTGGCCCGATTGCAGGCGGCCGACCAGCGTTTCCTCCGGCAGCACCTGCTCCGGGTTCTCCGGCGTGCCGAGCGTCTTCTCGACGAGGTCGGGCTGGTGATAGAACTCGGCGGCCTTGGTCATCATCTCCACCGTGAACGCGCCCTTCGGGTCGAGCTTCGGATCGGTGCGGCCGATGCGGATGCCCGGCTCCTGCAGCACCTGATCCCAGCGCTTGGTCTTGAATTCCTTCGCGAAACGGCTCTTCGGGTTGTAGCCGATCATCAGCGGCGACTGCGCGAAGTTGACGTACCACGACGTGTGATCGCCGTTGGCCTCGCCCATCAGGCTGGCATTGACCTTCGGGCTGGCGCTGATGAACACGTCGCCGCGGCGCAGCTTGCCCTTGATTTCATTGGCGATCTTGTTCGAGCCGGCGGCGTAGCCACGGAAGTGCAGGCCGGTTTCCTTCTCGAACGCCGGGCCGACGCTGCGCTCCATCAGATTGACCAGCGAACCCGCGTACAGCACGTTGACGGTGTCGGCATCGGCGGCGTGCGCGGTGGCGACGAATGCGCTTGCGACGACGGCGCCGCAGACCAGCAGCTTGCGAAACATGGCTTACTCCGTAGCGTTATAAAGGTCGGTATATTACGGTGCTTACACGACATTTTGTCGGAATCGACGATGCAGCATGCGTTTACACTGGGCGTCCCTGCATCGCGGGCCACGCCGGCCCGCGGCATTCGATCTCAGGAGACAAGCATGCGCACCAGTGCCCGTAACCATTTCGTCGGACAGATCGTCGAGGTCAAGCCCGGTGCCGTCAACGACGAAGTGACGCTGCGCGCCGATGACGGCCTGGAGATCGTCGCGATCGTCACGCACGGCAGCGCGCAGTCGCTGGGCCTTGCGGCCGGCGTGGAGGCGTTCGCGCTGGTGAAGGCGTCGTCGGTGCTGGTGATGGTGGACGTGGATGCCGATCGCGTGTCGGCGCGCAACTGCGTGGCCGGCAGCGTGGCCGCCGTCACCAAGGGCGCGGTCAACGCCGAGGTGGCGATCACCGCGCCGGGCGGCGCGCAGGTCGTCGCGATCGTGACGAACGACAGCGTCGAGCGCCTCGGCCTGGCCGTCGGCAAGCCGGCCAGCGCGATTTTCAAGGCGTCGAGCGTGATCATCGGCGTCGAAGGCTGAGCGGCGCGATGTCCTCCACCGAAACCGCCGCCGTGCCGCTGCTGCCCGGCCACCCTGGCGCGGGCATCGTGCAGGTGACGGGCGACGTGCTGCGGCCGATGTCGCTCTCGCTTGCCGATCTGGCGGCGCTGCCGGCCACCGTTTGCGAGCCGTTCGCGCTGCGTTGCTTCACGAGCGGGCGCTATATCCGCGACGTCGAGCGCTATCGCGGCGTGCGGCTCACCGAGTTGTTCACGCTGGCTGGGCTGCACGATCCGGCCAGTGGCGATTTCAAGCGCACCGTGTTCCTGGCGATCGGCCACGACGGCTATGCCGTCACGTTCTCGTGGCACGAGTTGTTCAACACCGCGATCGGCGAGCAGGCGATCGTCGCCTACGAATGCGGCGGCGAACCGATGCGTGCCGAGGGTGGGGCGCCGTACCTGTTCTCGGGCGCGGACATTTCGCCCGCGCCGCGCCATGTGAAGCGGCTCGCGTCGCTGGTGGCGCGGGTGCTGACGGTGTGAGCGTGGTGTCCGTCGCTTCGGGCAGCGAGCGTGCCGGCGATGCCGCGCTGTTCGCGGCGCTGATCCGCGCGCGCAGCGGCGATGCAGGCGGCGACGCAGGTGGCGATCCGTGCGGCGAGTTGGCGTGGCTCGGCCTGTCGCACGAGGTGTTCGCTCGCTTGCTGGCGCGGCATGGTTTGCCGGATGTTGCTGCTGCGTGGGTTGAGCCGGTGTTGCCGGTTTCCCATGCGGCGTTCGTCGATGCGTTGCGCATTCGCTTGCTGGCCGACGCCAGCCCCGAGGTCGATGCCGACGACGCCCGCTGCCTGGCCAGCATCGTGTCGCATGCGTGCCTGCGCCCCGATCATTTGTGGCGCGACCTCGGCCTCGACGGCCGCGAGGCCGTATCCGCGATGCTGACGCGTTTTTTTCCGGCCGTGGCGGCGCGCAACACGGGCGCGCTGCGCTGGAAGAAATTCCTCGCGCAGGATCTCGCGCTGTCGCGCGGCGAGGCTCCGGCGCCCGCGCCGGGTTGTCCCGGCTGCGAGGATTACGGGCAGTGTTTTCCCGCGTTGCAGGGCCGCGCTTCGCCGCACTGACCCGCCGACCCCTTCGTGTATCCTTGGGCGCATGACCCATCCCGACCTTCCGCCCTCGACCGATTCCGCCGGCGCTCCGCCGGCTTCCGATTCGTCTTCCGAGCTGTCTTCCGCACCGCAGGTGAATTTCCGGATGCGCATCCGTCGCGGCCAGACGGTCGCGCTCGGCCCCGGCAAGGTCACGTTGCTCGAAGCCGTGCACGAGCACGGTTCGATCTCGGCCGCGGCGCGGCATCTCGGCATGTCCTACCGGCGCGCGTGGTTGCTGATCGACGAACTGAACCGCTCGCTGCGCTCACCCGCCACGCATTCCGAGCAGGGCGGCGCGAGCGGCGGCGGCTGCACGCTGACGCCGGTCGGCGAGCAGATCGTGCGGCTCTATCGCGAGATCGAGGAGGAAGCGCAGCGCCACTGCGCGAAGCAGCTCGCCGTGTTGACGGAGATGATGCAGCCCTGAGGGGCTGATGACGGCGGGCGCGGTTGGCTGACGATGTGGCGCGGCGTGACGAAGTTGAAGTGAATGGCGGCCCTGGCCGCGCTGCCATGCGCGATCGCGCTGGCTTCCTGCTTCGCAGTTGGATCGATTGCGGCCGAGCCGATTGCCGCCGGATTCATTGCCGCTGGCTCGATTGCTACCGCCCCGCTTGCCGCCGAGCCAATCCCCGTCGAGTTAATCCGCTGAACCGATTCCCGCCCCGGTTCGGCTATCCCGCCGATCAGCCGTGCCGCGTGCCGAACGCCTGTCCGGTCGCGCGTTCGGCTTCGCGCTCGGCCGCGCGAGCGTGCGCGGCGATCGCATCCACCACCAGCGCCAATTGTGCCGTGCGGATTCGGCACAGCGGCACGGCCTGCGCCTCGCAGGCCGCGTTCAACATGACCTGCGCATCGGCATCGACGCGATCGGCCGCCAGCACCACCAGGTCGGCATCGCCCACCAATCGCTGCCACACGGCGGACGTTGCTTGCGCGCCGTCGTACACGGCGACCGAGCCCCCAGCCGCGCCCACGAGCCGAGCGATCGCCGCGTTCGATCCGGGCCGCCCGCCGACATAGACGATCCTTCGCCCGCGCATCGCCCGCAACGACGGTCGCGCGAAATCCACCTGCCCCGCATCCGCCTCGAACGCCTGTTCGAGCACGGCGGCCTCGCGCTTGGCCGTGTTCAACGCGTGGAGCGCGTCGTCGAGCTGCTCGCGCAGCATTTGCACGCGCGCCTGCTCGATCTCGCGCTGGTGTTCGGCGGCTGCAGCGCGGCCGGCCAGCACGATCGCGTTCGCATCGCGTTCGGCGAGCGCGCGCCGCAGCCGCGCGAGTTCGGCCTGCGCGGCTGCGGCATC
>NZ_BAAILN010000036.1:11525-35180 GCF_054589155.1 Burkholderia sp. 3C
AGGGCATCGCCGGCCGTCGCGACATGCTGCATCGGCGACGCCGCCATCTCAGGCGAGCGATCCGGCAATGCCGACATCGCTGATGTCCGGGTCGGCGCAAGCATCGCGTTCGACGGCAGGGCGGCGCGACGGCCGGCGGGGCGAAGCGGCGGCGTGTCCATCGTCGGCCTCTTTCGGTGAGCGGGCTGCGGCAAGCGAGTCGCGCGTCCGGCTTTCAAGCACATGTTCGACGCATAAGCCGACCAGCTCGGCGTCGAGCCGTTCGAGCGACAGCGCCGCCTCGCGCAGCGCGGCGGGGCCGGCTGCGGGGGGCGGCGCGAAGATCACGTCGCGGAACGTCTCGGCGCGCGCGACGCGCTCGATCAGGTGCTGCAAGTCGGTCAGACGGCGAAACCGCGCGCGCTTGGCGCTGACGGCGAGCGCTACCAGCAGCATGTCGAAGCGCCGTGCGTCGTGGCCCGCGTGGGCCGGCGCGGCCGCGCCCTCGGCGAACAGCGCGACGAAGCGCAGCAAGCTGCCGCGCAGCCGCGCGAACGCGTCCACCACGTCGACGATCAGGGCCGCCCGTTGCGCGTCGTCGCGCCGCCGAACCGCCACGATGCGCGACGACAGTTCGCCGTGCCGGATGTCCTCGTCCGTCCAGTGTGTAGAGATGCTCATGCGCTTGTCGTGCCGCATGCCGCGCCCGGCCACGAGGGCCGCCGCGCAGCCGGCACGATCCTGTCGATCGGGTTGCGAGATGTCACGTAATATACAACAGAATATAACGCTGGCGATCCGGAGCCGTTTTCGGAGGCCGGCGCGGCCAGCAATCGACGAACGGGTGAGCAAGCAATGGAAGACACGAAGCAGGCGGTGGGCGAGCGGTTTTCGATGGACGCGATGCGGCATGCGCGCGCGATGACGTGGCGCGCGGTGGAGGCGATGGCCGACGAAATCCACGTGGGAATGCGCGAATCGGAGGCGAACGCGCGCTGCAAGGCGCTGCTCGGCGAAATGGGCATGGACCGGCTCTGGCATCCGGTGCTGATCCGGTTCGGCGCGAACACGCTGAAAACCTTCAAGCAGCAGCCCGAGGGCGATCCGGTGCTCGGCGAGCACGACATCTTCTTCGTCGATCTCGGCGTGGTTTGGCAGGGTCACGAGGGCGATGCCGGCGCGACGTTCGTGGTGGGCGGCGACGCCGAGCAGCAGGCCTGCGCGCGGGCCGCGAAGACGGTGTTCGACGAAGTGGAGGCGCACTGGCGCGCGACCGGCGCGGGCGGCGCGGCGCTGTACCGCTACGCGGCCGAGCGGGCCGAGGCGCACGGCTGGCGGCTCAACGTCGACATCAAGGGGCATCGCGTCAGCGATTTTCCGCACGCGATCTACCAGGCCGGCAATCTCGGTGATTACGAAGGCGTGCCGGCCAGCGGGCTGTGGGTGCTGGAAATCCAGATTGCGCACCCGAGCCGGCCGTTCGGTGCGTTCTACGAGGATCTGCTGATCTGACCTGACGGTGTGGCCCGGCGCTTGCCAGTTTGACGTCAGCCGCGGCCGATTGCCGCTTGCTACACTGGCCGGTATCTTCCGATCCCACCCCGATACCCGACATGAAACTCAGCCTGCTGGTCCTGATCGCCGCGCAAGACGATGCCCTCGCGCGCCTCGCCGATGCCTACGAACTGATCTACGCGCCCGATGCGGCTACTCGCGAGCAGGCGATCGCCACGCATGGGGCCGACGTGCAACTGGTGCTGACCAACGGCACCACCGGGTTGTCCGAAGCAGACCTGGCGCGCCTGCCGAGGCTCGGGTTCCTGCATGCGCTCGGCGTCGGCTACGAGAACCTGCCGGTGGCGGCGGCCCGCGCGCGTGGCATCGCGCTGGCGCACGGCGTGGGCGCCAACGACGATTGCGTGGCCGACCATGCGTTCGCGCTGCTGCTGGCCGCCGTGCGCGGCGTGGTGCGGCTCGATGCGGCGTGCCGGGCCGGCGTGTGGCGCGACGCGTTGCCGATGGAGCCGAACTTTTCGGGCAAGCGGCTCGGCATCGTCGGGTTGGGGCGGATCGGCGAGAAGGTCGCGCGGCGTGCGGCCGGTTTCGACCTGGAAGTCGGTTATCACAACCGCCGCCCGCGTGAGGGCGCCGCCGCGCTGCGCTATTTCGATGCGCTGGCCGATCTGGCGAGTTGGGCCGATTACCTGCTGGTGGCCACGCCGGGCGGCGCGCAGACGCGCCATCTGATCGACGCCGCCATCCTCGATGCGCTCGGCCCGCGCGGCTTCCTCGTCAATGTGTCGCGCGGCAGCACCGTGGATACCGCCGCGCTGGCCGCTGCGTTGCGCGAAGGGCGCCTGGCCGGCGCGGGCCTCGACGTCTACGAAAGCGAACCCGCGCCGCCCGCCGAGTTGATCGACCTGGACACCGTGGTGCTGACGCCGCACGTGGCCGGCACTTCGCCCGAGGCGCGCGACCGCACTATCGACCTGTTCCTCGACAACGCCGCGCGCCATTTCGCCGGGCAGCCGTTGCTCACGCCGCTCGACGCCTGAGCCGTTTTTCGCACGAAAACGGCCTGAAACCCGTTATTTCCTGCATCAAACTGGCCTAAACGGCCGATGCGAAGTGATGTCGCGCAATGCGAAGTTCACGCGAAGCCGCTTCGCGTCCGGTTATTGGATGAAATGTAGATAACTGGAAAAAATGTACAATTCAATGTGATGATGGGCTGGCCATTCGGTCGATCCACCGCCACACCGAACCCGAAGGAGCGTTACGCCGATGAGAACTGATGCCGAACTGCTGTTGCTGGACACGCACGTGGTGGAGAGCCTGCTGCAACCCGACGACGTGCTCCACGCTGTCGCGGACGCGTTCGATCTGCACCGGCGCGGCGCGGGCCGCGTGTTTCCGGTGATTCGCGAGCCGCTGGCTACCGGCGGCGTGTTCGGCATCAAGGCCGGCGACGTGGCCGGCGAGGCGCTGCTCGGCTTCAAGGCGGCCGGCTTCTGGCCGGCCAACCGCGAACTGGGCGGCGAGCCGCATCAGGCCACCGTGATGCTGATCGACCCCGCCACCGGCCGGCCGCGCTGCGTGATCGACGGCAACGCGATCACCACGCTGCGCACCGGCGCGGCTGGAGGCCTCGGCCTGCGCGCGCTGGCGCGGGGCGACAGCGGGAGTGTCTGTGTATTCGGGACCGGCGTGCAGGCGCGGATTCAGTTGAACTTCGCGTTGCGGATGCTGCCGTCGATCACGACGGTGCGCTATGTTGGTTCGCGCGGGGAAGCGAACGAAGCGTTCGAAGCGCTGTTTCGCGAGCGCTGCGCGATTTCGGCCGCCAGCGATGCCGATGCGGCGGTGGCCGATGCCGACATCGTCATCACTGCCACACCGGGCGGCCGCGTGCTGTTCGACGCGAGCGCCGTGCAGCCGGGCACGCATATCAATGCGGTGGGCGCCGATACGCAAGGCAAGCGCGAGTTGCCGGACGGTTTGCTGGCGCGGGCGCGGCTCGTGGTGGACGACCGCGAGCAGGCGCGCCGGATCGGCGAGGCGCAGTGGGCGGCGGAGCAGGATTGCGTTGAACTCGGCGAATTGCTGGCCGCGCCGGCGTCGTTCGTGCGGGCGCGTGAGGACATCACCGTGTTCGACATGACCGGGCTGGCGCTGCAGGATCTGACCGTGGCGCGGATGTTGGTGGAGCGGGCGAGGGCGGCGGGGGTGGGGACGCGGGTGGCTTGGCCTTGGTGAGGGGGCTGCGGCATTGGTGCACTGGACGCGGGGGCTTGGGTCGATGTCATGCTTCTTGGTGAGGCCGACGCGCGAGCGATCGGCCACGATCGGGCAATGGGGCTATGCCCGTCGTGCGCTTGAATCGACTTTGACACCGCCGTGGCGGAAAACAGGCTTGAAGGCGGGAACCCAAGCGCGGCGCTTTCTTTTTCTGGCGCAATGTTCAATGCGGGCATTGCGAATTCAATGCGTTCACGGTCGGCGCATCAGGCCTTATTGGCCTCTTCGTTGTCCGACGTTAGCTACTCGCGCGGCGGGCAGTTCGCGACCCTGAGCGGTCCTTCGCAGTTCTCCAGAACAGACGTTCACTGCGAGCTAAAGTGCCAACGCGGTTTCTTGGAGAGCAGTATGAATAAAGGGACTTATGCTTCTATTGGCTTTGAGCGTCCTGCTGGTGATGTTCGGGCTTCATCAATTCCACTGGCAAGGTGTGAACCTTTGCAATGGCAAAGGCGGCAGGTTTGTTTGTAGCCATAGCCAGTGATAAATCCTCCTGGAAAATCGCTTTGAATTTCGGGTCACGACCGAATTCAAAGCGATTTTCCAGAAACACTCACTTATCCGAATCCACAAGCCAATTGTCAGTCGACCACCTATGCGGGATCGTCGAGCGGCTTTACCCTTCCCGAGTCGCCGCCAAGCCAATACGGCGCGATCTGGGGGGCGATTTCCTGGAGCGCCGCATTCAGCATGCGTTTTCACACAGCCTCGCCGGAAGGGGCTCCCACGCTAAAAAGCTGAACAGCACGCGCGGCACTCGCTGCGAAACGGCACGCGGGTCATATAGTCGCCGTCCCAAAAGACATCGCACAGCCCGCTCCAGCTGACTTCAAGAAGCCTCTCGTGCAAACGGCCAAAACTTAGCGTCGTATCATAGACGTCGTGATGCCCGAATACGTATAGCAACCCAAGTTCGGGATGTGGATACGAAGCGTCTGTCTTGTGCTCCCATGACGTACTCATGCCCTGCAGTTCTTCGGCAGTATGCGCGTGCATGTTGAAGCCCTGGTGGTAGAGCCGAGGTGTCCACAGCTCGCCGTCAAACTCTTGGGGCTTCGCCTCAATTTCGAGCGACCATATGCCGCCACAGTAGTGCAAATTCGCCGTTGCGACCTCGAAACTCCGGTTCCGCAAGAAGATGAAATTATTCATGCTGCTCCGATTTCCTGAACGTCCGGTTCCGCCGAACGGTGACCCAACTTAGAGGTCGACATGCACGGTCAGATTATTCATAGATTTCTCCTGATATTAAAATGTCAGCTGCGCGTCTCCAAGGGTTTTCAGGCGGTGTGTAGTATTTCAGGCCTTTCCTCGATGCATCTGCCCACGCACACGATGCTTCGAGAAAGGGGCCTATAGAATCATTTTCCCAGCCCAAGGCACCGCTTGAATAGGGTGAAGATGGGTTGCTCGCTTCAATTTCGGCTTCAGTGAACCAGTCAGTGGCCAGATGTGCCAGAAATGCAAGGAAGGAACGTTCGTCGGCAACTTGTTCCAGCGCGTTGTTTAGCTTCGTCGCCATCTCGGCCTTCAACTCGTCTAATTTGCTCCCCATGCGAGCCCCCTCTAGTAGTCACGTCAAGCAGAAATTGTCACCGATCTAGGAGGCGGCGTCGAATGTCCCAAACTGGCCGAAAGTCGTCTCACGCCATGGCAGTCTTGGCCTCGAAATAGGCGATCCGCAATCGAACCGGTTCAGTGCGTGCCCACCAGATTCGTATGCATCAAAGAAAGATCGATCTGGCCAGGTTCGGAATCGACGGCATGAACCGTCAGAACGCGTGTGCCGAGCGGGCCGCGCAGGGAATGCACAATGGACAATCGACTGATCGGCCCGCCGTGCTTTGGAAAGAGGGGGGAGGTCAAGCAAACCGTCACATCGCGGCTAACGACCGGGTCGAGCCACTGGACCGCATTGGTACATCCCTTCCGATATGTCGATTCAACGGTCGCTTCGTAATACATATCTGTTTTAGCCGATAACCTGACCACCAGCGTTTCAACACCCGTGGCCAATAGCCAGAAGGCCAGGCAGTTGAGCGTGCCGAACGTCAAGATCAAAGCGCCAATTTGTGATGGCAGGGCAGGCAGTCCGACGGTGCCTTGCATCGCGGATGGCTGCTTCGCCGACGAAGATGATGGCGAACGCCAGAGCGCGAGCCATAGAAATGTTGCCAGGACGATCAGGCCGATGACGCCGATTACGGCAACCAAGAACAGATTGATACGCGGAGCGGGCCCTCTCGTTGCGAAGGTGGCAGAGACAAGCGGCTGCAAAGCAAGCCCTACTGCAAGGCTGCCGATAAAGCTAAGGGACAGCAGTGTAAGTATGTACTTCCGAAACCGCTGCATATGGGATCGCTTTTCAAGAGTGCGTTCGGCAACAGTATCTAATTTCTGGAGGGTGAGATCGCCTATGCCTACAGCGGTCGAGTGTCTGCTCCCGGCCGAATTCCGCCGACGTGTTCCCACCAAATCGCTACAATCGCCCCCATCCCCCTTCCACAGCATCGAATTCAACACATGCTGACCTCCTATTTCTGGAGCGGCGACACCATCCGCAGTCGCCGCGTAAGCGACATCGTCCTATCGGCCACGGTCGACGTGCCGGTTCCCTCCGCACGCGTGCTTGCAGATTGGGAAAGAGAGACATCGTCGCGGCTCGTCCTGGAACCCGGGGACGTCGAGGCCATGCCGTTGGCGCGAACGCAGGCGCGCTGGCCGGACTACAAGCGCTGCGTGCAGGCCATGTCCGACTGGACGGGCGCACTGGGGCTGCCCAACGTGCTTGCCTCCAGTGACGTCGCCCTGATGGCCTGTCGTGGCGCGAGGTACCACCATGACGGTGCGCAATACGGCGGCGCGGCCTTCTGCAATCTCTTCCTGAGCGAAGACCGAGGGCTGGACTTGCATTTCCCCGCTACGGGCCATCGCATTCCGCTGACCCGGGGGACCGCCGTGATATTCGATACCGGCCAGCCTCATGGCGTGATTCAGCGCGGCAGTAGCGGCTTTAACGTGGCCGACTTCGCGCCGGACCGCGATTGCATCCAGATATTCCTGACTTGGGAGCTTCCCATCGAAGACGCCCATGTCGGGCAAGCACTGAAGGTCGTCTTCGACACCACCCCTTCGACCTCGCTGAACCTGGATGAGGAGCAAGTCTGGTCGAACGGCGCCCCCGCCGCTGTATGCCCGGAATCGGGTCGCTGGTACCGGGTTGACTGAGTGTTCGTAAGCGTTCGATAACCAACGCCCCAAGGTCATCGAACGTGTAAGACCGTTCTGATATTCTTCGCCTCTCATTCTCGGTGGCCCGGGGGTAGTGACATGCGTTGGATCGTGACCTTTGTGCTCGCAATCGTATGGACATGCTCGGTGCAGGCCGCCCCGGCCGCTTTTAACGCAGGGGTATCCCGTCTCACGGTGGGGGACGGCGCGGCTCCCTTCGATACGGTCGTCTTTTATCCCACGCATGAGCGTGAGGTGCCGTGGCAAGCCGGTCCGTTCACGATCGAGGCGACGCGCAATGCTTCGCCGGTTCCCGATGACCACTTCCCGGTTGTCGTGATATCGCATGGACGCGACGGCGGCCCGTTCAGCCACCGTGAATTGGCCACCGCGCTGGCTCGCGCCGGATTTATCGTCGTCTTGCCGACGCACGTTGGCGATGCTTCAGGCTATCCCCGCGCGCCGTCCCAGGCTCGGATTTTAATGAGTCGTCCACAACAGGCGGAGGCCGCGCTCGATGCCGTTCTCGCCGATCCGCGGTTTTCGGCGCATGCCGATATCGGCCGAATCGGCATGATCGGATATTCGGCCGGTGGCTACACTGCGCTGATTCTGGCGGGGGCGAAACCCAACTTTGCGTATGCCAGTGCGTACTGCGCAAATCATGATGATCCGGGATCGTGTCCGCGTCCGGCAACCGGTAATGGCGCCCACGACATCCAGGGTAAAGCGGTGGTATCCGCTGACCTGGCAGCCTGGCAACCGCCCGTTGATCGTCGCCTGAAGGCCTTGGTACTGATGGATCCTCTGGCGATGATGTTCGATGCATCCGGCTTTTCCGCTGTGCGCGTGCCGACGATGCTCTATCGCCCGCAGGACGACAAGTATCTCGGCTCTGCGAGAAACGCTCTCGCCGTTGTGGCAGGCTTGCCCACACCGCCTGCCGTCCATATCGTGCCGGGCAACCACTTCGTTTTCATCGATCCTTGTCCGGCCGCTGTCGCGTCCAGTGTGGCGCTGATCTGTCAGGATGCGCCCGGGATCGATCGTGTGGAGATTCATCGCCAGATCGACCAGGACATCGTGGATTTCCTGCGCGCGAATCTATAACTCAGGCTGGGCTGAAATGCTTCAAGGAAGCATGTGCGGCGTAGTGGTCGACATTCATGAAAAGGCCGATAGGCCTGGCGAGTTCCATTTCACAGCAGCCTCCTGATCAAAACCGCCACCCACCGCCACGCGCCCCCGCAACCAGCGGCCTGGCAGCGCGCATCGGGATTCGCGAGAAGATGGCCATTGGCGTCGCTCACCGAACTCGAGTTGCTCAGGAAATACGCCACGCTGTCCTGCAAGGGATCGAGCCCATCCTTCGGGACGTCGATCCAAAGACCGTTTTCGGTATTCAAGCGGGCCGACAGCGAATCAAAATTGAAACTGCCGAGATAATACCGATGGCCGTCGATGCGGATCAGCTTGGCGTGCATCATGCGGTTCTTTCGGTCGGAATATTCGCGCACCTCGATCCCTGCATTCACCAGGCCGGGCAGATCCTCGGCATAGGCGCTCCCGACCGCGGGGAATTCCTGCGTGACGCTCGCCAGCGAGGCGCTCACCAGGATCACGCGAACACCTTCGCGCTGCTTGCGTTCAAGCGCCTCGCGCAGTTCCGGCACCAGGATCAGGTAGGGGTTGATGATCAGGATCTCGCGCCGCGCCGTATCGAACGCCTGCAACATGTCCTGCAAGGTGCCGGGTGAGCGCTTGTCGGGCCAGTCGTGAACATAGCGCAGGCGATCGCAGGCGATCGGCGTCCAGGCGGGATCGACATCCGTCCCGGCATCGTCGGGCGTATCGGAGGCAGCAGGTACATCGGCAGCGGTCGCCCCTGCTGCAGCGTCGAGCGGCGCCAGCAGCCATTCGCGCCAATATCGGATGCGTGCCGGGTCGAGCGTCAGATAACCCCGCGAGTCGCGATAAGGGCTGTCGACTTCGAGGAATTTTTCCGGCTCGGGGCGAGCCACTTGCGGGCTATTCCAGAACAACGCGAAATGCTGGTTCATGGCGTGCAGCGAGGACGCATCCTGTCCGGCGTCGCCCGACACCATCAGATCGCGCTCGCTGAGCCAGTTGCGGAAGCTCGAATCCCAGATGGAGGTACTGCCGATCACGGCCGTGTCGCCCACCAGGAACAGCTTGTCGTGCATGCGATGCGGAAGCTCGGCAAGATCGGATCGTGGATGGAAGATTCGGAGGTCGATGCCGGGCGCCACGTTGTGCAGGGCGACGATGAACTCGTCTTCGAACGGGAAGTGCGGCTCGGGGCCGATGCCGTCGATCAGCAGCTTGACCGGCACGCCCCGGCGAGCGGCCTCGACCAGATGGCGCATCAGCAGCCCGCCGGTCTGATCGATTTCGAAGATGTAGGCGAGGATGCGGATCGGCTCGGCAGGGGTGGCGCGGTCGATCAGTGCAATCCGCGACTGCATCAACTGCTCGTCGTCAATACTGGCGACCAGGTCGACACATTGCGCGTGGCCGTGCCGGGAAAAGGCAAACACGCATGCCAGAATGAGCGCCAGGTTTTTCGTTAAGGTCATGAGGTGGCGAACGGATTCGATGTGTCTACGGCCTTACGTCCTTGAAGGTCGGGTCCTACCACCCATAAAACCGCGCCCAAACCCCCACCAAGCCATCCTCCCCGATTGCCTGGTATTCCGGATGCTGCGCCCCGGTCGCGCAGGCATGGTTCGGCAAGATCCTCAACCGCGTACCCACCGGAAAACGCGCCGCGATATCGCGATCAGGTTCGTCGCCACTGCGCGAAATGATGCCATGTTCCTGGTTCGCACTACCGAGCAAATAACCTTCAAGCGGCGTCCCGTTCTCGTCGCATACCTGCCCGTAACCAAAATCCCGCGTCTGGCGCTGCGTGCCGCGATCACGACTCATCGCCATCCAGCCCGCATCGACGATCGCCCAGCCCTTGTCCTCCTGATGCCCGATCACGGTGGTCAGCACGCTCAGCGCGATTTCGTCGGTGCGGCACACGCCCACGTTGTGCATGACCAGATCGAACAGCACGTACACGCCCGCGCGCACCTCGGTCACGCCGTCGAGCCGTTCGGCCGACAGCGCGGTGGGCGTCGAGCCGATGCTGACCACCGGGCACGGCAGCCCCGCCGCGCGCAGCCGTTCGGCGGCCTGCACCGCGCCCGCGCGCTCCTGCTCGGCGATCCGCACCAGGTCGGCCTGCGTGTGATAGTCGTAGCTCGATCCGGCGTGGGCGATCACGCCGCCGAGCGTCGCGCCGCCCGCCATCAGCGCGCGGCCGACCTCGACCAGCGCCGCGTCGTCGGGCTTGAGGCCGGAGCGGTGGCCGTCCACGTCGATCTCGATCCACACCTCGAACGCCGTGCCGTGCTCGCGGCCGAACGCGGCGATCGCGGTGGCCGACGCGAGGCTGTCCGCCACCAGCTTCAGGTCGCAGCCGCGCCGGCGCAGCGCGAGCGCCTGCGGCAGCTTGGCGGCGGCCATGCCGACCGCGTAGACGATGTCGCCGATGCCCTGCGCGAAGAACTGTTCGGCTTCCTTCAGCGTGGACACGGTGATGCCGCGCGCGCCGGCCGCAAGCTGCGCGCGCACCACCGGCTCGCACTTGGTGGTCTTTACGTGCGGTCGGAACCGCACGCCGAGTGCGTCGAGCCGCTGCTGCATTCGCGCGATGTTGCGCGTCATGCGCGGAACGTCGATCAGGGCCGACGGGGTAGGGAGCGTATCGAGTGGCATCGTGACGGAACGTGTAAAAAGGGGAGCGCCGCGAGGCAGCGCGCGCCGGTCGAGTCAAATTGACAGAATGTATTGAATTGGACACAATGTCTCGAATTCAGTCAAGACCGATTCTTCGTTCCGATTCTCCGTCCCCGTTCCTTGCCTCCATTTCCAGTGAGCCATCGATGAGCCAGCCGAATCTCCCCACCTACGCCGATGTCGCCGCCGCCGCCGCCCGCATCGAGGGTTTCGCCCACCGCACGCCCGTGCTGACTTCGCGCACGGTGGACGAAGCGCTCGGCGCGCAGGTGTTCTTCAAGTGCGAGAACTTCCAGCGCATGGGCGCGTTCAAGTTCCGCGGCGCGTTCAACGCGTTGTCGAAGTTCAGCGACGCGCAGCGCAAGGCCGGCGTGGTGGCGTTCTCGTCGGGCAACCATGCGCAGGCGATCGCGCTGTCGGCGCGGCTGCTCGGCATGCCGGCCACCATCGTCATGCCGCAAGACGCGCCCGAGGCGAAGGTGGCGGCCACGCGCGGCTACGGTGGCCGCGTGGTGACTTACGACCGCTACCGTGACGATCGCGAGCAGATCGGCCGCGATCTGGCCGAGAAGGACGGGCTGACGCTGATTCCGCCGTACGACCACGCCGACGTGATCGCCGGGCAGGGCACCGCCGCGGCCGAACTGATCGCCGAAACCGGCCCGCTCGACGCGGTGTTCGCGCCGCTCGGCGGCGGCGGGCTGTTGTCGGGCACGGCGCTGGCCACGCGCGAGCTGTCGCCGGGCGCGGAGATCTACGGCGTCGAACCGGAAGCGGGCAACGACGCCCAGCAGTCGCTCGCGGCCGGCCGCATCGTGCGCATCGACACGCCGAAGACGATCGCCGACGGCGCGCAAACCCAATATCTCGGACAACTGACGTTCGAGATCCTGCGCCGCGACGTCACCGGCATCCTGACCGCCAGCGACGCCGAACTGGTCGATTGCATGCGCTTCTTCGCGTCGCGCATGAAGATGCTGGTGGAACCCACCGGCTGCCTCGGCTTCGCGGCCGTGCGGCAGATGAAGGATCGCCTCGCCGGCAAGCGGGTGGGCGTGATCGTCAGCGGCGGCAACGTCGATCTCGAGAAGTTCGCAGCCCTGACGAGCGCCGCCGGCTGAGTGTCGGGTCGGTTGAGCGACTACTGCGGCGTCCAGCGATACACCACGATGCTGGAGCCGTTGTAGTTGTCCTTGGTGATCACGTACTCGCCGGTCGAGCGCAGGTAGGCGCGCAGGCCGAACATCGAATCGACGTCGTTGCCGACATCCATCGCCGTCGGGTTGGTGTTGACCAGCGTGGTGACGAGGCTGCCGGTGCTCAGGTCGAACACGTCGATGTTCGGCACGGTGTGCACGTAGCCGACGAACAGGTAGCGCCCGGCCACCGCGATCGTCTTCGGGTTCGGGCTGCTCAGGTCGATGACCGGGTTCGGCGTGCGGTTGCCGGCGAGCCAGCCGTGATACACCTCCAGATGGCCGTTCATCGCGGTCCAATCCCAGCTTCCCGCTATGCCCTGCGCCAGCACCATGGTGTCGGTGGTCGCCTGGTAGATCACGCGTGTGATCGGCTTGACGGTGCCCGGCACCGGCATCGCCACGCCCGCGCGCCACGACGGCTTGCCGTTCGCGTCGAAGCCCGCGAACGGGTAGCGCGTGACCTGGCTCGAGCCGGACATGCCGGCCCACACGTCGCCGTTTTCGTCGATCGAGAAGCCGCCCGTGACGATCGCGTTGGTGCCGAACAGCGCGCCGGGCAGCGAGCCGTCGGGGATCGCGATGTAGCCGCTGGACGCCGGGTTGAAGTGATAGAAGTTGTAGATGTCGGGGTTCTGGCCGGTGGCGACCAGGATTCGGTTGCCGCCCACGCTGGTGAGCTGGCCGAAATGCTGACCGCGCTGGTAGTCCGTCATCGAGAGCCGCGGATCGTTCGGATAGCTGAACGGATCGACCGTGTTCGCCACGAACTGGCCGCCCGCGCTGCCCGAATAGATGTTCATGCCGCTGTAGAACAGCGCGCCGTCGGTGACCGGGTCGGGCGCGGCCACCGCCTCGAAGTTCAGCGCCTGCAGCGCCCACGTGAGGTTGCCGCTGCCGTCGTAGGCCTGCAGGTCGGTCGGGCCGTTGCGGCCCAGGTCCCAGCCGCCGCCCCACGGGTTGTTCAGCACGTACAGCACGCCGGCCGCGTCGCGGCCGATGCCGACCACCCGCGTGAAGCGCTTCGCGCCCACCTGCCCCTTGATGCCGGTGGTGGCGTCGAGATAGCCGCCCGTCACGCCGAAGGTGCCCGCCAGCGCCGGCTGGCCCGCGATCGAATACTGCTTGATGTTCATGTCCGGGCCGGCGTCGCCCACCATCAACTGGCCGGTCGGCGCGTCGTAGTAGAGCGCCGACGGGCGCGCGCTCGCGCCGAGCTGAATGGTGTTGAGCTGCGCGCCGGCCGGGCCGATCTCGACGATCGTGCCGCTGTTCTTCTGCGCGACCCACAGGTTGCCCGATGCATCGAGCGCGAGCGCGCCGGGCGTGGCGATCGTGATGTCGCGCTGCCATACGCCGTCGGTCGTGAACACGCGCACGCGGTTGCTGAAGTAGTCGCTCGCATACAGCAGCGTGCCGGCCGTGGCGAGGCCGGTGATCACGTCGGCCTTGCTGATGGTGTCCCACACGCTGACCTTGATCGCCAGGTCGCGCAGCCCCGTCGAGCGGTTGTAGCGCGCCACCGTGCCGCTCAGTTTGGTGCCTTGCAGCGGCGTGAAGATCGAGGTGGCGTTGCCGGTGATCGCGCCGCCCTGGAATTCGGCATGCGAACCGATCGAGCCGAGTGTCTTCCCCGCCTGGTAGACACCCACGCCGCCGGCGTTCTCGTCCCAGAACGACGCCGTGTAGATCGTGCCTTCCGGCGCGACCCACATCGAGCGCGCTCCGTTGCCGACGTGCGAGGCAATCGTGCCGTAGGTGTTGGCGATCCAGTCCGTCGAGGTTTGCGCAAGGCCCGCCGGCGTCAAGGCGGCCAGAAAGACGGTGGCGACGACAGCGCGCATGCGTTGCTTGACCATACTGAGTTCTCCTGACGATGTGGAAACCGGCGCGGGCGGCGGTGACGCAGCCGCCGGCCACGCGCCGTCTGTTTCAAACAGATAGCACAGAGAAATCGGAAAAATATTCCGCTGGCGGCGATTCACGCTGGTGGTGCGCGATTGTCGTGGCTCGGCGACGGAATGGCTTTCGCGCTGTCACGCGGGTGCCACGGGGATCAAGGCCGTATCGCCGGCCGTTTCTCGGACGGCAACGGCATGCGGTAATTGTTTCGGATCGCGAAGCAGGGAGCGGAGGGGGAAGCGGGGAAGGCGGGCGGAGCAAGCGCCGCGAGCGGGCGCTTGCTGGACTACGATGCGGACGACGTCGGCTCTGGCTCAGGCCGCTTGCAGCGGCAGGATCTCGATCCAGTTCGCGCCCTTGCCGCAGGCGATGCGGTCGGCTTGCGTCAGCGCGCCGGTGGCCGGATCGACGCGGTACAGCGAGATCGAATCCGACAGCTCGCCGCTGGCCGCCAGCAGCGTGCCGTCCGGCGAGAGGCGGATGCCGCGCGGTTGCGGTTCGGTCTCGATGCAGCTTGCGTAGTGCAGCGCGCGGTTCTCGCCGACGCGAAACGTGATCAGGCGGTTCGCCGTGCGCTCGGTGGCGAACACGAAGCGGTTGTCGGGCGTGACCGCCAGGTCGGCGGCCCAGACCACCGGTTGGGTGGGCGCGGGCGGGCGCGGCGCGCCGTGCGCCAGGTGCGCGATGCTCGGCGCGAGGTCCGACACCACCGGCTCGCCCAGCTCGCCCGTGACGGGATCGCGCGGCACGGCCAGCACCGTGCCGTGGAATTCGCCGATCACGTAGAGCGTCGCGCCGTCCGCCGCGAGGCGCAGGTGGCGCGGGCCGAAGCCGGCCGGCGTGGCCAGCTCGCCGCGCGCGATCAGCGCCGCTTCGTTGCCGGCGCGCGCGATGCCGTAGAACAGCACGCGGTCCGAGCCGAGCGAGGCGGCGTACACGTAGCGGTCGTCGTCGGAGACGATGATCGAATGCGCGTTCTGGATGTGGTCGATGAATTGCAGCGGCGTGCCGTCGCCGCTTTCGAGCCGGCGCGCGTCGAACACGAACAGGCGGCTGCCGCCGTACGACGCGCCGAACAGCAGGCGCGCATCGCGATCCACCGTCAGGTAGGCGAGGCTCGCGTCGATCGGCGTGGCGAAGCGCTGCGTGAGCGTGCCGTCGGCGCCGATGTCGTAGCCGACGATGCTGGGCTGCGCGCCGCGCGTGGCGACGAACAACTGCTTGCCGTCGCGGGTGGGCGCCTGCGGCATCACCACGCTGCCGGCCGGCGTGCGCGTGACGGCGGCGAGGCGGGCCTGCGCGGCGTCGAGATGATAGAGGCCGAGGTCGCCGTCCTCGGCGTTCGAGACGATAACGACGTGGGTGGGGGACAGCGGAGTGGTCATCGGGGGATCGCGGTTCGGGATGTGAAGGAAGACGCGGGCGGCCGGGTGGCTTGCCGCCGCAAGTGTTACGTCATCATACAACCGGGCCAAAGCGTGGTGCAATCGCGGGGCGGGCAAACTCGGTGTAAACGCCGAGTCATCGGGAAACGCATCGCGGCGCGCGTTGGCCGCGATGCGATGCGCCATTCGGCGCTTACTTCTTGAGCCGGTAGCCGGTGCGGAAAATCCACGACACCACGAACAGCAGCACCACCAGGAACCCCAGCGTCATCGCCAGGCTGATGCCCACGTGCACGTCGGCCAGGCCGAAGAACGCCCAGCGGAAACCGCTGACCAGATAGACGATCGGGTTGAATAGCGACACGATGCGCCAGAACGGCGGCAGCATGTCCACCGAATAGAAGCTGCCGCCGAGGAAGGTCAGCGGCGTGACGATCAGCATCGGCACCAGCGAGAGCTTCTCGAAGCCGTCGGCCCAGATCCCGATCACGAAGCCGAACAGGCTGAAGGTGATCGAGGTCAGGATCAGGAACAGCACCATCCAGCCCGGATGCAGGATGTGCATCGGCACGAACAGGCTGGCCGTGATCAGGATGATCACGCCGAGGATCACCGATTTGGTTGCGGCCGCACCCACATAGGCGGTCACGATTTCCCAGTACGACACCGGCGCGGACAGCACCTCGTAGATGGTGCCCGTGAAGCGCGGGAAGTAGATGCCGAACGAGGCGTTCGAGATGCTCTGCGAGAGCAGCGACAGCATCACCAGCCCCGGCACGATGAACGAGCCGTAGCTGATGCCGTTCACGGAGCTGATCCGCGAACCGATCGCGGAGCCGAACACGACGAAGTAAAGCGAAGTCGAAATCACCGGCGCGATGATGCTCTGGGTCAGGGTGCGCAGGGTACGGGCCATTTCCGCGCGGTAGATCGCGCGAATCGCATGCAGATTGATCATTCGGGGTCCTGTCGAGCGGTCAGGCGGAGGCGGGCGTGGCCGACGCGGCACGGCCGCCGTCGATCAGGCTCACGAAGATTTCCTCGAGCGAGCTTTGCGAGGTTTGCAGATCGCGGAAGCGGACGCCGGCCTGCGCGAGCGCGGCCAGCAGCGTGGCGATCGCCTGATCGCGCTCCACCTCGTAGGTGTAGACGAGTTCGGTGCCCTGCTTGGCGAGTTCGAGGCCGAAGCCTGCCAGCGCCTCGGGAATCGCATCGAGCGGCGCGTCGAGCTGCAGCGTGAGCTGCTTCTTGCCGAGCTGGCGCATCAGTTCGGTCTTTTCCTCGACCAGCATGATCTTGCCGCCGTTGATGATGCCGATGCGGTCGGCCATCTCCTCGGCTTCCTCGATGTAGTGGGTGGTCAGCACGATCGTCACGCCGTCGGCGCGCAGTTGATCGACCAGCTTCCACATGTCGCGGCGCAGTTCGACATCCACGCCGGCGGTCGGCTCGTCGAGGAACAGCAGGCGCGGCTCGTGCGAGAGCGCCTTGGCGATCAGCACGCGGCGCTTCATGCCGCCCGACAGCGTGATGATCTTGTTGTCGCGCTTGTCCCACAGCGACAGCGCCTTCAGCACCTTCTCGATGTGCGCCGGGTTCGGCGCCTTGCCGAACAGGCCGCGGCTGAACGACACGGTGGCCCAGACCGATTCGAACGAATCGGTGGTCAGCTCCTGCGGCACCAGGCCGATGATCTCGCGCGCGGCGCGGTAGTGCGTGCGGATGTCGTGGCCGCCCACGGTCACAGTGCCTTCGGTCGGCGTGACGATGCCGCAGATGGCGCTGATCAGCGTGGTCTTGCCGGCGCCGTTCGGGCCGAGCAGGGCGAAGATCTCGCCGGGGCGGATCGACAGGTTGACGTCGTCGAGCGACTTGAAGCCGGACGCGTAGGTTTTCGACAGATGGGAAACGGTCAGTATCGGTTCTTGGCTCACGGTCGAATCGGTGCGGTGCGTCGGCCGGTACGCGCGCGGGCTGGATGGCCGCGCGGCACCGGGCCGGCCGGTGACGGGAACGCTATGTTATCAATCGCGCTATCGATATGTGCGTGACAGGATAGCGAGGCGGGCGGGTGCCGTCAGCGGCGGGCCGAGGCAGGCGCAATGATCGCCTGTTTGGCGTGATTTTCCAAACAATTCATTCTATTTATATTGTTTTGTTCTGAAAATCGTTCGGATGAGCGGCGGGCCGCCTTCGATAGCGGCGGTTTCGGGAACGCAGCGTTGCGGTCGAATATCGGGTGATGTGTCGATTCGGCGGGCCCGGCCCTCAGCCCGCGAGCGCGCCGCAGAACCGCTCGATCGCCTCGCAGGCGCGGGCCAGTGCGGCATCGTCGAGCGCGTAGGCGATGCGCAAGTACGGCCCGAGCCCGAACGCGCTGCCGGGCACGACGGCCACGCCGGCTTCGTCGAGCAGCGCGTCGGCCACGTCCTCGTCCGAATCGAGCCGCAGCCCGGCCGGGCTGCGTTGGCCGATCAAGCCCTCGCACGAGGCAAAGGCATAGAACGCGCCCTGCGGCACTGCGCAATGCAGCCCGTCGATCTGGTTCAGGCGCTCGACCAGCGTGTCGCGGCGGCGCTGGAAGCGGCTTCGCGATTCGCGGACGAAATCCTGCGGGCCGTTCAGCGCGGCCAGCGCTGCGTACTGCGAAATGGTCGAGGCGCCCGAGGTTTGTTGCCCCTGCAACTTTTCCATCGCATCGATCAGCCAGGCCGGCCCGGCGCCATAGCCGATTCGCCAGCCCGTCATCGCATAGGCCTTGGACACGCCGTTCATGGTCAGCGTGCGTTCGCGCAGGCGCGGCTCGACCTGGGCGAGTGTGTGGAAGGCTTGACCATCGAACGTCAGGTGCTCGTAGATATCGTCCGACAGCACCATCACGCCGGGGTGCGCGAGCAGCACCTCGGCCAGCGCCAGCAGTTCCTCGCGCCGGTACACCGCGCCGGTCGGGTTGGACGGCGAATTGAGGATCAGCCAGCGCGTGCGCGGCGTGATGGCCCGTTCGAGCGCGGCCGGCACGAGCTTGAAGCCGCTGGCCGCGCCGCACTCGACGATCACCGGCCGGCCCCCGCACAACTGCACGATCTCGGGATAGCTGACCCAGTAGGGCGCGGGCACGATCACCTCGTCGCCCTCGTTGAGCGTGGCCGCGATCGCATTGAAGATCACCTGCTTGCCGCCGCTGCACACCAGCGTGTGCCGCCAGTCGACGTCGATGCCGTTCTCGCGCGCGAACTTGCCGGCGATCGCCTCGCGCAGCACGCGCAGGCCCGCGACCTGCGTATAACGCGTGTGTCCGCAGCGGATCGCCGCGACGCCCGCTTCGCGAATGTGCGACGGCGTATCGAAATCGGGTTCGCCCGCGCACAGCGACACGATCGGCCGGCCTTCGGCGCGATGCGCGGCGACGCGGTCCATCACGCGATAGGTGGCGGACGGGCGGGCCGCTGCGAGGAAGCGGTTCAGGGCGGGGGCGCTCATGATTTGCGCTGGAGCGTGTGATAGCCGAGCGCCTCACGCGCCTCGCGCAGCGTGGCGCCCGCGGCGATGCGCTCGCGAATGCCACTCTCTACGGCCTCGATCGCGCGCGCCGTGGCGGCCACTTCCGCCGCCCGTTCGCGCGGCACCACCACCACGCCGTTCGCGTCCGCCACCACGATATCGCGGGCCGCCACGCGCACCGTGCCGATCGACACCGTGGCGTTGACCGCTTCCACCTGCACGCGATCCTTGCCGGTGCGCATGAAGCGGCCGGCCGTAAACAGCGGATAGCCGTCGCCGAGCGCCTTGCCGACGTCGCGGCAGACGCCGTCGATCACGGTGCCGGCGATGCCGCGCAGGCCCGCGTATTGGGTCATGATGTCGCCCCACACCGTGCAGTCGGTGCGTCCGCCGTTGTCGATGACGACGATGTCGCCCTCGGCCACCTCGTCGATGAAATCGCCCACCGTGCCGGCCGGCGCGCTGGCCGGGGCATAGCGCACCGTGAAGGCCGGCCCGGCCACGGCGTGCGGATAGTCGGCCAGCGGCGCGATGCCGAGCGCCTGGCCGTGCAGGCCGAGCTTGTCGAGCGCATCGGACACGCCGGGCGTATCGAGGCCGGCGAACAGCGCGACCAGCGCACGATCGTCGGCGCAAGCTTGTTTCGGGTTCGTCATGATTGTTTGAGCATCCTGAGAAAGAGAAATCAACCGGCGCGGATCGCTTCGAACGCCGTGTCGTGCATCACGTCGGCCACCGGGCGGCCCGCGCGCACGGCCGCCACCATGCCGTCCTGGCGGCGCGCGATGCGCTCGCCCAGCTCGAGCACCTCGCCGATGCGCGCGGCCGGCACGAACACCGTGCCGCAGCGGTCGGCGATCACGTAATCGTGTTCGTGCACGGCCACGCCGGCCATCTCGACCGGCTGGCCGGCATGGAGCTGGATCACGCGATTGCGCGCGCTGATCATCGTCACGCCGCGCCCGAACACCGGGTAGCCGATCGCTTCGCTGCCCTCGATGTCGCGGCACAGGCCGTCGATCACCGAGCCGCGAACCAGCTTCGCGGCGGCCGCGTTCGCGAGGATGTCGCCCCAGCACGAAATGCCTTCCAGGCCGCCCGCGATCACCAGCACGCGGTCCGGCGTGCGCACCGCGTCGATGACGGGCGAGATCAGGTGCGCGGTGGGCGCGGCGTCGCGCTTCGGGCCGAGCTGCACGGTGCTGGCGCGGCCGACGATCTTCCGGCAATCCCACAGCGGGCGCAGGCCGACGGTCGCGCCGGGCAGGCCGAGGAAATCGAGGGCGTCCGAGACGGTGTTGGTATCGAGCGAGGCGAGCCGGTCGAGGGGCGAGGCGTCGGTCATGGCGGCGGTGATGGGATCGGGTGGCAAGGCCCTCATCGTGGCGGTGCGTTGCTGATCCGTAAATTCTCGATTCGATATCGTACTGATACGTTTTTCGGATTAGGCTGTCGGGCACCGGTGTGGTCTAGTCCACGCCGGCCGAACGTGGAGGACGCGATGGCAAGCATCGATTTCCGGCTGATCCGCCAGTTGTGGATGTTTCTGGCGGTGGCCGAGGAAAAGCATTTCGGGCGGGCGGCGCAACGGCTGAACATGTCGCAGCCGCCGTTGACCGAGCAGATCAAGGTGCTCGAACAGTCGCTGAAGCTGACGCTGTTCGAGCGTTCGCGGCGCGGCACGCGCCTCAGCGCGGCCGGCGCCGCGATCCTGCCGGCCGTGCGGCAGTTCGCCGATCAGGTGGAGCGGCTCGAACGCGTGGTGCGCGAGGTGGCGGCCGGCCAGTCGGGCGTGTTGCAGGTCGGGGCGATCACGTCGGCGATGCTCGACACGGTGCCGGCGTTGCAGGCCGCGCTGAAGCGGGACCATCCCGGCCTGAGCGTGTTCGTGCGCGAGATCGACAGCGTCGAGGCGATCCCCGCGCTGCAATCGGGCGAGCTCGACGTGGCGTTCGTCCGGCTCGACGGCGCGGCCGCGCACGGCATCGACAGCCTGCCGCTGGCCGAGGACCGGCTCGCCGTGGCCTTGCCGCGCGGGCATGCGCTGGCGGCGCTGTCGCGAGTGCGGCTGCGCGCGCTGGCCGACGAATCGCTGGTGATGTCGTCGCGGCAGGTCAGTCCGGCTTATTTCGACCTGCTGACCGCGATCTGCCGCGAGAACGGCTTCAGCCCGCGCGTGCTGCACGAGGTGCGATCGGTCACCTCGCAGATCGCCTATGTCGGCTGCGGGCAGGGCGTGGCGCTGGTGCCGGCGTCGATGCGCAAGCTGGCATCCGAGAGCGTCGTGTTCCGGCCGCTCAGGGAGCGCGTGATGGTGGTCACGGCGGCGCTGGCCTGGAACCCGGCCCGCCATCATCCGACGGTGGACGCGGTGGTGGCATGGGCGCGCGGCCAGACAGCCGGCGTCAAGCGGCGTGTCTAGCGGTGTCTAGCGCGCTGGCGCGCCGACGAACCCGGCGATCCGATCCCACATCGCGACCGGGTTCGAGTACATCGGAAAATGGCCCGAGCGCGCGATGCGCGCGAGCGTGACGCCGGCCGCTTCCAGTTGCGGCAGATAGGAAAGATGATCGTTTTGCTCGCCGTACATGAACATCGTCGGGCAGGGCAGGCCGAGCAACGCGTCCATCAGCGCGCCGTGGTCGGACAGCGCCACCATCGACGTGAAGATGCCGCGCACGGCCTGCGCCCGCACCTTGAAGCCCAGGCTGGCCGCGTACAGCGAGCTGGAGAACTCCGCCGATTGTCGCGCTCGTGCGATGAACGCGGCGAGGAACGCCTGCGGATCTTCGTCGGGATGACTGAAGATCTGTCGGCTCAGGAAGCAATCCTCAGGGGCGACGTTGCCCTCGATATCGATGAAGCCGAGCACGCGCTCGCCTTCGTTGCGGGCCAGCAGCAGCGCCGTCAGGCCGCCCATCGAATGCCCCACCAGGTAAAAGTGCTGCACGCCAAGATGCGCGAGCACGGCGCGGGCGGTGTCCACCAGCAAGGGGATGTCGATCGCACGAAGATCGCCACAGGTGCTGTCGCCGCAGCCGGGCGCGTCATAGGCCACGAACGGGCGGCCCGAGAACGCGGCCAGCCGCGCGAAATCGGTGTAGTCCTCCTTGGTCGAGCCGAAGCCGTGCAGGAATACCACCGGCGCACCGGCGCCGGGCCGGTGAATCGCGGCGATCCGCAAATCGAGGCCTCGAACCCGGAGTTCGAGCGTTTCGCTGATGATGTCGACCATGGTGTTCCGAACGCGGGCGATGGAGAGGGCTGCCGGCCGCGCATCGCTCGGAGCGGCAGGCGTTGGTATCATCGCCGCGCCGGCCCGGCCGAACCAATCCGCATTTCGTATCGCTGTGATACGGACTGTCAAGTCATCCACGATTCTCGAGCAGATGACGGCGGCAGCCAGGACGAGCAAAGCGGCGTGAATATCGAGGCGTGGCTCGAAGCAAAACCGTAGCTTGCCGAATCCGGCGAACCAGGCAGGCGGGCGCTCGACGCCCCAACGACGCCGCCCGAGTCGCTAGGCGCTATCCGAGCCTTGATGCCGCGCCGCCGTCCGCTCTTGGGCGGCGGCGTGAACTCCGGAATCGGCGGCTCCAGCGCCACCCATGATTCGTTGCAAAGCGCTATGTAGCGACAAAACGCATCGATATGCAAAAAAACGGCCGGACGGCCGCGTGGTGAGGGTGGGGGTCAAGCCGACTGCGTGAACACCTCTCGTGCATGAACCTTGCTGCGTCGTGCTTCCTCGAGGTGCTTGCGCAGCAATGCGGCCGCGCGAAGCAGGTCGTGTTGGGCAATCGCCTCCAGAATTTCGAGGTGCTCGAGTGCGTGCTCGCGACGTGGCTTGCGGTCCTTGGCCTGGCGATACTCGACCAGGCGCCGCAGCCGATCCATGCGGCGAACCGACTGCGCGATAAAGCGGTTACCGGACCAGCGCGCAATGGTCTCGTGAAAATCGCTGTTCGCTTCGAACAGCTCGACCGAGTTCATGGCGAGATAGCCTTCCTCGGAAATGTACTTTTGCCGCCGACGCAGCTCTTCCAGTTCGACGCGATTTGCGGCGAAAGAAGGGGACATGATGCCGGTCGGCTCGATTGCCGACCGGAACAGATAACTCTCTTCGTATGCTTCGACCGAATCAATCAACGATGTGAACTGCCAGCCATGGCCCACCTGCCGCTCGATCCAACCTTCTTCCTGGATGCGCGACAGAATGCGGCGCAGTTCGCTGCGCGAGACATCGTAGAGCCGCATCAGGTCGGCTTCCGACACCACGTCGGCCAAACGTTGCGCGAGGCGGTCGTCGGCGATTTTCAGGTACAGGGGATCGTCCGGTTCGTTGAAGAATTGCTCGGAGACGTCGCCCACATCGCGGGCGGCGCGCGCCATGAAGAAGCCCCGATTCGCGTCGTAATGCACCACCCCGAGAGAGGCGAGATGGTGAAGCGCAACGTTCACCGGCGTGCGGGACGTGCCGATGCGCTCCGCCAGCAGCGATTCCGCCAGGCGATCCCCAAGCGCGAGATCATCGCGACGAGCGAGCGTCAAAATTTCCCTCGCCACCCGAAACTGGAGTTGGGTGAGCGGGGTGCGATGATCCGTGGCGACGGCTTCCATCTGGGCTTTGGGCGGCATACGTGCGTTTTGCGCAGCGGGCAGTGAACCCGCTCGGGAGTCGAATTACCGTGATTTTGCCATTGCTGCAGGGCGGAAGGATGGCCCCATGGGGATGGTGCGACGACGGTATTTACGCACTAATTTGCATTATTT
Source organism: Burkholderia sp. 3C (assembly GCF_054589155.1). Taxonomy (NCBI): domain Bacteria; kingdom Pseudomonadati; phylum Pseudomonadota; class Betaproteobacteria; order Burkholderiales; family Burkholderiaceae; genus Burkholderia; species Burkholderia sp. 3C. The sequence goes on from NZ_BAAILN010000036.1 coordinate 35,098, forward strand.
GATAATAAAATGCAAGGATATTGAAGGGAGGACGTGCTGCATGGTCCCCTTGAAGAAAAGGCGCCGCGGCGGAGCCGCGGCGC
>NZ_BAAILN010000037.1:0-10034 GCF_054589155.1 Burkholderia sp. 3C
AGGCCCCGCCGCGCGTGCGCGGCGACGTTTCCTAATTCCGACATGCGAGGAGCGACAGATGAACCACGCCGAGATGCAGCATCTGAACATCGAATTTCCGTATCGCAAGCAGTATGGGAACTTCATCGGCGGCGAATGGGTGCCGCCCGTCGCAGGCCAGTATTTCGACAACATCTCGCCCGTCACCGGCCAGCCGTTCACGGCCATCCCGCGCTCGCAGGAAGCCGACATCGAACTGGCGCTCGACGCCGCCCACGCGGCCAAGGCCGGCTGGGGCGCGACGCCTGCGGCGGACCGCGCCGCCGTGCTGCTGCGCATCGCCGATCGCATGGAGCAGAACCTGGCGCGGCTGGCGGTGGCCGAGACGATCGACAACGGCAAGCCGCTGCGCGAAACCACGGCGGCCGACATCCCGCTGGCAATCGACCACTTCCGCTATTTCGCGGGCTGCCTGCGCGCGCAGGAAGGCTCGATCGCCGATATCGGCGGCGACCTGGTCGCGTACCACTTCCACGAGCCGCTCGGCGTGGTCGGCCAGATCATCCCGTGGAACTTCCCGATCCTGATGGCCGCCTGGAAGCTCGCGCCGGCGCTGGCCGCCGGCAACTGCGTGGTGCTCAAGCCGGCCGAGCAAACGCCCGCCTCGATCCTGGTATGGGCCGAACTCGTGCAGGACCTGCTGCCGCCGGGCGTGCTCAACATCGTCAACGGCTTCGGGCTGGAGGCCGGCAAGCCGCTGGCGTCGAGCAAGCGCATCGCCAAGATCGCGTTCACCGGCGAGACCACCACGGGCCGCCTGATCATGCAGTACGCCAGCGCGAACCTGATCCCGGTCACGCTGGAGCTGGGCGGCAAGAGCCCGAACATCTTCTTCGCCGACGTGATGGACCGCGACGACGGCTACTTCGACAAGGCGCTCGAAGGCTTCGCGATGTTCGCGCTGAACCAGGGCGAGGTGTGCACCTGCCCGTCGCGCGCGCTGGTCGAGGAAAGCGTGTACGAGCGCTTCATCGAGCGCGCCGTGAAGCGCGTCGAGAAGATCCGCCAGGGCCACCCGCTCGACGCGCAGACGATGATCGGCGCGCAGGCCTCGGCCGAGCAGATGGAAAAGATCCTGTCCTACATCGACATCGGCCGCCAGGAAGGCGCCGAGTGCCTGACGGGCGGCGAGCGCAACACGTTGACGGGCGAGCTGGCGAGCGGCTACTACGTCAAGCCGACGGTGTTCCGCGGCCACAACAAGATGCGGATCTTCCAGGAGGAGATCTTCGGGCCGGTGCTGTCGGTCACCACCTTCAAGAACGAGGAGGAAGCGCTGGAGATCGCCAACGACACGTTGTACGGCCTCGGCGCCGGCGTGTGGACCCGCGACGGCACGCGCGCCTACCGCTTCGGCCGCGCGATCCAGGCCGGCCGCGTGTGGACCAACTGCTATCACGCCTACCCGGCGCACGCGGCGTTCGGCGGCTACAAGCAATCGGGCATCGGCCGCGAAACCCACAAGATGATGCTCGACCACTATCAGCAGACCAAGAACCTGCTGGTCAGCTATAGCGAGAAGCCGCTCGGGTTCTTCTGAGTTTTGCGGGTTTTCCGGGCAGCATGCGAGCACCGCCGGCGAGCGATCGCCGGCGGTTTTTTCATGGCGCGTCGGCGGGCTTCTCGCCAAGACGTTCGGTGTCCGTTTCATTGCCGGTCAGCAGCGCGTCGCTGTCGTCCTTGAGGCCCACGCCGGTCAGTTGCAGCCGGCGCGCGTGCGTCAGCAGATAGTGCAGCTTGTGCGCGGCTGCCGCGTGCGGCAGCCCTTCGGGCCGCACGTTCGAGATGCAGTTGCGCTGCGCGTCGTGGCAACCGACCTTCGGCGCGTAGGTCAGATACACGCCGAGGCTGTCCGGCGAACTGAGGCCGGGCCGCTCGCCGATCAGCATCGCCACCAGTTGCGCGCGCAACAATTCACCGATCTCGTCGCCGAGCGCGACACGCGCCTGGCGCGCCACCACCACCGGGCCGATCGACCAGCCGTCGGCATCGAGCCGGCCGCGCACCGCCTCGATCAGCGGCAGCGCCTGCTTCGCGGCCGCGAGCGCCGACAGGCCGTCGCCGATCACGAACACCAGGTCGGGCGCGGCCTCGGCATCACGGCCGGCCGCCGCCAGCGCCTCGCGGCTCGCGTCGGACAAGCGCCTGCCGAGATCGGGACGCCGCAAGTAGTGCTGACGATCGGGCGCGGCGCTGTCGGCCGCGAGCGTCGCGTAACCGGCCGCCTCCAACTCGCCGCGCAGCGCGTCGGCATCGAGCGGCTGATGCACGGCGTCGCGCGCCTGCGCGTGCGACAGGTTGAAGGCCAGCAGCGGCTCGGTCGGCAGGCTGCTGCCCGCGCGGCCGAGCGCGATGCGCGCGTTCGTGAACGACTTGAGCCCGCCCCACGGGTTCTTCTCGACGGGGTCGCTCATGCGCCGATCCCCATCCAGTCATCCGCGCCCGTCAGCAGCGGCGTGCGTGTCGAAGCCGGCAACAGCACGCCCTTCGCATCGGCGATCTCCATCGTCTCCAGCCATTCCTCGAACTCGGGCGCGCGGCGCAGGCCCAGCACCTCGCGCACGTACAGCGCATCGTGAAACGAGGTGCTCTGGTAGTTCAGCATCACGTCGTCCGCGCCCGGAATGCCCATGATGAAATTGATGCCGGCCGCGCCGAGCAGCGTCAATAAGGTATCCATATCGTCCTGGTCGGCCTCGGCGTGGTTCGTGTAGCAGATGTCGCAGCCCATCGGCACGCCGAGCAGCTTGCCGCAGAAGTGATCCTCCAGCCCGGCGCGAATGATCTGCTTGCCGTCGTACAGGTATTCCGGGCCGATGAAGCCCACCACCGTGTTGACCAGGAACGGCCGGAACTTGCGCGCCACCGCGTAGGCGCGCACCTCGCAGGTCTGCTGGTCGACGCCGTGATGCGCGTTGGCCGACAGCGCGCTGCCCTGGCCCGTCTCGAAGTACATGAGGTTGTCGCCGACGGTGCCGCGCTTGAGCGAGCGCGCCGCCTGGTGCGCCTCGTCGAGCAGCGCCAGCGAAATGCCGAAGCTCGCGTTGGCCTGCTCGGTGCCCGCGATCGACTGGAACACCAGGTCGACGGGCGCGCCTTTCTCGATCGCCGCGATGGTGTTGGTGACGTGGGTCAGCACGCAGGCTTGCGTCGGCACGCGGTAACGCTCGCGAAACGCGTCGATCATGTTCAGCAAGCGGGTGATCGCGGCGAGGCTGTCGGTGGCCGGATTGATGCCGATCATCGCGTCGCCCGAGCCGTACATCAGGCCGTCGAGCATCGAGGCGGCGATGCCGCGCGCGTCGTCGGTCGGATGGTTCGGCTGCAGCCGCACCGACATGCGCCCCGGCAGGCCCACCGTGTTGCGAAAGCGCGTGACCACGCGGCGCTTGCGGGCCGCCAGGATCAGGTCCTGGTTGCGCATCAGCTTCGAGACGGCCGCCGCCATTTCGGGTGTGATGCCCGGTGCGACGCGTTCCAGCGCCGCGCCATCGGCCGCCGGCGACAGCAGCCAGTTGCGAAAGTCGCCCACCGTCAGATGCGAAATCTCGGCGAATGCCGCAGCGTCGTGATCGTCGACGATCAGGCGCGTGACCTCGTCGCGTTCGTACGGGATCAGCGCCTCGTTCAGGAACGCCTTGAGCGGCACCGCGGCCAGCGACATCCTGGCGGCCACGCGCTCTTCCTCGCTGGCCGCCGCGACACCGGCAAGCTGGTCGCCCGAGCGCAAGGGGCTTGCCTTGGCAAGCAGGGTCTTGAGGTCCGCGAACCGGTAGGTCTGCGAACCGATCGTCTCCGTGTAGGCCATCTGTGAATCTCCTGAGGTCGAGCGGTGCGCGGCGCGGCAATCCGGGCCGCGCGCCGCCTCATTCCTCGAGCAGCGCCTCGGCGGGCGCGGCGGCGCGTTGTGCGCGCGTCGCCAGGAAGTAGACGAAGCCGAGCGCGACGATCGCCACGAACACACCCGCCACCAGCGCGTTGAAATAGAGCATCGTGCCGAGGCAGATCAGCGCGGCGACCAGCGCGAACGCCGGGAACAGCGGGTACAGCGGCGCGCGGAACGGCCGCGCCATGGTGGGCTGCGAGCGGCGCAGCTTGAACAGCGCCGCCATGCTGACGATGTACATGACGATAGCGCCGAACACCGACATCGTCACGATGTTCGCCGTCAGCGTCTGGCCGCCGAACTGGATCAGCTCGTCGCTGTAGATCGCCGCGATGCCGATCACGCCGCCCGCGATGATCGCGCGATACGGCGTGCGAAAGCGCGGATGCACCTTGGCCAGCCACTCGGGCAGATAGCCCTCGCGGGCCAGCGCGAAGATCTGGCGCGAATAACCGAGGATGATGCCGTGGAACGACGCCACCAGCCCGAACAGGCCGAGCCACACCAGCATGTGCATCCAGCCGCTGTGCTCGCCCACGATGTACTTCATCGCCTGCGGCAGCGGATCGTTGATGTTGCTGAGCTTGCTCCAGTCGCCCGCGCCGCCCGCGAACACCATCACGCCGATCGCCAGCACCACGAGGGTCAGGATGCCGGCCACGTAGGCGATCGGGATCGAGCGCTTCGGGTTCTTGGCTTCCTCGGCGGCCATCGCCACGCCTTCGATCGCGAGGAAGAACCAGATCGCGAACGGGATCGCCGCGAACATGCCGTTGAACGAGCCGAGCGAGAAGTGATCGGCGCCGCTCCAGCCCGCGTGCGTGAAGTTCGCCCACGAGAAGCCCGGCGACACCACGCCCATGAACACCAGCAGCTCGAAGATCGCCAGCACCGTGACGATCAGCTCGAACGTCGCAGCAATCTGCACGCCCACGATGTTGAGCGCCATGAACACGAGGTAGGCGCCCATCGCCGCATGCTTCGGCTCCAGCGACGGGAACTGCACGTGCAGATAGGCGCCGATCGCCAGCGCGATGGCCGGCGGCGCGAACACGAACTCCACCAGCGTGGCGATGCCGGCCAGATAGCCGCCCACCGGCCCGAACGCGCGGCGCGCGTAGGCGAACGGGCCGCCCGCGTGCGGAATCGAGGTGGTCAGCTCGGTGAAGCTGAAAATGAAGGTGGTGTACATCGCCGCGATGAACAGCGCGGTGACCACGAAGCCGAGCGTGCCGGCGCTGGCCCAGCCGTAGCTCCAGCCGAAATATTCGCCCGAGATCACCAGGCCCACCGCGATCCCCCATAGCTGCCAGGTGCCGAGGGTCTGTTTCAGCGCCGGCCCGGAATGGCCGTTCGACTCTGCATGCATCGCGTTCTCCTCAGGTGCGGCCCGTCGAACGCGGCGCGCCGGAACGGGTGTGGGAGAACCGATGCTAGAGAGTCATAAATCGACGTGTTATCGAAAATCGGCAAAGGTGGGGGCAGGCGAGGGCGGGCAGCGGAGATATTGCGCGGACGGCAACGGTTTCGTACGATGAGCGGCGCCGCGCGCCGGTTCGCGATTGCCTGGGCGTTCGCGTTGCCACCGGCCCGTGTGCATCGACCCTATTCAGGAGACCTGTTCATGAGCACGCGTCAGATCGAGATCCGCGAGCTTGACCCGATCGAGGTGGTGGCCGCCGAACATCGCGGGCCTTACAGCGAGATGCACACCGCGTTCGCGCGGCTGGCAGGCTGGATCGATGCGCAAGGCCTGTTCGGCCCCGACGCGTGCTGCCTCGGCATCTTTTACGACGATCCGGCCGTGGTGCCCGCCGCGCAGCTTCGCTCGCACGCGTGCTACGCGCTCGGCCCGGACACGGCGGCCATCGCGCTGCCCGAACCGTTCGAACACCTGACCATCGCGGGCGGCACCTGCGCCGTGCTGATCCACGAAGGGCCGTACGACACGCTCGGCAACGCCTACGCCTGGCTGTACGGCGAATGGCTGCCCTCATCGGGCCACGTGCCGGCCGATGCGCCCTCGTTCGAGGCCTATCTGAACGACCCGCGCACCACGCCGCCCGAACAACTGCTGACCGCCATCCACCTGCCGCTGCGTTGAATGATAAGCAACGGCCCATTTGCTGCGGATAACGAAATGACCGCCTAGCCGCGCGAGGCGCGCAGCAGCCGCAAGCCGTTGCCGACCACGATCAGGCTCGCGCCCGCGTCGGCGAACACGGCCATCCACATCGTGCCGAGCCCGGCGATGGTCAGGCCGAAAAACACCGCCTTGACCGCCAGCGCGAAGCCGATGTTCTGCACCAGCACGCGGTGCGTGGCGCGCGAGAGCCGCACGAACTCGGGGATCTTGCGCAGGTCGTCGTCCATCAGCGCGACGTCGGCCGTCTCGATGGCGGTGTCGGTGCCCATCGCGCCCATCGCGAAGCCGATGTCGGCGCGCGCCAGCGCCGGCGCATCGTTGATGCCGTCGCCGACCATCCCGACCGCGCGCCCTTGCCGCGCCAGTTCGACCACCGCCGCGAGCTTGTCCTCGGGCAACTGGTTGCCGCGCGCATCGTCGATGCCCACCTCGCGCGCGATCGCCGCCGCCGTGTAGGCGTTGTCGCCCGTCAGCATCGCGGTGCGGATGCCGAGCGCGTGCAATTGCGCGATCGCCTCGCGGCTGCTGTCCTTGACCGTGTCGGCCACCGCGAACAGGCCGAGCACGCGCGCCGCATCGATCAGCATCACCACCGTCTTGCCCTGCGATTCGAGCGCGGCGACGCGTGCGTCGAGCGCCGCCGAGGCGCGTCCGAGTTCGGTGGCCAGCCGCTGATTGCCGAGCCAGTACGACACGCCGTCGATCGCGCCGCGCACGCCGCGGCCCGGCAGCGCCTCGAAGCCGTCGACCTCGGCGAACGGCGCGGCATCGGCCGAGGCGCGCGCGATGGCTTGCGACACCGGGTGATCGGAGCGGTTCGCGAGGCTCGCGGCCAGGAACGCGAGGCGGGCCGGCGCGAGATCGTCGGCCAGCACTTCCATATCCGTGCGGGCGGGCTTGCCGTGCGTGATCGTGCCGGTCTTGTCGAGCGCGAGCCAGCCGAGCTTGCGGCCTTCTTCCAGATACACGCCGCCCTTGACCAGGATGCCGCGCCGCGCGGCGGCGGCCAGCCCGGAGACGATCGTGACCGGCGTGGAGATCACCAGCGCACACGGGCAGGCGATCACCAGCAGCACCAGCGCGCGATAGAGCCAGTCGTGCCACGCACCGCCGGCCAGCAGTGGCGGAATCACCGCCACGGCCAGCGCGATCGCGAACACGATCGGCGTGTAGACGCGTGCGAAGCGGTCGACGAAGCGCTGCGTCGGCGCCTTCGCGCCTTGCGCCTCCTCGACGGCGTGGATGATGCGCGCGAGCGTGGTGTTCGAGGCCACGGCGCTCACGCGATAGTCGAACGAACCGGCCTCGTTGATGGTGCCGGCGAACACGGCGTCGCCGGGCGCCTTTTCGACCGGCAGGCTTTCGCCCGTGATCGGCGCCTGGTTGACCGTCGAGCGGCCGTCCACCAGTTCGCCGTCGAGGCCGATCCGCTCGCCGGGGCGCACCCGCACGATCGCGCCGAGCGCCACCGTGGCCGCCGCGACCGGTGCCCAACTGCCGTCGGGCTGCCGCACCGTGGCGGTGTCGGGGGCGAGCCGCATCAGGCCCGAGATGGCGTTGCGGGCGCGATCGAGCGACTTGGCCTCGATCAGTTCGGCGATCGTGAACAGCACCATCACCATCGCGGCTTCGGGCCACTGGCCGATCAGCATCGCGCCCGTCACGGCGATGCTCATCAGCGCGTTGATGTTGAGGTTGCCGTTGCGGATCGCGATCCAGCCCTTGCGGTAGGTGGTGAGGCCGCACACGGCCACCGACGCCACCGCGAGCAGCGCGGCCAGCCAGCCGGGCAGGCCGGCCCAGGTCACGGCCTCGGAGGCGAGCGCGGCCACCCCGGCGGCCACCAGCGGCCAGACCGGCTTCGGCGCATCGGCCAGCGGCGCGCCGGATGCGCCGGCCGCCGAGGCACCGCCGCCGGCCAGTTCGGGCGTCATGCCGAGCGAGCGGATCGCCGCGGCCACCGATTCGGCCGCGCCGGGCGCGTGCACGACGGTCAGCAGCCGCTGCATCAGATTGAAATCGAGCGTCGTGACCAAGGCCATGCCGCCGAGCTTCTTGCGGATCAGCGTTTCTTCGGTCGGGCAATCCATCTGCATGATCCGGAACGCCGAGCGCTCGGTGCCGTCGGCCAGGCGTTGCGTGCCAGGCAAGGCGGCGAGGATCGGTGCGGCGGGGGCGCAGCAGGAGGCGGCGGAGGGGTGATCGTGTGCGGCGTGGTCGTGCGAACCGTGGTCATGCGAATGGACATGTGCGCCGTGGTCGTGCGTGCCGTGGTCGTGTGAGTGGGCATGTGCGCCGTGATCGTGCGTGCCGTGGTCGTGCGAGTGGCCATGTGCGCCGTGGTCGTGCGAATGGCCATGTGCGCCGTGGCCGTGGCTATCGTCGCCTCCGCCGCCATGCGCGTGGCCGCATTGGCCGCGCCCCTCCGCAGCATGGTCATGGTCCTGCTCACCCTGGCCATGATCGCCGTGCGCGTGCCCACGATCGTGGCCAAGCCCCCGCGCCTGTACCGGCGCGTCGTCCTTCTTCACCCAGCGGATCGCCAGTTGCGGCTTCGCGTCATCACGCGCACCCGCATCATCATGGCCGTGATCGTGCGCGCAGCAGCCGGCTGGCGACGGTGCGTCGTCGGCGCGGTGCGCGTCGTGAGTGCGATTTGATTCGGCCATGGCGTTCTCCTGATTGCATGAGGTGTAGAGTTAACACCCTGAAGCCACTTCAGGGTCAACCGTTTCCGACAGGAGAATCTGATGAAGATCGGCGAACTTGCCAAAGCCGCACGCTGCACGCCGGAGACCATCCGCTTCTACGAAAAAGAGGGGCTGATGCCGGACACCGAGCGCACCGACGCGAATTACCGGCGCTACACCGAGCTTCACGTGGAGCGCCTGCGGTTCATCCGCAATTGCCGCGCGCTCGACATGACGCACGACGAAATCCGCACGCTGCTGCGCCTGACCGACGACCCGGCCGATCGCTGCGATTCGATCAACACGCTGCTCGACGACCACATCGGCCACGTCAACGCGCGGCTGGTCGAACTGCAGCAGTTGAAGGCCCAACTGAGCGAATTGCGCGAGCAATGCCAGGGCGAGCACACGGTCGAGGATTGCGGCATCGTGCACGGCCTCGCGACCATGGAGACGCCGGAGGCGGGCGCAAAGCGCACCCACGTCGGCTGATTGCCACCGGCGTTTTATTGCATCAAACAATGACTAGCCATAAAATGACCAGTCATTGTTTGATGATTGATTTGACTGGCTCCCATGCCTAAATTCTCCCCCCTCGCGCTCGCCGTGCTGGCCATGCTGACCGAAGCGCCGATGCACGTGTATCGCATCCAGCAGCTCATCAAACTGCGCGGCAAGGACGACGTGATCAACGTCCGCCAGCGCAACAGCCTCTATCAAACGCTCGATCGCCTGCTGCGCGAACGCCTCGTGGTGGTTCACGAAACCGAGCGTGACGGCATGTTCCCCGAGCGCACCGTCTACGCCGTGACCGAGGCCGGCCGCAACACGGCGCGTGGCTGGTTGCGCGAACAGTTGGCGCAGCCGGCCCGCGAATATCCGGCGTTTCCGGTGGCGCTGTCGGTGCTGCCGCTGCTGTCGGTGGACGACGCGCGCCGCCAGCTCGAAGCGCGCATCACGGCGCTGGAGGCGGAACTCGAACGGCTCGACGCGGCGCGCAACGCGGCGCTCGCGCTGCAGATCCCGCGGCTGTTCCTGCTGGAAAGCGAACTGCTGCAGGCAACCGTCGAAACCGAACTCGATTGGGTGCGCAGCGTGGTGGCGCATCTGAAGGCCGGCGCGCTGACCTGGAGCGAGGCCTGGCTCAAGGACGTGGCCGAACGGCTGGCGGCCAGCGATCCGGATTGAAGCCGGATTGAAGCGAAACCAATGAAACTCGAAGCGGGGCAGGGCAGCACGACGAACGCCGCCCCAAAACAAAACCGGCCGGGGG
>NZ_BAAILN010000038.1:0-4193 GCF_054589155.1 Burkholderia sp. 3C
GCCCCGGCCGGCCGGTGCCTGTGCCCCGAATGCCTGGCGGGCGCGCTCGCCAGGCAGGTGGCGGCCGCCCCGTGCGGCCCCGGCTGGAAGGGCCATAGCGACGCGACGGAGTAAACTGCGCCGATCATGCAACGAATCACCACCACTGGCCGCGTCAATCTCGGCAACCTGTTCTGGCTGCGCACGCTGGCCATCGTCGGCCAGCTCGTCACGGTCGCCGTGGCGCAGGCCTTTTTCGGCGCGAACCTGCCGCTGCCGGCCATGCTGAGCGTGATCGCGCTCGAGGTCATGTTCAACGCGCTGACCTGGCTGCGCGTGCTGCGTGCCCGCCCCGAAACCAATTTCGAACTGATGGGCCAGCTGTGGGTGGACATCGGCGCGCTCACGGCGCTGCTGTTCCTGTCGGGCGGCACCACCAATCCATTCGTCTCGCTGTACCTGCCCTCGCTGGCGATCGCCGCCGCCGTGCTGCCGTGGCACCTGATGGTCTGGCTGGCGGCGTTCTCGGTGGCCTGCTATTTCGCGCTCGGCTTCAATTCGGTGCCGCTCAATCTCGACAATCCGGCCAACCTGTTCGATTACTACCGCGCCGGGCAGGGCGTGAACTTCCTCGTGTCGGTCGGCCTGATCGCCTGGTTCGTGGCGCGCATGTCGAACGCGCTGCGTCAACGCGATGCGGCGCTCGGCGAGGCGCAGCAGCGGCTGCTGCGCGACGAGCGGGCCGTCGCGCTTGGTGTGCAGGCGGCCACCGTGGCCCACGAAATGGGCACGCCGCTGTCCACCATCGCGATGCTGACCGAGGAATTGCGCGACGCGGCGCGCACCGATGACCGGCTCGCGCCGTACGACGCCGACCTCAAGGTGCTGGAAGAGCAGATGACGCAGTGCACGTCGGCGCTGGCGCGGCTGCGCAGCCGTGCCTCGGGGCCGGCCACGCGCGAGAACGTGGCCAACTGGCTCGACACGTTCGGCCGTCACTGGCGGCTGCGTCACCCGCATGTCCAGTTCGAGCAGATCGGCGCGGGGCCGGCCGGTGCCGAGCTGGAGGACACGGTGGCGATCGGCCAGATCCTCACCATCCTGCTCGACAACGCGGCCCGTGCGAGCCGCGACCGCGTGACGCTGCAGGCAAGGCTCACGCGCCAGTCCGATCGCGACACCATCGTGTTCGAGGTGGTCGACAACGGCCCGGGCATCCCGCCGTCCCTGCGGGAATCGCTCGGCACGGCGCCGGTGGACAGCACCCAGGGCGGCAACGGCGTCGGCCTGTATCTGGCGTTCAGCGCCGCCGCGCGCCTGGGCGGCACGATCGAATTGCTCGACGCAGCACCGCGCGGCACGCGCGCGCTGCTGCGGCTGCCCGCGCTGCGCGGTGCCGTTTCGCCGGTGGAACCCGTGCCGGCCTCATAACCTATCGCTGACACAAAGGAGAACAACGATGAGCGACAACCACTTTCTCGTTATCGACGACAACGAAGTTTTTGCCGGCACACTGGCTCGAGGGCTCGAACGGCGTGGCTATCTGGTGCAGCAGGCGCATTCGCGCGATGCGGCGCTGAAGCTTGCGAGTGCGTCGAAATTCGAGTTCATCACGGTCGACCTGCATCTCGGCGAGGATTCGGGGCTGTCGCTGATCGCGCCGCTCTGCGACCTGCAGCCCGATGCGCGCATTCTGGTGCTGACCGGCTATGCCAGCATCGCCACGGCCGTGCAGGCCGTGAAGGACGGCGCGGACAACTATCTGTCGAAGCCTGCCAACGTCGAATCGATCCTCGCCGCGCTGCAGACCAACGCCACCGAAGTGCAGGCCGAGGACGCGCTCGAGAACCCGGTCGTGCTGTCGGTCGACCGCCTCGAATGGGAGCACATCCAGCGCGTGCTGGCCGAGAACGGCAACAACATTTCCGCCACGGCGCGCGCGCTGAACATGCACCGTCGCACGCTGCAACGCAAGCTGGCCAAGCGGCCGGTGCGGCAATAAGCATCCCCGTCGGCGCGCCGGCTCGGCGCGCCAAAACGAAACGGGCGGCCCGCTTGCGCGGGGCCGCCCGTTTGCCTGGCCGGTGCGACGCTTACAGCACGTAGCGCGACAGATCCTCATCCCGCGACACTTCGCCGAGCGCGCGGTCGACATAGGCCGCATCCACCGTCAGCGCTTCGCCCGCGTGATTGCCGGCCGCGAACGACACGTCTTCCAGCAGCTTCTCGATCACCGTGTACAGGCGCCGCGCGCCGATGTTTTCGGTCTTCTCGTTGACCGAGTAGGCGATCTCGGCGAGGCGGCGGATGCCGTCGTCGGCGAATTCGAGCGTGACGTCTTCGGTGGCGAGCAGCGCCTGGTATTGCTTGACGAGGCTGGCGTCGGTGGCCACCAGGATCGATTCGAAATCTTCCACCGACAGCGAATCGAGTTCGACGCGGATCGGGAAACGCCCTTGCAGCTCGGGGATCAGATCGCTCGGCTTCGACAGGTGGAATGCGCCGCTTGCGATGAACAGCACGTGATCGGTCTTGATCATGCCGTACTTGGTGTTGACCGTGGTGCCCTCGACCAGCGGCAGCAGATCGCGCTGCACGCCCTGGCGCGACACTTCGCCGCCGCCACCTTCGTTGTTGCGCGATGCGATCTTGTCGATCTCGTCGAGGAACACGATGCCGTTCTGCTCCACGTTCTGCACGGCCCGGGTCTTCACTTCCTCATCGTTGAGCAGCTTGCCGGCTTCCTCGTCGGTCAGCAGCTTCAGCGCTTCCTTGATCTTGACCTTGCGGCGCGTTTTCTTGCCGCCGCCGATGTTCGAGAACATCGAGCGGATCTGCTCGGTCATCTCTTCCATGCCCGGCGGCGCCATGATGTCCATGCCGGCCTGCGGCTGCTCGATGTCGAGCTCGACTTCCTTGTCGTCGAGCGCGCCTTCGCGCAGGCGCTTGCGGAAGGTCTGGCGCGTGACGTTGTTGTCGTCGTTGGCGGTGTCGCCGTTCGAGCCGAAGCCGACCGCGCGCGGCTGCGGCAGCAGGATGTCGAGGATGCGATCCTCGGCCAGATCCTGCGCCTTCGAGCGCACCTTGCGCATTTCGGTTTCGCGCGTCTGCTTGATGGCGATTTCGATCAGGTCGCGCACGATGCTGTCCACGTCGCGGCCCACGTAGCCGACCTCGGTGAACTTGGTCGCCTCGATCTTGATGAACGGCGCATCGGCCAGCTTGGCCAGACGGCGCGCGATTTCGGTCTTGCCGACGCCCGTCGGCCCGATCATCAGGATGTTCTTCGGCGTGATTTCCTGGCGCAGCGGCTCGGCCACCTGCTGGCGGCGCCAGCGGTTGCGCAGCGCGACGGCCACGGCCTTCTTCGCCTTGTTCTGCCCGATGATGTGCTTGTCGAGTTCCGAGACGATCTCGGCAGGGGTCATGGTGCTCATGTCGGCGTCCTTACTCGATCGTTTCGATGATGTGGCTGTGGTTCGTGTAGATGCACATGTCGCCGGCGATCGTCAGCGCCTTCTTGACGATCTCGCCCGGCGACAGCTCGGTGTTCTCGGCCAGCGCGCGCGCCGCGGCCTGGGCGTAGGAGCCGCCCGAGCCGATCGCGCAGATCCCGCCTTCGGGGTCGAGCACGTCGCCGTTGCCGGTGATGACGAGCGTGGTGGTCTTGTCGGCCGCGATCAGCATCGCTTCCAGGCGGCGCAGCATGCGGTCGGTGCGCCAATCCTTGGCGAGTTCGACGGCGGCGCGCGTCAGGTTGCCCTGGTGCTTTTCGAGCTTGGCTTCGAAACGGTCGAGGAGCGAGAACGCATCGGCGGTGCCGCCGGCGAAACCGACCAGCACCTGATTGTTGTAGATGCGGCGCACCTTGCGCGCGCCGCCCTTCATGACGATGTTGCCGAGCGTGACCTGGCCGTCGCCGCCGAGCGCGACCTGCTCGCCGCGCCGCACGGAAACGATCGTCGTGCCGTGATATTGCTCCATCTGCGTTCCTTCAGAGAATCCGGGGAGGACGCGGAGGTGCAGGCGCACCGCCGCCCTGGCGACACGCGGCGCAGCCGTCGGGCGCGCCGCGCGTATTCAGACCATGTTAGGGCACGCGCGGCGATATCAAGAGTGGAATTCGGCGAAGCGGGGGGCGAAACGGGCGCACGGGAGCAGGCCGCCAGGCGTGGCGGGCGCACCAAAACAAAAAGCGCGCGGCAAGCCGCGCG
>NZ_BAAILN010000038.1:4301-41689 GCF_054589155.1 Burkholderia sp. 3C
GCAGCTCGCGGCGCTCTTGCGCTTCGAGCGAGAGCGTGGCGGTCGGGCGGGCGATCAGGCGCGGGATGCCGATCGGCTCGCCGGTTTCCTCGCACCAGCCGTAATCGCCGGAATCCACGCGGGCCAGCGACTGCTGCACCTTCTTCAGCAGCTTGCGCTCGCGATCGCGCGTGCGCAGTTCGAGCGCGTGTTCTTCCTCGATCGTCGCGCGGTCGGCGGGATCGGGAACGATCACCGTTTCGCGCAGATTCTCGGTCGTCTGGCCTGCATTGCGGAGAATGTCCGCCTGCAACTGTTCGAGCCGATTTTTGAAGAATGCGAGCTGATCGGCATTCATGTAATCCTTGTCGCTCATCTTCAGGATTTCGGCTTCGGTCAAGAGTTTGTTCGTCATCTGCTTGCTTCTTCAATGTGCGGCAAATCGAGAGAGATTGCCCGCACTTTGGGATTACCCGCAACGGCCGTTGTCATGGTTTGCCAATCATTTGCCGTGTCGGGGCCGAAAGCCTCCGGTACCGGTTCGCTCAGGTACCTCCTGGTGCCGGCCCGCTTGCTGCGTCGCGTGTTCCGCTGCCCGCTCGAGGCCGGCCGGCGGTGGCGATGCCGGTGTTGCCCGATAAGTCATGCAAGAACCGGGCCTGATGCTGCCACGTCCAGTGGGCACGTATTGTAACTGAATCGCTCCGCAGTTCCGCATAGGGGGGATTCCGCGGTCGCGCCGCCCGGATATCCCAAAAATATAACCTGCGGAACGCGAAAAAGCGATGACGCGATCAAATCATGTGCCTGCCCTGTAAAAACGACAATGACGCGAACGTTCGGGCGCGTTGAAAGGCGAGGGAAAGGCGGCCGGCAATGGCAAGGCGGCAGCGGTGGAACGCGGAAGGGGGCGGGTGGGCTACGGCGGGAATTCAACTGCGCCGGCCGGCGCCGCAAGGGGGCCGGCCGGGTGCTCCTGCGTTACGCGAGGCAGGCGTCGAGGCCGTCGGTGATCAGGTCTTGCGGCAGGTCGATGCCGATGAACACCATCTTGCTGGTCTTCTTGTCGACCGGCAGCCACTTCGCGGCCAGATCGCTGCCCATCATCTGGTGCACGCCCTGGAACACCACCTTGCGATCCACGCCCTTCATGTACAGCACGCCCTTGTAGCGCAGCAGGCGCTCGCCGTAGATCTGCAGGATGCCACCGAGGAAATCCTCCAGCTTGTTCGGATCGAACGGGCGATCGTTGCGGTAGACGAACGACTTGATCTTGTCGTCGTGGTGCGCGTGATGGTGGTTCTGATGAGCGTGGCCGTGATCGTGATCGCAATGGCCGTGGTCATGATCGCAGTTCGCGTGATCGTGGCCATGGTCGTGACCGTGGTCATGACCATGATCGTGATGCGCGTGATCGTCTTCCACCAGGAAATCCGGATCGATCTCGAGCTTGGCGTTCAGGTTGAAGCCGCGCAGATCGAAGATTTCCTTGATGTCGGCTTCGCCGAAGTTCACCTGGCGGATCGCCGCGCGCGGGTTCATGTGCATCAGGCGGTGCTTGAGGCCGGCGAGCGTGGCCTCGTCGACCAGATCGGCCTTGGTGACGAACAGGCGATCGGCGAAGCCCACCTGGCGCTGCACCACTTCGTGCTCGTCGAGCTGTGCATTGGCGTGCTTGGCGTCGACCAGCGTGATGATCGCGTCGAGCAGGAAATCGTCGGCGATCTCGCTGTCGATGAAGAAGGTTTGCGCGACCGGGCCGGGGTTGGCCAGGCCGGTGGTTTCGATCACGACGCGGTCGAAATCGAGCTTGCCTTCGCGCTTGCGGGCGGCCAGATCGCCGAGCGCGCGCGCCAGATCGCCGCGGATCGTGCAGCAGATGCAGCCATTGCTCATCTGGATGATCTGCTCGTTGCTGTCCTGCACGAGGATTTCGTTGTCGATGTTCTCTTCGCCGAACTCGTTCTCGATCACGGCGATCTTCATGCCGTGCTGTTCGTTCAGGATGCGCTTGAGCAGCGTGGTCTTGCCGCTGCCGAGGAAGCCGGTAAGGATGGTGACGGGAGTGGCCATGTCGATCGCCTTGTTTGGGAAACGGGGTCAAAGCCGGGACGGCCCCGGCGCAATGCCATTGCGGCGCCGGCTTGCCGCCGCGCCTGCATAACCACTAATTGAAACATAGTTGTCAAGACCGCGCGCCTCGACCGTTCGGCCATATACGCGCGGCGGATTCCGCAGATCGGGGCGCTCAGGCGATTTGCAACAGCAGGCCCTTCAGGTATTCGCCTTCCGGGAACGCCGTCAGCAGCGGGTGATCGACGCCCGCGCCGAGCCGCTTGAGGATGCGCGCATCGACGCGTGCGTCCGCGGCCGCGCCGGCCACGATCTTCTGGAACAGATCCATGTCGATCGCGCCCGAGCACGAATAGGTAAACAGCAAGCCGCCCGGACGCAGCAGCCGGAAGCCGCTCAGGTTGATGTCCTTGTAGGCGCGCGCGGCGCGATCCACGTGCTCGCGCGCCGGCGCGAACTTCGGCGGATCGAGCACCACCACGTCGAAGCGCTCGCCTTCGTCGGCCAGGCGGCGCAGGGTCTTGAACGCGTCGGCGTCGAGCCAGGTGGCGCGCGCCGGGTCGAGGCCGTTGGCGGTGACGTTGCGCTGCGCCAGCGCCAGCGCGTCGCCCGACGAATCGATCGACACTACGCGGCGGGCGCCGCCGGCCAGCGCCGCGAGCGAGAAGCCGCCGGTGTAGCAGAAGCAGTTCAGCACGTCGCGCTCGCGCGACAGTTGACCGACCAGCGCGCGGTTGTCGCGCTGATCGACGTAGAAGCCGGTCTTGTGGCCGTTCGGCACGTCGACGTGATACCGCACGCCGTTCTCGCGCGCGATCAGCGTGGGCGGCGGCGCGTCGCCGGCCAGCACGCCGGTGATCTGCTCCAGCCCTTCCTTCTGACGAATCGACACATCCGAACGCTCATAGACGTTCGGGCAGCCGGTGGCGGCCGTCAGCGCGGCGACGATCGCCTCCTTCCAGGCCTCGACGCCGGCCGCCATGAACTGGCAGACCAACTGGCCGCGGCGCTCGGTGGCCGGCGCCGTGGCGTCGGGCGACTGGCCGAGCGGCAGCGCGTGCGGCAGGCCGTCGTCCACGTAATAGTCGACCACCAGGCCGGGCAGGCCGTCGGCCTCGCCGAACACCAGGCGCACCGCGTCGGTGCCGGTCACCATCGTCTGGCGATGCGCCACGGCGCGCTGGACGCGGCGCTTGAAGAACGCGTGGTCGATCGGCTCGGCTTCGTCGAAGCTCCAGACGCGCACGCGAATCTGCGAATGCGGGCTGTAGGCGCCGCGCGCGAGAAAGCGGCCGTCGTGGGAGCGCACGATGACGGTCGCGCCGGGCGCGGGCGCCTTGCCGTCCACGCGGTCGATCGCGTTGGCATAGATCCACGGATGGCGGCGCAGCAGGGATTTGTCTTTCGACGGTTTGAGCGTAACGGTTTGCATGTCGGTATCGATTCGGGCCGCGCGGGGCGCGGCGGTCAAGCAGGTGAAAACACGGGCGCGGGGCGCAAAACAGTGCAAAACGGGTGGGCGACGGGCGCAGGAACGGGTGCCGAACCCGCGCAAAACCGGCACACGGCCGGTGCGCCGGACTCGGCCCGCGCCGGCCGCCGGCCGCGTCAGTCGCGCTTCTTCGCGCGCGGGTGGGCGCTGTCGTAGATCTTCGCCAGATGCTGGAAGTCGAGCGAGGTATAGACCTGGGTGGCCGAAATGCTGGCGTGGCCCAGCAACTCCTGCACCGCGCGCAGGTCGCCGCTCGATTGCAGCACGTGAGTGGCGAACGAATGGCGCAGCACGTGCGGATGGACGTTGGCCGGAATGCCGGCGGTGAGCGCGGCGCGCTTGACGCGGTCGCGCACCACGCCGGGCGCCATCCGGTTGCCGCGCACCGACAGGAACAGCGGGTGCGGATCGGCGCGCACCCAGCCGTCGCGCAGCGCGAGCCAGGCGTCGAGCGCGTCGAGCGCCTTGCGGCCGACCGGCACCTTGCGCTCCTTGCCGCCCTTGCCGAGCACGGTGACTTCGGCCTCGGCGCGGTCGAGCCAGCCATCCGACCGGTAGCCGCCGCCCTGGGCGTAATGCACGTCGAGGCCGACCAGCTCGGCGAGCCGCAGCCCCGACGAATAGAACAGCTCGACGATCGCGCGGTCGCGCACGCCTTCGGGCGTGTCGGGGAACGGCGATTCCATCAGCGCGGCGGCGTCGTCCACCGACAGCGCCTTCGGCAAGGTCTTCGGGCGTTTCGGCGCGCGCACCGTGGCGACCGGGTTGGCCGGCATCTCGACGCGCAACGCATACCAGCGATAGAACGCGCGCCAGGCCGACAGCCGGTGCGCGATCGAGCGCGCCGACAGGCCGCCCGCATGGGCGCGCGCCACGGCGCCGCGCATGTCGGCGGCGCCCAGGCTCGCGAGCGGCCGGCCGTTCGCGAACGCGACGAGCGCGTCGAGTTCGTGCGCGTAGCCGCGCAGCGTGTGCTCCGACAACTGCCTGATGTGCTGCAGGTACGACAGGTAGGCGGCGATCGGATCGTCGGTCATGGCGATGCCGCTCAGTGCGGCAGCAGGCGCGTGAGCGCGGCGCTGGCGAGCGAGCCGATGCGGGCCAGGAAATCGGTGCCCATGCCGTCGTGGAAGCGGCGCGTGTCGGGCGAGCCGAGCACCAGCAGGCCGAACGCGTTGGCGTCGTGGTCGGCGCCGGGCGGGCGCAGCGGCACCAGCGCGATCGATTCGGGCGAGCCCGAGGCGGCAGCGGTGCCTTCCCCGCTCTCGGCCGAAGCCTCGACGGGCGCGAGCCACTGCGCGGCCTCGAAGCCGGTGTTGGCGCCGCAATACGGCGTGGTCAGGCTGTTGGCGAACAGGCGCACTTCCTCGCCGACGTGGCGCGCGAATTCGGCCTGCGAATAGGCGTCGGCGACATCCCAGATCCGCAGCGCCGTTTGCGGCACATCGAACACCTCGGCCAGGCCGCCGGCGATCGCGCGCGGCAGCGCGTGCGGGTCGCGCTCGGCGATCACGCGGGCGTTCCAGCGGTCGAACTTCGCGGCCAGGCCGTCGTTCTCGTGGCCGTAGCGCAGCAGTTCGGCCAGGCGCCGGTCGAGCAGCTTGTTCTTGTCGCGCAGCATCTCCATCTGCCGTTCCTGCAGGGAGATCGCGGCTCGGCCGTGCGGGCTCGCGAGCTTGACCGTCG
This sequence comes from Burkholderia sp. 3C, assembly GCF_054589155.1. NCBI lineage: Bacteria > Pseudomonadati > Pseudomonadota > Betaproteobacteria > Burkholderiales > Burkholderiaceae > Burkholderia > Burkholderia sp. 3C. The sequence continues at coordinate 9,532 of NZ_BAAILN010000038.1, forward strand.
CCAGCAGTTCGGCGTGCCGGGCGAAGAATTCGGGGTTGGCGAGCAGATAGTCGGCGACGTCGCGTTCGTTCATAAAGCGTTCGGTTCCGGTGCGCTGGGGTTCGGGAGCGGGGGGATCGGGGCGGTGGGCCGGGTCGGCGGGCTCAGACGGCCAGTTCGATCGCGCCGTCGAAGACGGTCACGGCGGGGCCGGCCATCGTCAACGGGGCGGTGTCGTCGCGGGCGCCGTCCCAACGGATCGTCAGGGTGCCGCCGTGCGTGTGGACGGCAACCGGCGAATCGAGCACGCCGCGCCGGATGCCGGCCGCGACGGCCGCGCAGGCGCCGGTGCCGCAGGCGAGCGTTTCGCCCGCGCCGCGCTCGAACACGCGCAGCTTCACTTCGCTGCGCGAGACGATCTGCATGAAGCCGGCGTTCACGCGCTGCGGGAAGCGCGCGTGGCGCTCGATCGCGGGGCCGTCGACCAGCACGGGGAACGCTTCGACATCGTCCACCAGTTGCACCGCGTGCGGATTGCCCATCGACACCGTGGAGATCCAGCGCGTCGCGCCGTTCACGTCGAGCGGGTAGAGCGTGTCCGCGCCCTCGCGGCGGGCGTCCAGCCCGGCCGCGTCGAACGGCACGCGGGCCGGCTCGAACACGGGCGTGCCCATGTCGACCACCACCTCGCCGTTCTCCTGCATGGTCAGCGTGATCACGCCGTGCTGCACCTGGACGCGCACCGTGCGCTTGTCGGTCAGGCCCTTGTCGCGCACGAACTTGAGGAAGCAGCGTGCGCCGTTGCCGCAATGCTCGACCTCGCCGCCGTCGCAATTGAAGATCCGGTACTTGAAATCGACGCCATCGAGGCTCGGCCGCTCGACCAGCAGCAGTTGATCGGCGCCGATGCCGAAATGGCGGTCGGCGAGCGCGCGCACGCGCGCCGGCGTGAGGCCGAGGTCGCCGGCGGTGCCGTCGAGCACGACGAAGTCGTTGCCGGCGCCTTGCATCTTGGTGAACGGAAGTTTCACGGTATTCCAGGGTTGCCTGTCGGACGGGGCTGGCGGGGCGCGATCGAGCCGGGCGGCGCGCCGGGGAGGCGCTGCGCCGGGTACGCCGCGCGCGCTGCGTCAGCCTGACCGTGAATGATACATGGACTGCCGGGCGGGAATGGGGGCGGGGTAGCGGGCTTCGGGGTGCGAATCAATGACGGGGGATTTCATCGGCAAGCCGGCCGGACGGCCAGCGAACGAGACACTATCGCGCAGGGTTATGAGATGGCGGTGCTTGCAGAATCGTTGTTTTCTTGGCGAGGATCTTCTGGAAGCTGAATGCCAATCGTGGCGTCGGCCGGCGATTTCACCTCGCGACTATCACTGAACCGCTACCCGAATGACACGCATGCTCAACCCCCCTCACCCCGGCGAAACCTTGCGCGACGACGTGTTGCCCGCACTGGGCCTGTCCGTCACCGAAGCCGCGGCGCAACTCGGCGTGACGCGCGCGGCGCTGTCGCGCGTGCTCAACGCCCGCGCCGCGATTTCCCCCGAAATGGCCCTGCGCATCGAAGGCTGGCTCGGCGTCGAGCGCGGCGGCCGCGCCGACCTCTGGCTGGCCGAGCAACTGGCCCACGACCTCGCGCAAGCGCGCGCCAAAGGCATGCCGAAGGTCGAGCGCGCCCCCCATCCGCAATGAAGGCCGCGCCCGCCCGTTGGCGCTACATCAGAACAGATGGTCGATGCCGATCGTCACGGCCGTCTGGCTCGGCACGCCGTTCGGGTTGAGCGTGCTGACCACCGAATGGCGATACGAGGTGTAGTCGGCTTCCGCGTACAGCGTGGTGCGCTTGGACAGCAGATACGCCAGCGAGACGATCGACAGGCCGCGCCGGCTCGCCTTGTCGGTCGACACCGTGGTCTGGTAATAGCCGCCGTAGAGCACCATCGTCGATTTGATGTTCCACGACAGGCCGCCGAAGGCGTTGTTGGTCACCTGGTGCGGCGCGCCCTGCGTTTGCAGATCCTCCGACATGAAGCCGCCCGACAGCTCGACCGGCCCGAGCCGGTAGCTGGCCCCGCCCATGTAGTAGGTGTCGCCCGCGTAGTTGGTGCCCGACAGCACGCTGCGGTGCCCGTACACCCCGCCGAGCGAGGCCGGCCCGAGTGTGTAGGTGAGGCCCACCGCGTGCGCCGCGCCGCTGGCGAAATTGCCGGCCACGCCGCCGAACGAGTTGTCCACCTCGAACAGCACGTTGCCGAAGTGGTTCTTGTACTTCACGTCGTTGTTGTTGCGCGTGCCGTCGGACGCCTGCGTCAGCGGCAGGATCGGCGTGAAGTGGAAGTGGAACGGATCGTAGTAGCTGATGATGTCGTGCGCGATCGTGTATTGCCGGCCGAAATCGAGCGAACCGTACTTCTTGTTGCCCAGGCCGACGAACGATTGCCGCTGGAACAGCGTGTTGGTGGTGTTGTCCAGCTGGCCGTTGCCGACGTTGAAGCCGCTTTCCAGCAGGAAGTGCGCATCCCAACCGCCGCCCAGATCCTCGCGGCCCCGGAAGTCGAGCTTGTTCGAACTGAAATAGCCGTTCGAATTCATCGTGTAGATCGTGCCGCCGCCCTTCGCCGCGTTGGTCTGATAGCGAATCCCGCCATCCACCGTGCCGTACAGCTGCACGCTCGACTGCGCGTGCGCCGGCAGCATCACCGTCAGCGCCGTGCTGGCCGACAGGCCCATCCCGAGGTGTCTCCAAACCCTTGTCTTCACCGTGTGTCTCCGTGTTGTCACGCCCCATCGGTGCGCCGCGACGCGACACCGCATTATTATTCGCAGGGCTAATTAATTGCGCAGCGTATCGGGCTGCGTTTGCTGCACCGACGCCCGCCTGGGCGCCGGTTCGTGCGAGGTCAGTGGCCGGCGTGGCCGCCTTCGGCCCGGTCGAGCCGCGCGAGCGGCGCGGCGTCGGGCTGGAATCCGGCTTTCAGTTCACGCCGCAGCGCGGTGCGGTCGAGCGCTTTCTCCCAGTTCGCCACCACGATCGTCGCGACGCTGTTGCCGACGATGTTGGTGAACACGAAACCGCTCGACATCGCCTTGTGGATGCCGAGGATCAACGCGATCGATTCGACGGGAATCGTGTTCGAGGCGGCCAGCGTGGCGGCGAGCACCGCGATCGCGGCGCCGGACACGCCGGCCGCGCCCTTCGAGGTCAGCAGCAGCACCAGCAGCAGCACGAGTTGGTCGTGCCAGCTCATCGGCGTGTTGGTGGCCTGCGCGAGAAACACGGCGGCGGCCGCGAAATACAGGCAGGTGCCGTCGTGGTTGAACGTGTAGGCGGTCGGCAGCACGAGGCCCACGACCGATTTTTCGCAGCCGAGCCGTTCGAGCTTGTCGATCAGTTGCGGGAACACCGTTTCCGACGAGCTGGTGCCGATCACCAGCAGCAGTTCCGCGCCGATGTAGCGCATCAGGCGCAGCAGGCTGAAGCCGTTCAGCTTCGCGATCGGCCAGAGGATCAGCACCAGGAACAGCGCGCAGGTCAGGTAGAACTCCAGCACCAGCTTGCCGAGCGACAGCAGCGTGCCGAAGCCGAACTTGCTGACGGTGAATGCGATCGCACCGAACGCGGCGAGCGGCGCGACCTTCATGGTCAGGCCGATGATCCAGAACAGCGAGCCGGCCGCCGAATCGATCAGGTCGAGCGCGGGCTTGGCGCGCTCGCCGATCGCCGCCAGGCCGAACGCGAACAGCACCGAGAAGAACAGCACCTGCAGCACGTCGCCGTTGGCGAACGCGCTGATCGCCGTGTGCGGGATCACGTTGAGCAGGAATTCGCTGGTGGTCACGACGTGGTGCGCCTTCGCCACGTAGGCGTCCACGGCCGACGAATGCACGCTGTGGATGTCCACGTTCATGCCCACGCCCGGCTTCAGCACGTTGATCACCACCAGCCCGAGCACCAGCGCGAGCGACGTGACCACCTCGAAATAGAACAGCGCCTTGATCGCCACCCGCCCGACCTTGCCGAAATCCTTCACGCCGGCAATGCCGCTGCACACCGTGCAGAAGATGATCGGGCCGATCAGCATCTGGATCACGCGGATGAACGCGTCGCCGAGCGGCTGCAGGTTGATGCCGAACTTCGGGAACACGTAGCCCGTGGCAACGCCGAGCGCCATGCCGGCGATGACCTGGAACGACAGGTCGCGGTAGAACGGGCGGCGCCGGCGGGGCGCGGTGGCGGTGGACTTGCCGGGCAAGCTCATGGTGTCTCCTGGTGGTGCGGCGGCGAACTGGGGCTCGCTCGACATGCGAAAAGCGTGATACCGATGCGGGTACGAAGCGGCGCGGCGCGGGTCAGCGCGCCGTGTCGCCGAGGATCGCGTAGCTGTCGGCGAAGATCTCGTCGACGCTCAGCGTGCGCGGCAGCAACTGCTGCGCCTCGCAGGCCGCGATCGTTTCCTGCAGCGGGCCGCGCAGCGCCTCGTAGCCTGCCAGAAGCTTGTCCGGCTTGCCGGCGTTGGTGCCGCCATTCGCGGCGGCGGCGGCCGCCTTGCCTTCGCACAGCAGCTTATACACCGCGCGAATGGCCTCCGGATGCGCCTCGGCCGCGGCCTGCGTGACCGTCACCACATGGTTGATCGGCACGAAACGGTGTTGCGCGTACCAGGCCTGATCGGCGGCGGCGGCGTCGGGAATCAGCGGCGCGAAATCGGGATCGTCGGGCAGATCGTTGCCGAAGATCGCCGCGTCCAGCTCGCCCGCGTGCAGCATCGCCAGCATCTTCTGGTCGGCGGCAGCGCGGCGCACGAACGGCGGCTCGCGGTATTCCTCCAGGTGCGCGCCCTCGAACGTGACCCATTCGATCTGTTCGAGCGGCACGCCGTAGGTGCCGGCGAGGATCGCCCGCACCCACATGCCGGTGGTCTGCGTGTAGGCGCGCACGCCCACCTTCTTGCCGGCCAGGCGGCTCACGTCGAGTTCGCCGTGGCGGCGGTTGTAGATGATGCAGCCTTGCTGGAACCGCGCGGCGATCACGAACGGCAGCAGCACCAGCGGCTTGCCGTAGGCCTTCGCCTGCAAATAGGTGGCGATCGCCAGTTCGCTGACGTCGTAGACCTGGCGGCGCGCCATCGGCGCGAACGCGCGGTGGATCGGCTCGACGTCGTCGAACACGAGGTCGACGGCCGGGTCGCTCAACGCACCGGTTTTCAGCGGTTGCGTGTGCGGGTAGGTTTTCAGCGCGGTGATCAGGCGCGGGGCGGGCGAGGTGCGGGTCATCGTCGGATTCCGGAATGCATGAGTTTCGGGCTCGCGCTCAGCGCGACAGCGCCGGGTAGACGGTCAGCGCCGTGCCGCCGAAGATCGCCTCGCGCGCCGGCGCGGGCAGCATCGCGAGGCTGTCGCGCGCATCGGCCAGCAGTTGCGGCAGCGAACCCTCGGCGGCCGGGAAGTTCGAGCCCCAGGCAATGCGGTCGGCGCCGAACGCGTCGAGCACGCGCGGGAAGAATTCGCCCGGCGTCGATGCGCCGCGCGAGGCCTCGGCGATGGTGCGGTTGGTCAGCTTCAGGTATACGCCGCGATGTTCGGCCAGGCTGAACAGCGGCGCGGCCGCTTCGTACGGGGCGCCGCCGGCCAGGTCCGGACGCGCCAGATGATCGAGCAGCACGCGGATCTCCGGGAAGCGCGCCAGCATGTTCAGCAGCGCCGGAATGCCCTGCGCCGTCATCTGCAGGCAGATCGACACGCCGTGGCGCTGCGCGTAATCCCACACCGGGAACGAGCGCTCGTCGTCGAGCCAGCCGGCCTGGCCCGGCATGGTGCTGCCGGTGGTGAACAGCCGCAGGCCCGACAGGCCGGCGTCGAGCCAGCGCTGCAGTTGCGAGACGGCGTCGGCCGCGAGCACGTCGATCGAGAACACGCCGGCGAAGCGGTCCGGGTGCGCACGCACCGCGTCGACCACATAACTATTGTCGTTGCCGTACACCGTCGATGCCTGCACCACGACCGCGCGGTCGATACCGGCCGCATCCATCGATTCGAGCAGGCCGGCGTAGGTGACCGGGCGCTTGGCCGACCACTCGGATTGATGGCCGCCGACCGGTGCGAGCGGATAGCGTTGATTATCCGGAGAAATGGCGTGGGTATGGGTATCGATGACGACGGACATGTCCGGTCTCCTGATTGAAATCGGTGTGGAACGAATGGCTGCCACTGTAAGGCGGATGGCGTCGCGGGCCGCAATATGTAGTGAGGCCTGGCACATAAATTTTGGTTAAGCTAGGGGTTTCCACAGAGACGACCCAGGGGGACGGATGGCGATTCGCGACGACGATCCGCACGACGACGACCTGTCGCGACTGCGGCGGCTGTTCCTGTTCGACGCGGTGTGCGAGGCGGGCGGCATCGGCCAGGCCGCGGCGCGGGCCGGACGCACGCAGCCGGCCGTCAGCCTGGCGATCGCCAAGCTGGAAGCCAGTTTCGGTGGCCAGTTGTTCGTGCGCGGTTTCGGCGGCAGCGAGCTGACGGCCGACGGCGCGATCCTGCAGCGGCGCGTGCGGCGCATGCTCGACCAGATCGAGGGCGGCATCGCGGCGCTGGTGGGTGAGGCCACGGCAAGCAAGGCCGGCACGGCTGGCGCGGCCCATGCGGCGAACCTGTGCCGCCACCTGACCGACGCGCAGGTGCGCTGCCACATCGCGATTTCCGAAGCCGGTTCGGCGGCCGAGGCGGCCCAGCGGCTCGGCATCTCTCAGCCGGCCGTGCATCGCGCGGCGCGGCAACTGGAGGAGACGGTCGGCGTGTCGCTCTACCGGCGCCGCGTGCACAGCGTGGCGGCGAATCCGGCCGGCATCGAATTCGCGCGCCGCCTCAGCGTGGCGCTGGTCGAGATCGCCCAGGCGCGCGAGGATCTGGCCGCCGCGCGCGGCCAGCTCACCGGCAAGCTGGCGATCGGCCTGCTGCCGATGTTGCCGCCCCGCCGCGTCGCGCGGGCGATCCAGCGCTTGCGTGCGCGCTATCCGGCGGCGCGCGTGACGGTCGACGAAGGCTCGTACGAGCGCCTGTCGCGGGAATTGCAGAACGGCGCGCTCGACGTGATCGTCGGCGCGCTGCGCGAGCCGCGCGTGACGGGGCTGCTCGGCGAAACCGAGTTGTTCGCCGATCCGTACGTGATCGCGGTGCGCAAGGGCCACCGGCTGGCGCGGCGCAAGCGGGTGGCCACGCGTGACCTGGCGGCGTACGAGTGGGTGGTGCCCCAGCGCAACGTGCCGCGCCGCACCGTGATCGATGCGCTGCTCGCGCAACTGACGGTGAAGCCGCCGCTGGTGGTCGAGACGAGCTCGCTGGCGATGATGGTGGCGATGCTGGCGGAGAGCGATTGCATCACGCTGCTGCCGCGCTCGCAGATCGACGAGGCGTTTCCGGGCAGCGAGATGGCCGCGCTGGAGCTGGAAGCCCCGGAGGCGCGGCGCGTGGTGGGCTATACGCTGCGCGCCGACTGGCTCGGCACGGCGGTGCAGCAGGCGTTTCTCGGCTACCTGCGCGACGAGTGCGCCGCGCGCGTCGCTCAATAAAAGCCGGGCTGGCCTTCGGGGCGCGTCTTGAAGCGCTTGTGGACCCAGTAATACTGCTCGGGCATCAGCAGGATCTGCTCTTCGAGGAAGGCATTCATGCGGCGCGCATCGAGATCGTCGTTGCCGGTGGGGTAGTTCTCCCACGGCTTGAATACGCGCAGCCGGTAGCCCTTGTAGTTCGGCAGCACCTCGCCGATGAACGGCACCAGTTGAGCGCGGCCCGTCATGGCCAGGCGGCCGACGGCGGTCAGCGTGCAGGTGGGAATGCCGAAGAACGGCACGAACGTGGAGTTGCGCAGTCCGTAATCCATGTCGGCGCCGAGCATGACCGGCTTGCGGTCGCGCAGCCAGCGCAGCACGATGCGCGCGCTGTCGGCGCGGCCGGCCATTTCGGCGTCGAAGCGGCTGCGCGCGCGCTTGGCCTCCGCTTCGATCACCGGGTTGGAAAATGGTTGGTACAACGAACCGCAGGTGCGTTGCAACTCATGATTGATCCAGACCGAGCCCGCCTCGATGCCGACGAAATGAAAGCCAAGCAGCAGCGTGGGCGGCATGTCCGGATCGGTCAGATCGATCGCGCTGTCCACCTCGATCAGCTTGGCGAGCTTCTTCTCGGAGCCGAACCATTGCACGCTGCGCTCGACGTAGCTGCGGATCGCATGACGGAAATGCTTGCCGGCGATTTCCTCGCGCCGCGCGTCGCTCCATTCAGGAAAGCAAAGTTTCAAATTCGTATGTACGATGCGTTTTCGCCTGCTCGGAATGCGATAGAGCAGCCAGCCGAGGCCGTCGCCGAAGCGCGCCGTCACGCCGTAAGGCAGTACTGCGAACAGCTTCAGCACAAGCAGTGCGAGCCGGGTGGCGAGGCGCCCTAGCATGCGCATGCTCCATGCGCTTGCGCGGCAGGCGGGAAAGGATGGGAATTCTGAAGGATCGTGAGGGCCGGCACGTCGGGGCTCTTGCGTGACTGATGAATAAAGTCGCTATAATACGGGCTTCGCCGAGTTAACTGACAACTTGCGGGGCGAAGCCGGCAGGGCCAAAGCGCTCATCCGGATCAAGAAATCCGCTAAAGCGTCGCCGCTTCAATCGCTTCCGAAGCTGGCTACGTGAATGCAACCGTAACCACACAGGAGCTGACTCAAGTGGCAAACGACTTCTTCTTCACGTCCGAATCCGTATCCGAAGGTCATCCGGACAAGGTCGCCGATCAAATTTCCGACGCTATCCTCGACGCGATCCTCACGCAGGATAAATACTCGCGCGTGGCCGCCGAAACGCTGTGCAATACCGGTCTCGTCGTGCTGGCGGGTGAAATCACCACCACCGCCAACATCGACTACATCCAGATCGCGCGCGACACCATCCGTCGCATCGGCTACGACAACACCGATTTCGGCATCGACTACAAGGGCTGCGCGGTGCTGGTCGCCTACGACAAGCAATCGCCGGACATCGCGCAAGGCGTCGATCGCGCGCACGACAACAACCTCGATCAGGGCGCGGGCGACCAGGGCCTGATGTTCGGTTACGCGTGCGACGAAACGCCGGAACTGATGCCGCTGCCGATCTACCTGTCGCACCGTCTGGTCGAGCGCCAGGCCAACCTGCGCCGCGACGGCCGCCTGCCGTGGCTGCGTCCCGACGCGAAGTCGCAGGTCACCGTCCGCTACGTCGACGGCAAGCCGCATGCGATCGACACCGTGGTGCTGTCCACCCAGCATTCGCCGGACATCGACCTGCCGCAACTGCGCGAAGCCGTGATCGAGGAGATCATCAAGCCGACGCTGCCGGCCGAGCTGATCAAGGGCGACATCAAGTTCCTCGTGAACCCCACCGGCCGTTTCGTGATCGGTGGCCCGCAAGGCGATTGCGGCCTGACCGGCCGCAAGATCATCGTCGATACCTACGGCGGCGCAGCCCCGCACGGTGGCGGCGCGTTCTCGGGCAAGGATCCGTCGAAGGTCGACCGTTCGGCCGCCTATGCGGGCCGTTACGTCGCCAAGAACATCGTTGCCGCGGGCCTGGCCTCGCGCGCGCTGATCCAGGTGTCGTACGCAATCGGCGTGGCCGAGCCGACCTCGGTGATGGTCAACACGTTCGGCACGGGCAAGGTGTCCGACGACGTCATCACGAAGCTCGTGCGCGAGCATTTCGACCTGCGTCCGAAGGGCATCGTGCAGATGCTCGACCTGCTGCGTCCGATCTACGAAAAGACGGCCGCCTACGGCCACTTCGGCCGCTCGGAGCCGGAATTCACGTGGGAAGCGACCGACAAGGCGCTGATCCTCGCCGAGGCAGCCGGCGTCGAGCCGGCCGTGGCGCAAACGGCGTAAGCCGCGCCACGCTGGCCGCGCGCTTCGGCGCGCAAAGAAAACCCCGGTCCAGGCCGGGGTTTTTTGTTGCTGCGGGGATGGGCTGCGTGTCGTCGGCGCGGCGGGAGGCTTTACCGAAGCATGGCCGGATCGCGCGATACGCTCGATTCGGGCCGCCTGAGCGCTGGCGTGTCGATGCGGATGGCAGACGCTGAAGCGGCCGACCAGGCTACCGCAGCCGAGCATGCCGCCGAAGGCCCCGCGTACCCGCCTCAAGCCGGCGGGCGACTTCGCTTCAGCGCGCGCCGAACGCGAACCAGCCTGCGCTGGCCAGCAGGCGACGCGGGCGGTTGACGCGGCGGCGCGGCCCGTTCGCGCGGCGCAGCGTCAGCAGGCGCAGCGACGATGGCTTGCGCAGCAGCGCCGGCAGGCCGAGGCGGCGCGTCTTGGCGTGGGCGCGCATCGCGGCCAGGAAGTTGTGCAGCCACGTGCGCAGGCCGCTGCCGAGGCGCGGCGCGGACGGCGTGACCGCGCGGCTGGCCAGGGCACGCGTGCGCGCCTGATGGTGGCGCAGCGTGCGGACGATCCGGCGCGGCTCGAGCGGCGCAAGACGCTTGGCGGCGCGGGTCAGACGGGAGGTGAGGCTGAAAGACATGACGATGTGACTTGGCTCGTAAAGGGCCGGATCGGTGACCGCTTCGGGTGGCCGGATTCCGACGCCTGAGTAAAAGTGGCCCCTGGCGACCTACCGCTGCATGGTAGCGGATGCCAAAAAAGACCGCGCCAGTCGAAATGACAGGCCGCGACAGGCTACCGGCGCTCCGTGACGCCAGGAAGTCGTGCAGGCCCGATGCCGTTCGCGGGGTTAGTCCGTGCGGGCGGCACGACAGTTCCGAGGCACCCGTGAAAAAAGGGCCGGGCGTTGCCCGGGCCCGGGTTCCGCCGAATCGTGCGCCGTCATACAATCATCGATTCATCAAAACGACACCGAGTCGACCATGTCTTCACAGCAGTCCGAGATGATTCGCGCGCAGATCGCAGCATTGCGCGAGCACGGTTACGTGATCGCCCGCGGGCTGGTCGCGCCGGAAACCTGCGCGGCGCTGAAGGCCGAGGCCGAGCGCGAGTTGCACGAGGCGGCCGAGCCGCTCGAATTCGAGGCCGACCTGCGTTATCCGGGCGCGCCCGAATCGAAGGATGCGCCGGGCGGCAAGACGGTGCGCCGTCTGCTCGACGCGCACGGCCGTTCGCCGGCGTTCGCCGAGCGTGCCACCGCACCCGAGATCGCCGCCTGGATGCAGGCGTATTTCGGCGAGACGGCACTGCTCTCGCGCGTGCATCACAACTGCATGATGACCAAGCATCCGATGTACGGCAGCCTGACCGGCTGGCATCGCGATTTTCGTTATTGGGCGTTCGAGCGGGCCGATCTGGTGTCGGTCTGGCTCGCGGTGGGCGCCGAAACCAACGAGAACGGCGCGCTCTGGCTCGTGCCCGGCTCGCATACGGCCACGTTCGGCGCCGAGGCGTTCGACGACGCGAAGTTCTTCCGTGGCGACCTGCCGGCCAACCGGGCCATGATCGATCGTGCCGTGTGCCCCGAACTGCAACCGGGCGACGTGGTGTTCTTCCACTGCAATACGCTGCATTCGGCCGGGCAGAACCGCAGCGATCGCGTGAAGTTCTCGCTCGTCTACACCTATCACGGCGAGAGCAACCGGCCGGTGGCCGGGTCGCGCTCGGCGTCGAAGCCGGATGTCAGGCTGTGAGGTGACGTGCAGCGCGTGCGTCGCGCATCGATAAAAAAAGCAGCCCGAATCGGCTGCTTTTTTCATGGTGCGGCGCTGGGTGGGGCGGCGCGTTCAGCGTTTGCCGCCCGGCATCGCCAGGCCGATCAGCCCGGCCAGCGTCGCCACGGCGCCGCCCGCGACGAGCAGGATCGTCTTGGTGGCCGGCGAGCCGGTGAACAGGCGCGACAGGCTGTCGTTGAACGAATGGAAGGACTGGCCGCCGAAATACAGCAGCACGAGGCCGCCGACAATCAAGGCAACCGAGATCGCTCGGGTCATGGATTTCCTCGCAGGAACGCATCGTCAGGACGCCGCAGTGTAGCGGCACCGGGATGCGCACGTCCATGTCCGGCCCGGCGTGACGGCCGCGAGAGCGAAGCGGGAAAGCCACGGCGCGCCGCGAGGGCCGCGCGCCGTGCATGCGCGATGATCCGCTGCCGCGCTAGATCAGCGCGGGCAAGCCCTCCACGAGCAGCAACGCGACGCCCACGCCGAGCATCGCGCCAATCACGCGCAGCAGGTTGTGCCGGACGTGATGCGTGCCGCAGGGAACCGCGCCAAGGAACAGTGCGCCGGCAAGCGCCATCGGAATCAGAAGAATGAAATCGCCTACGGTGAAGTAGCCCATGATTGTCTCCCTCCTCGATCGAATCCGCTCATCGTGATGCGGGCGGTTGATTCGAGTATAGGCAAGGAAAACTCACATTTCGCATTCCAGATTGTTACCGATTCGGGGAAAGACTTCCCGGCGCACAGGTACGCGCGCCGCCCTATCGTTCGCTTTCCGAAATATTACCGATGGCTTTCTTGTTCGGCATCGCTCGATCGGGCGCATGGCGGAACACCAGCACCAGGCCGGCCAGGATCGCGGCCATTCCGGCGATTTCGAGCCGGCCCGGCAGGTTGCCGAAACCGATCGCATCCATCAGCGTGGTGACCACCGGCACGAGGTAGAACAGGCTCGTCACGTTGACGGCGTCGCCGTCGCGCATCAACCGGTAGAACAGCATCTGCCCGGCCACCGAGATCACGATGCCGAGCCACAACACTGCGACGACGAACGGCCAGCCGGCCTCGAATGCGAGCGCGCCGGCCGGCGCGAACGGCACGCAGGCGAGGCTCATCGCGAGGCCCACGGCGTTCTGCATCGCCAGGCCGTCGGCGGGCGCGACGCCGCTGTGCTTTTGCAGCAGCGCGCCGGCGGTGATCGTGACGAGCGCCGCCAGCGCGATCGCCACGCCGGCCAGCGAGACGCCGCCGCCGTCGAGGCCGTGCCAGACCACCAGCGCCAGCCCGGTCAGCGCGAGCAGCAGGCCGGCCAGGCGCGGCGCGGACCAGCGCCGCTCCACCAGCGCCAGCGTCAGGATCGGCTGCGCGCCGAGCAGCGTGGCCAGCATGCCGGGCGTGATGCCGTGCTGGAGCGCGAACAGGTACGTGATCGAATAGCCACCCATCAGCGTGCCGATCAGGGCCGTGATGCGGCGCCCGCCGCACGGCGGCAACCATCGGCCGCGTCGGCCGGCGATGGCCGCCAGCGCGAGCGAGGCCACTGCGAAACGTGCGATCAGGAAGGCCAGCGCCGAGGCATGGCGCACGCCGAGTTCGGCGAAGATGGCGCCGCTGCTCCAGAGCAGGACGAACGAAGAAGTGGTGAAGTGCGCGACGAACGCGCGTTGCAGAAAACGCATGGGAGATCCCGTGTCGATCGGAGTCGGCGACGGTCGCGCACGTGCCTGCGCCGCGCGAAGCGCGAGCGTGGGAAACGGGCGGAACCGGTGAGTGAAACGTGCCGGCGCGGGTCAGCCGCGCCGGGCCGCGCGAAGCGGCGGGGGCGCGCCGAGGCGCGGCGGATCGACAGGGGGAGGGGGCGCGGCTTGCGCACGCACGAGCCGCCGCGCCAGAGGCGGCAGGCAATCGATGACGTGGACGGGCGCGTGAGGCCGCATGTTTCGGAAACCGTAGTAAATCGGACGAATCGCTACGTTAGCGCAGCGCGCGGTGCGCCGCAAGCGTGGCGCGTGCCGGCGGGCGGCGTTGCGCACCGCTTGCCGCGCAACCCGATCAGGCCGCCCCGGCGCGTTCGCGCGTGCGCAGCCAGATCGAGGCAAGCAGGCCGAGCGCCAGCAGCGCGCCCACCAGCGTGGTCACGCCGGCCCAGCCCGAGCCGCTCCAGGCATGCCCGCCGAGCGAGCCCATCACGCTGGAGCCGATGTAGTACGACAGCAGATACAGCGCGGCGGCCTGCCCCTTGCCTTCCTTGGCGAGCCGTCCGACCCAGCCGCTCGCCACCGAATGGCCCGCGAAGAAGCCGAACGTGACGCAGGCGATGCCGGCCGCGATGGCCGCCACCGGCGCGAGCAACGTGAGCGCGACGCCTAGCGCCATCATCACGATGCTGCCGATCAGCACGCGCCCGCGCCCGACCGAATCGGCCATGCGCCCCGACCACGGCGACGCGAACACCCCCACCAGATACACGACGAAGATCGCGCCGATGGTGGCCTGATTCATCGAATACGGCGGCGCCAGCAGCCGGTAGCCGATGTAGTTGTAGAGCGTGACGAAGCTGCCCATCAGCACGAACGCCATCAGGAACAGCGCGGGCAACTCGCGGCGGCCCGTCAGGTGCCGCGCGAGCGCGCTGCGATGATGCGCGAGGCCCAGCCCGCGGCGCGGCGTGAAGTGCTGCGACGGCGGCAGCAGCGCGCGGAACGCGAGCATCGAGGCGAGGCCGAGCACGCCGATGCCGGCCACCGCGATGCGCCAGCCGAACAGCTCGGCCAGCACGCCGGTGATCACGCGCCCGGCCATTCCGCCGATCGCGGTGCCGCCCACGTACAAGCCCATCGCCAGCCCGAGGCCGTCGGGATGCACTTCCTCGGCGAGATAGGCCATCGCCACCGCCGGCACGCCGCCGAGCGCGAGGCCCGTCAGCGCGCGCAGCACCAGCAGTTGATGCCAATGCGGCACGAACGCGGCGGCCAAAGTCAGCAGCGAGGAGAGCGTCAGCGACAGCGTCATGAGCCGGTGCCGGCTCAAGGTCTCGGACACGAAGCCCGCCACGAAAATCGCCAGCGCGAGCGCGGCCGTTGCGAACGACAGCGAGAGGCTGCTCTGCGCGGGGCTGACGTCGAACGTCGTCGAGAACTCGGGCAGCAGCGGCTGCACGTAGTAGAGCAGCGAGAAGGTGGTGTAGCCGGCGAACAGCAGCGCGATGCTCGCGTGCCAGTAGCCGCGCGTGCCGCGCTCGAGATAGGGCGGCACGGAAGGGGGCGGGGCGGCCTGCGCGGAGCGGCTGGCGGCCGGCTCCGGCGACCCGGGCGAAGCGGTCACGCTGATTCTCCAGACAACGAACAAACCGCAACGATACGCCGGTTGCCGCGATTGCGCCCCCACGAGAAGCGGTTGCGCGTGCATGCAGCGGCGTTCGTGTTGCAAACAACGTCACGCAATAGGCATGTTTTTGTGTTCTGCTGACCGTCACGATAGTCGGGTTATGATGATGCACGCCGGTCTGTTTTCCGGTGCGGCCGGTCAAGCCCCGCGTTTCGGGGCGCCGCGGCCGGATCGCGGCAAGCGCCGTGACGTGATTGGGCATCGACGCAATTCCATCGAAGTGCGAATCGATTGACAACGGAGTCGTGTTTTCGCCCTTGGGCGGCGCATTCCAGTATTCGCGGCCGGCACACCGGCCGGTTTTAGAAGCGGGGAAACATCATGCATGTCGGTTCGATTGTCTGCACTACGCATATCGCCGTTCCGAAGGGGGCACGTGGCATCGTCCAGCGCCTTCTCGGAGACATGGCGATGGTGACCTGGTACGCGGGCGTGCCGGGCGATTCGAAGGAACTGAACACCGAACCCTTCTTTCTCGAGGACCTGATCGATACCGGCGAATCGGTGTTGCCCGCGGGCGCGGCGATTCACTGAGATCTCGTCAAGCGCTGCCGCGCGGGGCACAATGCCGGCATGCACGACGACTCCATCGAACCCACCCCGGCCGGCGCCAGCGCCGGCCTTCCTTTTGCGGGCCTCACGCCCGAGCGCGTGCTCGATGCGCTCGACAGCGTGCTGATGCCCGCCGGCCTGCGCACCGACGGCCGCCTGCTCGCGCTCAACAGCTACGAGAACCGCGTCTATCAGGTCGGCATCGAAGACAGCCCGCCGATCGTCGCGAAGTTCTACCGCCCGCAACGCTGGTCCGACGCGGCGATTCTCGAAGAACACGCGTTCGTGGCCGAACTGGCCGCGCGCGAAATTCCGGCCGTGCCGGCGCGCACGCTCGACGGCCACACGCTGCACGCGTTCGAGGGTTTTCGTTTCTCGGTGTTCGACCGTCGCGGCGGGCGCGCGCCCGAACTCGACCGGCGCGACACGCTCGAATGGCTCGGCCGCTTCATCGGCCGGATTCATGCGGTGGGCGCGACCGAGTCGTATCGCGAGCGGCCCACGCTCGATATCCGCAGCTTCGGCTACGAGCCGCGCGATTACCTGCTCGCGCAGGACATGATTCCCGCCGAGTTGCGCGCGGCCTACGAAACGGTGGTCTCGCTGGCGCTCGAAGGCGTCGAGGCCGCGTTCGAGCGGGCCGGCGACGTGCGCCTGCTGCGCGCGCATGGCGATTGCCATCCGAGCAACGTGCTGTGGACCGATGCCGGCCCGCACTTCGTCGATTTCGACGACAGTCGCATGGCGCCCGCGATCCAGGATCTCTGGCTGCTGCTGCCCGGTGATCGCGCCGGCGCATCGGCGGCGCTGGCCGACCTGCTGGCCGGCTATGAGGATTTCTGCGAATTCGATCCGCGCGAACTGCATCTGGTCGAGGCGCTGCGCACGCTGCGGCTGATCCACTATTCGGCATGGATCGCGCGGCGCTGGGACGATCCGGCGTTCCCCGCCGCGTTCCCGTGGTTCAACACACATCGCTACTGGGAAGAGCGCGTGCTCGAACTGCGCGAGCAGATCGGCACGATGCAGGAAGGGCCGCTCTGGCCCGTCTGATTCCGCACGCCAGGGCAGGTCGTTGCGCATGCAACGGTCCTGCCCGCCACATCTGAATACCCCACTCAGAACTTCAACATCAACTTGATCAGCCCTGCGAAGCGTTTGCCGTAGGGCGGCGAGAGCAGGTTGCGCGCGTTCAGGCGCGATTGCGTCAGCACCGGCTTCATCTTCGAGAACGTCACGAAGCCGTCGTAGCCGTGATACGCGCCCATCCCGCTCGCGCCCACGCCGCCGAACGGCAGCGTGCCGCAGGCGATATGCATCAGCGTCTCGTTGATCGACACGCCGCCCGAGATCGTGTGTTGCATGACGCGCTCGATGCTCGCGCGCGATTCCTCGAACAGATACAACGCGAGCGGCCGCGGCCGCGCGTTGATATAGGCGATCGCCTGATCGAGCGTGTCGTACGGCACGATCGGCAGCAGCGGCCCGAAAATTTCCTCCTGCATCAGCGGCGACGCATCGGGCGTGCCGGTGATCGCGATCGGCGCGAAGCGGCGCATGGCCGGATCGGCGCTCGCATCGGTCAGCGGGTGCAGTGTCGCGCCGGCGGCCTGCGCCTCGGTGGCGAGCCGGTCGAGCCGCGCGAAATGCCGCTCGGAGATGATCGAGGTGTAATCGGCGTTGCGGGTGAAATCCGGATACAGCTTCGCGACGCGCGCTCGCGCCCGCGCGATGAATGCTTCCTCCTTGCCGCGCGGCACCAGCACGTAGTCGGGCGCGATGCAGGTCTGGCCCGCGTTCAACGTCTTGCCGGCGACGATCGCATCGACGGCATTGTCGAAGCGCGCGCCCGGCCCGACGATGGCCGGCGACTTGCCGCCCAGTTCGAGCGTGACCGGCGTCAGGTGATCGGCAGCGGCGCGCATCACATGGCGGCCGACCTGCGTGGAGCCGGTAAACAGCAGATGATCGAACGGCAGCCGGCTGAACGCCGCGCCGATCTCCGCATCGCCGTTGACCACGGCCACGTGATCGCGCGAGAACGTCTTCGAAATCAGGACTTCGAACAATTCGGAGGTGCGCGGCGTCAGTTCGGACATCTTCACGATTGCGCGGTTGCCGGCCGCGAGCGCGCAGATCAACGGCCCGGCCGCGAGCAGCACCGGGTAATTCCACGGCACCACGATGCCGATCACGCCGAGCGGCTGCGGGATCACCGTGGCGCGCGCCGGCATCAGCCACTTGTTCATCGGCTTGCGGCGCGCGCGCATCCAGCGCTTGCCGTGGCGCAGCGCTTCGTCGAGTTCTTCCTTCGCCATCCAGATTTCGGAGAGCAGCACTTCCTGCTTGGCGCGGTGGCCGAAATCGGCGTTGATCGCCTCGGCCAGCGCGTCGGCGTGGTCGATCAGCATCGTGCGCAACGCGCGCAAATGCCCCGCGCGCGCGTCCCACGACGGATACGGTGCGCGCAGATAGGCGGCGCGCTGGTCGTGCAGCAACGCGTCGAGCGTGGCGAGGCCGGGCAGGTCGTTCTTCATCGTCTCCTCCTGTTCTTGGCTGGCGGGATGGCGGCCGAACCTCAGGCCGGGAATGCGCGCTCGATCAGCGCGGCGTGGTCGAAACGGGCGGGCAGCGTGCCGTAGACGCGCCCCGATTCGTGGCTCGCCGCGCCGAAGCGCGTGGCCTCGAACGCATCGGCCACGGCCTCGGGCGCATGGCGGTGCAGCAGCGCGGCCTGGGCGATCAACGCGATGCGCTGCGCGATGCGGCGCGCGGATGCTTCGCGTTCGTCGGGCGGCAGCGCGAACGCGCGCGTCAGTTCGTCGAGGGCGCGCAGCGCATCGGGATGCGCGGCCAGATCGGCGCGCCAGGCGCTGATCAGCGCGGCGGCCGCGTCGGGCTCGCGTTCGATCGCGCGCAGCACATCGAGGCACATCACGTTGCCCGAGCCTTCCCAGATCGAGTTGACGGGCGCCTCGCGATAAAAGCGCGCCATCGGGCCGGTTTCGACATAACCGTTGCCGCCCCACACCTCCATCGCCTCGCCGGTGAATTCGAGCGCGCGCTTGCAGACCCAGAACTTCGCGGCCGGCGTGACGATGCGACGCCAGCCGCGCGCCTCCGCCGATTGGCCATCGTCGTGCTCGACCGCATCGGCAAGCTGCATGAACAGCGTGCTGGCCGCTTCCGATTCGATCGCGAGATCGGCCAGCACGTTGCGCATCAACGGCTGCTCGGCGAGGCGCTTGCCGAACGCGCTGCGATGGCGCGCATGGTGGATCGCCTGCACGAGCGCGGCGCGCATCAGCGCGGCGCTGCCGATCACGCAATCGAGCCGGGTGAGGTTCGCCATCTCGATGATGGTCGGCACGCCGCGGCCTTCCTCGCCGATCATCACGCCGTAGGCATCGAGGAATTCCACTTCGCTGCTCGCGTTCGAGCGGTTGCCGAGCTTGTCCTTCAGGCGCTGCACCTGCACGGCGTTCTTGCGGCCGTCGGGCGTGAAACGGGGCACGTAGAAGCACGAGATGCCGGCGTGGTCGCCGGTGCGCGCGAGCACCAGGTGCGCGTCGCATTGCGGCGCGGAAAAGAACCACTTGTGACCGACCAGCCGATACGGCTCGCCGCGCCCGCCCGCGCCGAGCGGCCAGGCGCGCGTCTCGTTGCTTCGCACGTCGGAGCCGCCCTGCTTCTCGGTCATGCCCATGCCGATCATCATCGAGCGCTTGTGCGCGAGCGGCACGTCGCGCGGGTCGTGCTCGCGCGCGTAGAGCTTGTCGCGCAGCGTGTCGAACAGGGCCGGTTCCTTTTGCAGCACGGGGATGCTCGCGAACGTCATGGTCAGCGGGCACAGCGAGCCGGATTCGAGCTGCGCATGCAGGAAATAGCTGGCGCAGCGCGCGGCCATCGCCCCCGTGCGCGGTTCGGCGAACGGCAGCGCATGCGCACCCTCGGCGCGTAGCAGTCCCAACAATTGGTGCCAGCTTGGATGGAATTCGAGTGCGTCGATGCGTTCGCCGCGTGCGTCGTGCGTGGCGAGTTCAGGCGTGTGGCGATTGGCGAGTTCGGCGAGCGCGAGCGTGTCGGGCGTGGTGAGCGTGGCGCCGTGTTGCGCGAGCGCCGTTCGATGCCAGCCCGCGCCGTGCCGTTGCACGGCGGCCGCGAGCACGGCGTCGGTTTCAAACGCGTTGTAATCGGCGAGCGGCGGCGCCTGATTCGTGACTCGATGCGTGGCCGTCAGAACCTGCTGATCCATTCCTCTGTCTCCCATTTCGCGGGAGGCGGCTGCATCGAACCGCGCTCCGTCGCGCGAGGCGAATCCGGCCATCTTAAGGCGGGACGCGGCCGGCGTTTAGAGGAATCGCTCTTGATTCGATGCGCCGCGCCGCGCGCCGCGTTCCTACAATGCGCGGACATTACAAGCGAAAAACGACCCGAAGCCGGTCGCTGTCCATGACATGAAGGAGACATGACATGCAGTACGACTATCTCATCGTCGGTGGCGGTTCGGGCGGCGCGAGCCTCGCCGCGCGCCTGGCCGACGCCTGCCCCGACGCGACCATCGCGCTGATCGAAGCGGGCGGCAGCAATCAGCGCAACCTGCTCGTCAACATGCCGGTGGGCATCGCCGCGCTGGTGCCGTTCAAGATCGGCACCAACTACGGCTACGAAACCGAACCGCAGCCGGGCCTCGGCGGCCGTCGCGGCTACCAGCCGCGCGGGCGCGGCCTCGGCGGATCGAGCGCGATCAACGCGATGATCTACACGCGCGGCCATCCGCTCGATTACGACGAATGGGCGGAGCTGGGCTGCACCGGCTGGGGCTGGAACGACGTGCTGCCGTACTTCCGCCGCGCCGAAGGCAACCAGCGCGGCACCAACGCCTGGCACGGCGGCGACGGCCCGTTGACGGTGTCTGACCTGCGCTTCAAGAATCCGTTCGCACAACGATTCATCGATGCGGCGCACGCGGCCGGCTATCCGCTCAACGACGATTTCAACGGCCCCGAGCAGGAAGGCGTGGGCTTCTATCAGGTCACGCATCGCGACGGCGCGCGCTGCAGCGTGGCGCGCGCCTATTTGTACGATCGGCCGCGCGCGAACCTGTCCATCCTGACCGGCGCCACGGTGCTGCGCATCGGCTTCGACGGCAAGCGCGCGACCGGCGTGACGCTCGCGCGCGGCGGCAAGGTCGAAACGCTGGGCGCGCGCGCCGAGGTGATCGTCTCGGCCGGCGCGTTCAATTCGCCGCAATTGCTGATGTGCTCGGGCATCGGCCCCGCCGACGAACTGCGCCGCCACGGCATCGAGGTGGTGCACGATGCGCCCGAGGTCGGCCAGAACCTGATTGACCACATCGATTTCATCATCAACAAGCGCGTGAATTCGTCGGAGCTGGTGGGGGTGTGCGTGCGCGGCATCGCGAAGATGACGCCGCAAGTGCTGCGCTGGCTGCGCAAGGGCGACGGCATGATGTCGAGCAACGTGGCCGAGGCGGGCGGCTTCCTCAAGAGCGAGCCGGGGCTGGACCGGCCCGACCTGCAACTGCATTTCTGCACCGCGCTGGTCGACGATCACAACCGCCACATGCACTGGGGCTTCGGCTATTCGCTGCATGTTTGCGCGCTGCGCCCGAAAAGCCGCGGCACGGTGGCGCTGGCGAGCGGCGACGCGCGCGATGCGCCGCGCATCGATCCGCGCTTTTTCAGCGATGCACGCGATCTCGACCTGCTGCTGACGGGCGCGAAGGCGATGCGGCGGATTCTCGCCGCCGAGCCGCTAGCCTCGCAGGGCGGCCGCGAGCTGTATACCGATCCTTCGGACGACGATGCAACGCTGCGCGCCACGATCGTCGCGCACGCGGACACCATCTACCACCCGGTCGGCACCTGCCGGATGGGCAGCGATGCGCGCGCGGTGGTCGATCCGCAATTGCGGGTGCGGGGCGTGGAGGGCTTGCGGGTGGTGGATGCGTCGGTGATGCCGACGCTGATCGGCGGCAATACCAATGCGCCGTCGGTGATGATCGGCGAGCGCGCCGCGGAATTCATCGCGGCGGCCCGCCGGGGCGGCGCGGCGCCCGAGACGATCCGCGCCAGGCCGTCGGCCGTTGCGGCCGGCAACTGAACGGAGGCGCTTACGCGAACGTATCGACCATCCCGACGCGCTGCTGCGTCGCGGCGCTCGACGTGCTCGCGGCAACGCCGGCCAGGGCGTCGGCGCCCGAGCCCGACGCGCCGTATACCGCGCCGCCGCGTCGCGTTGCGCTTCCGCCCGAGGATTGCTGTTGCGCGTCCTGCTGCGCGAATCCGGCGCCGCCATCGCTGACGTTCGCGCTGCCCAGGCTCAGGCCGTTCGATTCCATCGCTTCGCGCAGCTTCGGCAGCGCGGCCTCGACGGCCTCGCGCACTTGCGGATGCTGCGACACGAACAGCGCGTGCGCATGATTCTCGGCGACGCTCAACACCACCTGGAGCGGGCCGAGATCGGGCGGGTTCAGCGTCAGCGAGGCGCTTTGCTGATGCGCGCTCGAGAGGAACACCACCTTCTGGCTCAATTGATCGGTCCAGTCCTGCGTGCCGACGCGTGCGGCGAGGCTCGCTTCGGTGGCGCTCGCGCCGGCCGTGGTGGCGGTGCTCGTCTGCGACAGCGGCGAGGCCTGCTGCGCGGCGGCGGCGGCCAGCGCCGATTGCGAGGAGCTGGTGTCGGCCTGCGCGAGCATGGCGTCGGTATGCGTGCCGGTGGTCGCGCTGCCGGCCGTGTTCGAGGCGTTCGCGGCGGCCGCGAATTCGGACGGCGAGACGGCGGTAGTCGGGTTGCGGTCGGTGGCGGCGTGGGCGATCGCGGCACCGGCGTTGCCGTTGCCGAGTTGCGCGCCGGCATTGTTGCCGGTGGCGCCGTTGCCCGCGTTGGCGTCGTGGGCGGCCGGGATCGCGGCGGCGGCCGCGCCGCCGTTGGTCAGGCGATCGAGCGCCGCGTGCAGCGCGTCGGCGATGCCGTTGCCGGTGGCGGCGGTGGCATTGGACGTGGCGTTGGTGCCGGCGGCGAGTTGCGCGGCGGCGGCCGCTTTTGCGTCGGTGGCGCTGGCCGTGGCGGCGCTGGCGGCATTGGCGGCCAGTGCGTTGGCGGCGGCCGTGGCCGCGGCGCTCGCGTCGGCGCTGCTGCCATTGCCGGTGGTGCCGTCCTGGCGCGCCTGCAACTGCGCCTGGATCGCGGCGGCGGCGGCGAGCGCGGCGGCATCGGCCGGCGTCGTCGCGGCTTGCGACGCGTCCTGGGTGTCGTCCGAGCCGTTGCTCTGATCCGATTTGCCGTGATGGCCGCGATGGCCATGCACGCCGCCGACGCCGGTGTCGGTGCTGCCGGTGTTGGACGCCTGAGTCTGCGCCGCCGCCGCTGCATTGGCTGCCGCGTTCGCGGTGCTGCTGGCGGCCGGCTTCGGCTGCTGTTGCTGCTGGCTCGCCACGCTGTGCTGCAGCGTCTGCGAGAACGGCGTCGAGGCCTGGCTGGCGGCGTCGTTGCTGCGCGTGCTCTGGGTCACGGCGCTGGCGGCGTCGAGCAGCGATGCGGTCAGGGAAAGAGCGGGCATGGCGGTGTCTCGGTCGAATTATTCGGAAGCGTGCGCGGCGTCGGCGCGCATGCGCAGCATCTTCGCCGCGTGCTCGTCGGCGTCGCGCTGCTCGCGTTTCGCGGCACGGTGCTCCTCCTGCTTGACGCCGCGGGCCTGCAGGATTTCATACGAACCGACCGTGCGCTTGCGGTCCTGCCACGCCGGGCGGGCCACATCGAGGCGCGCGTCGGCGGCGCCGACGATCCGGCGCTGCTGGCCGATCGCCGCGTCGAGCGTGTCGATGAACGACTGGAAATTGCGCATCTTGCCGGCGGCCATGCCGGACTTGGCCTCCTCGGCGAAGCGCGCGTGGTATTCGTCGCGATAGCGCATCAGCGCATCGAGCTGCTCCTGCGCCGAGCTGCGGTCGCGTTGCGCCTGGCCGAGCTGCTTGGCGGCGTTGTCGAGTTCTTCCTGGGCACGGTCCAGCAGGATTTGCAGCGGAAAGCTTGCAGCCATCGTCAGCCTCCTTCGGCGGGGAACAGGGCATCGAGCGCGTCCATGCACGCGTCGAACGGCGCGCATTCTCGAAAGCCCTGCTGAAGAAACGATTCGATGCGCGGATACAGCGCGATCGCGCGATCGAGGTGGGCGTCACGGCCCGGCGCGTAGGCGCCCACCGCGATCAGGTCGCGGTTGCGCTGGTAGCGCGACAGCATCTGCTTGAAACGGCGCACGCGGTCGAGGTGGCGCTCGTCGATCAGCGCGGTCATCGCGCGGCTGATCGATTGCTCGATGTCGATCGCCGGATAGTGGCCGGCCTCGGCCAACTGGCGCGACAGCACGATGTGGCCGTCGAGGATCGCGCGCGCCGAATCGGCGATCGGGTCCTGCTGGTCGTCGCCCTCGGTCAGCACCGTGTAGAACGCGGTGATCGAGCCGCCGCCCTCGGGGCCGTTGCCGGTGCGCTCGACCAGCGCCGGCAGCTTGGCGAACACCGACGGCGGGTAGCCCTTGGTGGCCGGCGGTTCGCCGATCGCCAGCGCGATCTCGCGCTGCGCCATCGCGTAGCGCGTGAGCGAATCCATCAGCAGCAGCACGTGCTTGCCCTGGTCGCGGAAGTATTCCGCCAGCGAGGTGGCGTAGGCCGCGCCCTGCATCCGCAGGAGCGGCGAGACGTCGGCCGGCGCGGCCACCACCACCGAGCGGGCGAGGCCGTCCTCGCCGAGGATCTGCTCGATGAATTCCTTCACTTCCCGGCCGCGCTCGCCGATCAGGCCGATCACGATCACCTCGGCGCTGGTATAGCGCGCCATGGTGCCGAGCAGCACCGATTTGCCGACGCCGGAGCCTGCGAACAGGCCCATGCGCTGGCCGCGGCCCACCGTCAGCAGCGCGTTGATCGCGCGCACGCCGACGTCGAGCACATGGTGGATCGGCTCGCGTTCGAGCGGGTTGATGGTGGGGGCCGACAGCGGCGCGTCGATGTCGGCGCCGAGCGGGCCGAGCCGATCGAGCGGACGGCCCGAGGCGTCCACCACGCGGCCGAGCATCTGCCAGCCCACCGGCAGGCGTTTCGCGCCGGCCAGCGGATCGGCGATCGGCGCGCGCTCCAGCGGCCAGACGCGCGCGCCGGGCAGCACGCCGGCCACGGCGGTGGTCGGCATCAGGAACAGCCGGTCGCCGGAGAAGCCCACCACTTCGGCTTCGGCCACCGGCAGCGTGCTGCCGGCCGGCAATTCGATGATGCATTCGGCGCCCACCGACAGCCGCAGCCCGGTTGCTTCGAGCACCAGGCCGGCCGCGCGCGTCAGGCGCCCGCTCGGGCGCAGCGGCAGCGCGCGTGCGCCGAGCTCGCGCATCGCGTCGAGCTTGCCGCGCCAGTGCGCGACGTGCGGATTGGCCGCCAGCGCCGCAGCAGCCGCCGCCGATGCAGCAGCGGCCGCGGCCTGGGCGGCGGCGGAAGCTTTCGGGGCGGGGTCGGCGGCGCGGGTCATGATGGGCTTACCACTCGCTCGAATGGCCGAGCGCGGCGGCCACGCGCTCCCAGCGCGTCGGCAGGGTCGCGTCGATCTCGCCCGAGGCGGCTTGCGCGCGGCAGCCGCCGCGCTCGATGGTCGGATCGACGCGCACGGTCCAGCCGCGCGTGTCGAGTTCTTCCTGCAGATAGGCTTCGACCACCGGCAGATCGGCGGTGCCGACGATCAGTTGCGGTGCGCCGGTCAGCGCCGGCTCGGCGGCCAGCGCCTCGCGCGCGGCGGCCAGCACGGTGCTCGGATCGAGCTGGACGTGCTGACGCAGCACCTGTTGCGCCAGATCGAGCGCCAGTTGCGCGAGATCGTCGGCCAGCGCGTCGCGCGCGCCTTGCAGCGCCTCGTCGAACGAGCGCGCGAGCGCCGCGAAATGCTCGGCGGCAATATGCATTTCGGTACGGCCCGCCTCGATGCCGGCCGCGTAGCCGGCTTCCTGGCCGGCGTGATAGCCGAGCGCGTGGCCTTCGGCCTGGCCGCTCGCCATGCCCTCGGCATGCGCGGCGTCGCGCACGCGCTGCAGTTCGGCGGCCAGCGCGGCGGCGGCGGCTTCGCTGTTGTCCTCGGGCGGCGGGGGCGGCTTCGGGTCGAACGAAGCCATCTCCCACCGCTGATAGGCGGTGAGGGTGGCGGCGCTGCTGTGCGCGCGCTCAGACATACGCGTCTTCCGCCTTGCCGCCCAGCACCACCTGGCCGTTCTCGGCCAGCGTGCGGACGATCGTCAGAATCTTGCGCTGCTGCTGCTCCACTTCCGACACGCGCACCGGGCCGCGCGCGTCGAGATCCTCGGCGAGCAGTTCGGCCGCGCGTTGCGACATGTTGGCCAGGAACTTCTGGCGCAGCGGCGGTTGCGCGCCCTTCAGCGCGATGATCAGCGTTTCCGACTCGACTTCCTTGAGGATCAGCTGGATCGCGCGATCTTCCAGGTCGAGCAGGTTCTCGAACACGAACATCTCGTCGATGATCTTCTGCGCCAGGTCCGGGTCGTAGGACTTGACGTTCTCGATCACCGATTCCTCGTGCGTGCTCGTCATGAAGTTCAGGATTTCGGCCGCCGTGCGGATGCCGCCCATCGGGCTGCGCTTGAGGTTGTCGCTGCCCGACAGCAGGCCGGTCAGCACCTCGTCGAGTTCGCGCAGCGCGGCCGGCTGGATGCCGTCGAGCGTGGCGATCCGCAGCAGCACGTCGTTACGCAGCCGCTCGGTGAAGCACGAGGCGATTTCGGAGGCCTGATCGCGGTCGAGATGGACGAGGATGGTCGCGATGATCTGCGGGTGCTCGTTCTTGATCAGCTCGGCCACCGCGCCCGAGTCCATCCACTTGAGGCCCTCGATCCCGCTGGTGTCGCTGCCCTGCAGGATTCGGTCGATGATCACGCCGGCGCGGTCCTCGCCGAGCGCCTTGGTCAGCACCGAGCGGATGTAGTCGCCGGAGTCGAGCGACAGCGCCGAATGCTTTTCGGCCTCGCCCACGAACTCCTTGAGCACCTCGTCGAGCTGCTCGCGCGTGACGTTCTTCAGCGTGGCCATGGTCACGCCGATCTTCTGGACCTCGCGCGGGCCCAGGAACTTGAACACCTGCGCCGCTTCTTCCTCGCCGATCGACATCAGCAGCAGCGCGCTTTTCATCAGGCCTTCAGCGCTCATCGCTCACCCAGTTTTTCACGACGGCCGCGACGATCTTCGGATCCTGCTTGGCGATCGAGCGTGCGTATTCGAGATTGCGTTCGTAGCGGTGCTTGTCCGCCTCGAACGGGAGGAGGGCCGGATCGTCCGAGGCGCCGCCGGCGGCGTTCGATTCGAGCGCCGGCAGGCCGTCGAGCGCGGGCTCGTCGGGGCCGCCCAGTGCGGTCAGGCCAGGAACGGCGGCCGGTTCGGGCGGGGGGAACGCCCGGCGCATCGCCGGGCGCACGAACATGAAATACAGCGCGGCGGCGGCGGCGGCGATGCCCAGCCACTTGGCGATGTCCTTGGCCATCGCGATCATGTCCGGCGTGCGCCACCACGGCACGTTGGCCAGCGGATCGGCGATTTCGGTGAACTGGCTGTTGACCACGTTGACCGAGTCGCCGCGCTTGGCGTCGAAGCCCATCGCGTCCTTCACGAGCTGCTGGACCTGCGCGAGCTTGTCGGCCGTCAGCGGCTGCATGGTGACGTGGCCCTTCGCGTCGGCCACCGGCAGGTTGTTGACCACCACCGCCACCGACAGGCGCTTGACGCCGCCCGTGGCCTGCTCGACGTGACGCACGGTCTTGTCGAGTTCGTAGTTGGTGGTCGAATCCTTGTGGTCGCTGACCGGCGTCGGCGGCGTGCCGGCCGCGCCGCTGGCGCCCGTGATCGGGGCCGAGGCCGGCTGCGGCGGCGTGTTCGACAGCGCGCCCGGCACCCCGCCCGCGCCGCTTTGCGACATCTCGGTCGAGCTGGAGGTCTGCTGGCTGCGGATCGCGGCCTGCTGCTGCGCGCCGTTCGGGCTGTAGCTTTCCGAGGTTTGCTCGGTGTGCGAGAAATCGATGTCGGCGCTGACCTGTGCGCGCGTGTTGCCGGCGCCGAACATCGGCGCGAGGATCGTGTCGATGCGTTTCTCTGTATTGCGCTCGACCTGCTGCACGTACTTGAGCTGGTTGGCGTCGAGGCCCGAGGCCGACGACTGCTGGGTCAGCAGGTTGCCGTCCTGGTCGACGATCGTGACGTTCTTGGCCGGCATGTCGGGCACGCCCGAGGCGACCATGCGGGTGATCGCGAGCACCTGGCCGTCGTCGAGCACGCGGCCCGGGTACAGGTCGACGAACACCGAGGCGCTCGGCGCCTCGCGATCGCGCACGAATACCGACGGCTTCGGGATCGCCAGATGCACGCGCGCGCCGCGCACGGCGTTGATCGACGCGATGGTGCGTTCGAGCTCGCCTTCGAGCGCGCGCTGGTAATTGACCTGCTCGGCGAACTGGCTGATGCCGAACTTCTGGTTGTCCATCAGCTCGAAACCGACCGAGCCGCCCTTGGGCAGGCCCATCGCGGCCAGCTTCAGGCGCGTTTCATGCACCAGATTGGACGGCACCAGGATCGCGCCGCCGCCATCGGTGAATTGATACGGGGTATTGGATTGCTGCAGTGCGGTAATGATGGCGCCGCCGTCGCGATCGGACAGGTTGCTGTACAGCACCTTGTAATCCGGGGCGCGGCTCCACAGCACCAGCGCGACGATGGCGGCGATCACGAGCGCCGTGATGATCACGAACGGCAGCTTGGGATTGGTGCGCATCCGCGACAGGCCCGAGAAGCCGGACAGGCGCTCGGCAAAGCCGCCCAGACCGAAGTCGGCAGCGCCTGCGCCAGCGCCCGGCAGCGCGCCACCGGGCATCGCCGCGTTGGGCGACGTGCCGGCGACGGCGGTGCGCGCGTCGGGGTTGATCAGCGAATTGGCCTGCGAATCCATGCTTCGGGGTTCTCCACAGCGGCTGCCGCTCGGCCGAGCGGACGGACAATGACACGATGCGATTATTCCGGCTCGCGCCCACCCCCCATCGGCCGAAAAGAACCGAGTTTTACCCGTACTTCACCGGCTTTGCCGCCGGGGGCGCTTGCTATCCTTGCTCGCAATCCGGCATCGCGCCGTTTTGCTGCCCCCTCGGGGCGGCCGTCGCGAACCACCGGGGCCGGATCGGGCGTGCCCGCCTGCCGGCCCGGCGCCGGTCCGTCACCCCGACTCTTTCTGCGGAGACTTCATGACTGCGCCCGTCAACGGAATCGCTTCGGCGCTTCAACAAATGCAGGCGATGGCCGCCCAGGCCACCGGCAGCGCCAGTGCGGCGGCCACCGGCGCCAGCAACGGCGCGGCCACGGCCAGCAGCTTCGCGAGCGCGCTGAAGTCCTCGCTGGACAAGATCAGCGACGCGCAGGCCACCTCGGCCAACGAGGCCAAGGCGTTCGAACTGGGCGCCCCGAACGTGTCGCTGAACGACGTGGTGGTGGACGCGCAGAAGGCCAACATCGGTTTCCAGTTCGGGCTTCAGGTCCGTAACAAGCTGGTCAGCGCCTACAACGACATCATGCAGATGTCGGTCTGAACGACCCTCTTTTTGCGTCCGATACGGCCCGCGCTCTAAAGCTTTCCTCGCCCTTACCGATAACGCCGTTATTACTCTGCGTTACACGTGCCGTTTCGACGGGCGTCGCGTAACCCGTCACGATCGCACCAACAGGAGGGCCGTCATGTTTTCCCCAGGACACGCTGGAGCCAACGCCTACGCGCGCGTCGGCGTCGAGACAGGGGTGATGGGCGCGTCTCCGCATCGCCTGATCGCCATGCTCTACGAGGGCGCCCGCAAGGCGATCGCCCATGCACGCCTGCACCTGAGCGCCGGCAACGTCGGCGCGCGCGGCGACGCGATCGGCAAGGCCATGCGGATCGTCGAGAACGGCCTGCAGGCCTCGTTGAACGTCGAGGCCGGCGGCGAGATCGCCGGCCGGCTCGACGCCCTTTACGCCTACATCGT
The DNA here is from genome assembly GCF_054589155.1 of Burkholderia sp. 3C. Taxonomy (NCBI): domain Bacteria; kingdom Pseudomonadati; phylum Pseudomonadota; class Betaproteobacteria; order Burkholderiales; family Burkholderiaceae; genus Burkholderia; species Burkholderia sp. 3C. The sequence goes on from NZ_BAAILN010000038.1 coordinate 39,203, forward strand.
GCGCCGCCTGCTCGAGGCGAACGTGAAGGCCAGCGATGCGATGCTCGTCGAGGTCGACGGGTTGCTCGCCACGCTGGAGGAAGCCTGGAGCGGCATCGCTCCGGAAGTCGCACGCATGATGGCATCCCAAGCCCAGCCGGAAATCGCACGATGAATCGCAAGGCAGCCTACCTCGCCCTCTATGAGGCTATCGCGGATGTATCCGGCCAGATGCTGACGGCCGCCCGCGGTGCCGACTGGACGGCGGTCAATGGGCTGCAGAGCGAGTATCAGGTGCTCGTCGACGGCCTCCGGGTCGCCGAGGAAGGGGTGCTGCTCGATCAGGCCGAACGCGGCCACAAGTACACGCTGATCCGCCGCATCCTGGCCGACGACGCGGCGATTCGCGATCTGGCGAGCCCCGAAGTGGCCCGGCTGTCGGCGCTGTTCGACGCCGGCCGCTCGACGCGGGTGCTCAAGGACATCTACCAGGCACGTCGCTGAACGCGACAGGCGGCCGTCACTCTCACGACGCCGGCGTGATGCCGCGCGCAAGCTCACGATGACCGGGATCGACGCCGTTACCGCTGCCATGCTTGTCAGCCGGATCGACAGCCTGCTCGAAGGCGTGTCGGCCGGCGCGCCCGCCGCTTCGGCCGCGCAGGTCGGCGTGCCGGCCGGTGCGCCCGGCACCGCGACGCCCGCGCCGCTGCCGTTGCCGGCCACGACGCCGCCCGCTCCCTCCGCCCAGACCGCACTGTCGAACGTCGCGCTGACGCTCGACGCGATCTCCCGTTTCGGTGGCGACGCCACGCCGGTCGTGATCGGCAGCGTGCCGCTGCTGACCGGGCCGCAGATCGCGGCGCTGCTGATGCCGGCTGCGGCGGCGGATGGCGGGGCGGCTGCGCAGGCTGGAGCGGGGGCGGCCGCGGCCGGTTCGGCGGGTGCGGGGAATGGCGCCGGCTCGGCATCGAGCGCCGCGACGGCGGGGGCCGGCAATGCCGGCGCGCAAGGGGCGGGTAATGCTGCGGGTGCCGGCAACGCCGCGAATGGCGCAAATGGCGCCGCCAACGCCGCACCCGTTGCCTCGGCGGCGGCGAACGCGGCCGTGGCGGCGCTGGCCGCCGCGTTGGCGCGTGCGGTGTCCGACAGCGGCCTGTTCTACGAATCCCATCTCGCCCAGTGGCTGGCGGGCCAGCGCCCGGTCGCCGATCTCGCCGGCGAGCCGCAGCAGCAATTGACGCGCGATCCCGGCGCGCGGACTCCGGGCGGCGGTGCTCCGCCAGGGTCCTCGGGCTCGGCATCCTCGTCCTCCGCATCTTCCGCGCCGGCTCAGGCGGGGGGCACGGCCGCCGGCCAGGGCACGCACGGCGCGCCCGCCGGCCAGTTCGGTGCGAGCGGCGCGTCGGCCTACGCGTCGCTGGCGGCCGACAACGGCGCGAACCGTCTGCTCGACGCGCTCTCGAACCCGCCCGGCGCGGCCGATGCCGGCGCGACCAACGCCAACAACGCGGCGGCGATGGCCACCGTCCACCCGGCCACGTTGCCGCTGGTGCGCCAGCAGCTCGATCTGCTGGCCACCGACCAGTTCCGCTGGGCCGGCGAGGCATGGCCCGGCGCGCGGCTCGACTGGAGCATCGAGCCCGACGCCGGCGGCGCGCAGGGCGACGATGGCCAGCTTGCCTGGCGTACGCGGTTGGTGCTGTCGTTGCCGTCGCTCGGCGCGGTGGATGCCGAACTGGTGCTGACCGGCTCGCAGGTGGTCGCGCGCTTGAGCGCTTCCAACGAGGGCGCGGCACGGCTCAACGCCCACGGTGACCAGTTGCGTCAGCGCCTGCTGGTTTCGGGGCTGGAACTGGGCGGCCTGTCGATCCGCGCCGTGGACAGCGCGCCCGATGCGTTCGACACCTTCGCGTCGCGCGCCGCCGCGGCGGCCTACGGGCAGGCTACCGCCGCGCGTGGCGCACCCGCGGCACCCGCGCCGGGGTCCCGTCCGCTCGGCGATTTCGACGACATCGACGAGTTCGGCTTCCTCGACGACGGAGCCTGGCTGTGAGCGCCGACCGGCGCAAGGGCGCGGCCGCGCTCGTCTACGACCCGAACGGCGGCGACAGCGCGCCGCGCGTGGTCGCCAAGGGCTACGGACTGGTGGCGGAGATGATCGTCGCGCGGGCGCGCGAGGCCGGGCTGTACGTGCATACGGCGCCCGAGATGGTGTCGCTGCTGATGCAGGTCGATCTCGACGACCGGATTCCGCCCGCGCTGTATCAGGCCGTGGCGGAACTGCTGGCCTGGCTCTATTCGCTCGAACGCGCCGCGCCGCGCGAGGACGGCCAGCCCGACGACGGCAGCGCGTTTCCGGCGCTGCCGCAGCCGAAGCGGTGAGGGGCTGAACTGCCGCACCGCCGCACCGCCGAACCGTCGAACCGTCGAACCGTCGAACCGTCGAACCGTCGAACCGTCGAACCGTCGAACCGTCGAACCGTCGAACCGTCGAACCGTCGAACC
>NZ_BAAILN010000039.1:0-43160 GCF_054589155.1 Burkholderia sp. 3C
CAATCTCACCGCCGAGGACGGCAAGCTGACCGTGCTGCTCGGGCGCAACGGCGTGGGCAAGACCACGCTGCTGCGCTGCCTGATGGGCGTGGTGGCCGCGAAGAACGGCAGCGTGGCGTGGCGCGGCAAGCCGCTCGACGCATTGGCACCGCATGCGCGGGTGGCCGCCGGGCTGGCCTACGTGCCGCAGGGCCGCGACATCTTTCCGCGCCTGACGGTGGAGGAAAACCTGCTGGTGGGCGCGGCGAGCCGCAAGGCGCCGTCGAAGGTGCCGGACCGCATCTACGAGCTGTTTCCGGTGTTGAAGGACATGCGCGCGCGGCGTGGCGGCGACCTGTCGGGCGGGCAGCAACAGCAGCTTGCGATCGGCCGTGCGCTGATGAGCGAGCCGCAATTGCTGATCCTCGACGAGCCGACCGAAGGCATCCAGCCGTCGATCATCCAGGACATCGGCCGCACGCTGCGCCAGCTCGTTGACGAAACCAACATGACGGTGCTGCTGGTCGAGCAGTACTACGATTTCGCACGCTCGATCGCCGATCAGTATTGGGTGATGAGCCGCGGCGAGATCGTCACGGGCGGCGCCGGCAGCGAGATGGAAGCGAACGGGGTTCGAGAACTGATCGCCGTGTGAGCGTATAGCTGGCCGGCGCGCCGCGCCGGGCCACCGCTCAGGCCACGGTCTGGATGACCTCGAAGCCCTCGAACTCCGGATGGCCGAGGTAAAGCGGGCGGTTCGCGCCGCCCGCATTGCGATGAGCCGCGCGAAATGCCTCCGATTGCGTCCAGTCGACGAACGCCGCATGGTTCGCCCAGACGGTGTGGCTCGCGTAGAGCACGTGGTCCTCGCGCGTGGGGCCGCGCAGCAGATGGAACTCCACGAACCCCGGGACCGTTTTCAGTTGCGTGTCGCGATCGAGCCAGACCTGCTCGAAGGCGGCCTCCGAACCCAGGGCCACCTTGAAACGATTCATTGCGATATACATGCGCGGTTCCTCCTGATCGAACGATGCATCCGGCGGCCTGCCGGCACGCCGGAACGGAACCGGCAGTGTACCGTGCGAGGCGGCAGGCTCGCCGCCGCCCGCTCGCGCCCCCACCGTGGTGTAGCATGGCGGCGCGCCACGGCGCCCGAATACGTTGCGCCCCTTTCTCCGATGCCAGTCCCCCGATGTCCGCTACCGATTCGCCCGACCATCGCACCGCAGCCGCCACCGACCTGCCCGCCGCCCCGGTCGCCGCCACCAAGAAAGCCTGGCGCGCGATGCTCGAACTCGGCTTCGAGCGGCAGCGCACGGGGCGCTCGGCGCTCGTGCATCGCCGTCACGACGGCCCGCTGCGCATCCAGCGCCCGCTCTACCCCGAAGGCGACGCGATCTGCCACGCGGTGATCGTGCATCCGCCCGGCGGCGTCGCGGGCGGCGACCGGCTCGACATCGCCGTGCAGATCGGCAGCGGTTCGCACGCGGTGATCACCACGCCGGGCGCCACCAAGTGGTACAAGTCGAACGGCCTCGACGCGCGGCAACGGATCGCCATCGCGGTGGCCGACGACGCGAAGCTCGACTGGCTGCCGCAAAACAACCTGTTCTTCGACGCCACTCAGGCCTCGCTGGAGTTCTCGCTGACGGTGGGCGAGCGCGCCAGCGTGATCGGCTGGGACGTCTCGCAACTGGGCCGGCAGGCGGCCGGCGAAACCTGGTCGGTCGGCCGGATCGCCTCGTCGGCGCGCATCGCGGGCGCCGACGGCGCACCGCTCTGGATCGAGCGCGCACATCTCGGCGCGACCGAACCGCTGCGCGTCACGCCGCAGGGGCTGGCGGGCTTTCCCGTCTACGGCACGCTGTGGGCGATCGGCGACGCCTGCACCGATGCACTGGCCGAATCGCTGGCCCCCGCGCTGCCGTTCGGCGACACGCTGCGCGCCGGCGTCACCTGCGTCGCGCCGCGCGTGATGCTGATCCGCGCGCTGGCCGGCTCGGTCGAGGCGCTGCAGAACCTGTTCGTCGAGCAATGGACGCGGCTGCGTCCGCTGGTGCACGGCGTCGAAGCGCGAGCGCTGCGGCTCTGGCAAACCTGATCGCCCCTTTCCCCTGCACCACCGCGAGGCATCGCGCCGGCCGCGTCGCACCGAGGCGGTGAACGCACGCACGCAAATCCGACACACGACGCACTACCGCATGGCACACGGCTTGCGTTCATGAACTGCCGCCGTGCCGCGCACGGCACACGATGCTACGATCGGCCGGTTGCCGTGCATGCAACGCGCGGTCGAATTATTACGTCTAGCTAAACATCGGGCTTTCATGAAGCTGACTCCACGAGAGAAAGACAAACTGCTGATCTTCACCGCCGCGCTGCTCGCCGAGCGCCGCCGCGCCCGCGGCTTGAAGCTCAACTATCCGGAGACGATCGCGTTCATCACCGCCGCGCTGATGGAAGCGGCGCGCGACGGCAAGACGGTGGCCGAGGTCATGCACTACGGCACCACGCTGCTCACGCGCGACGACGTGATGGACGGCATCGCGGAGATGATCCCCGACATCCAGGTCGAGGCCACCTTCCCCGACGGCACCAAGCTGGTCACCGTCCACCACCCGATTCCCTGAGGCCCACGATGATTCCCGGCGAAATCCTCACCGACGACGGCGATCACGAGCTGAACGTCGGCCGCCCGACCATCACGCTGGCCGTCGCCAATACCGGCGACCGGCCGGTGCAGGTCGGCTCGCATTACCACTTCCACGAAGTCAACGATGCGCTGTCGTTCGACCGCGCCGCCGCGCGCGGCTTCCGGCTCAACATCGCGTCGGGCACGGCCGTGCGCTTCGAGCCGGGCCAGACGCGCACCGTCGAGCTGGTCGAACTGGCCGGCGACCGCATCGTCTACGGCTTCCAGGGCAAGGTGATGGGCAAGCTCTGAGCGCCCGCGCCGTGGGTTCGCAGCCCGTAACCGTTGTTCAGTTGTTCGCTGCCCGGCGCATCGCCGGGCGCTCCAAGGATTCGACACCATGACACTACGCTTGAGCCGCCGCGCCTACGCGGAAATGTTCGGCCCGACCACCGGCGACCGCATCCGCCTGGCCGATACCGAGCTGCTGATCGAGGTCGAGCGCGACTGCACGATCTATGGCGAGGAAGTGAAATTCGGCGGCGGCAAGGTGATTCGCGACGGCATGGGCCAGTCGCAGCGCGTTGCCACCGAGGTGGCCGACACCGTCATCACCAATGCCGTGATCCTCGATCACTGGGGCATCGTGAAGGCGGACATCGCCCTCAAGGACGGCCGCATCCAGTCGATCGGCAAGGCCGGCAACCCCGACATCCAGCCCGGCGTGACGATCGCGATCGGCGCGGCCACCGAAGTGATCGCGGGCGAAGGCATGATCGTGACGGCGGGCGGCATCGACACCCACATCCACTTCATCAGCCCGCAGCAGATCGACGAGGCGCTGGCCTCGGGCGTCACCACCATGATCGGCGGCGGCACCGGCCCGGCGGCCGGCACCAACGCCACCACCTGCACCCCCGGCCCGTGGCACATCGAACGGATGCTGCAGGCCGCCGACGGCTGGCCGATCAACATCGGCTTTCTCGGCAAGGGCAACGTGAGCCTGCCGCAGCCCGCCGAGGAACAGATCGCGGCCGGCGCGATCGGCCTGAAGCTGCACGAGGATTGGGGCTCGACGCCCGCCGCGATCGACAACTGCCTCACCGTTGCGGACGCAACCGATACGCAGGTGGCGATCCACACCGACACGCTGAACGAAGGCGGTTTCGTCGAATCGACGGTGGCCGCGTTCAAGGGCCGCACGATCCACACGTATCACACCGAAGGCGCGGGCGGCGGCCATGCGCCCGACATCCTCAAGGTGTGCTCGGAGCTGAACGTGCTGCCCTCGTCGACCAACCCGACGCGGCCCTACACGATCAACACGCTCGACGAACACCTCGACATGCTGATGGTGTGCCATCACCTCGATCCGTCGATCGCCGAGGATCTGGCGTTCGCCGAATCGCGAATCCGCCGCGAGACGATCGCCGCCGAGGACATCCTGCACGACCTCGGCGCGCTGTCGATGATGTCGTCGGATTCGCAGGCGATGGGCCGGGTGGGCGAGGTGATCATCCGCGCCTGGCAGACCGCGCACAAGATGAAGGTGCAGCGCGGCAAGCTGCCCGAGGACGGCGAGCGCAACGACAACTTCCGCGCCAAGCGCTACGTCGCGAAGTACACCATCAACCCGGCGCTCACGCACGGCATCGCGCACGAAGTCGGCTCGATCGAGCCGGGCAAGTGGGCCGATCTGGTGCTGTGGGAACCGGCGTTCTTCGGCGTGAAGCCGGCCATGATCCTCAAGGGCGGCATGATCGCGGTCGCGCAGATGGGCGACCCGAACGCATCGATCCCGACGCCGCAGCCGGTGCATTTCCGCGAGATGTTCGCCACCCGCGGCGGCGCGCTCGGCCGCACCTCGCTGACCTTCGTCTCGCAGCTCGCGCTGGACAACGGCGTCGCGGCGCGCTACGGCCTGGCCAAGCGCGTGGTGCCGGTGCGCGGCTGCCGCACCGTCACCAAGGCCGACATGGTCCACAATGCGTGGCGGCCCAACATCACCGTCGACCCGGAAACCTACGACGTGGTGGCGAACGGCCTGTTGCTGACCTGCGAACCCGCCACCGTGCTGCCGATGGCGCAGCGCTACTTCCTGTTCTGATTCATGCGCACTCTCGACAAACGCATCGCCCCCAACGTCAAGCTCGCGGCCTCGCTGGTCGCGCGCGCGCCCACCCTCACGCTGGCCTACGACGCCCGCTGCAAGAGCCGCTTCGCCGCGACGCTCGACAACGGCGAGGAGGTGGGCGTGGTGCTGCCGCGCGGCACCGTGCTGGCCGACGGCGACGTGCTGGTGGCCGACGACGGCAAGCTGGTGCGCATCGTCGCGGCGTCCGAAGCCGTGATGCGCGTGCGCGCGCCGAATGCGCTGACGTTCACGCGCGCCGCCTATCACCTCGGCAATCGCCACACGCCGGTGCAGATCGGCGCGGACACGCTGGTGCTCGAATACGATCCGGTGCTGGCCGACATGCTGACGCGGCTCGGCGCGAAGGTGGAGCGCGTGGACGCGCCGTTCCAGCCCGAAGCCGGCGCATACGGCGGCGGCCACAAGCACGGCCACGACGCGACGTTCGCCGAGGATTACGCGCTCGCGCAGCAGGTGTACGGCGAGCATCATGGTCATGCGCATTCGCATGACCATGGGCACGATCATTCGCACCACGGCCATGTGCATACGGCAGCCTGCGGTCACGATCACGCGCATGGCGACGCCGCGCACTCGCACGATCACGGCCACGATCATTCCCACGGCGGCCACGTTCACACGGCAGCCTGCGGTCACGATCATGCGCATGGCGACGCCGCGCATTCGCACGATCACGGGCACGATCATTCACACGGCGGCCACGTGCATACGGCAGCCTGCGGTCACGATCACGCGCATGGCGACGCCGCGCATTCGCACGATCACGGCCACGATCATTCCCACGGCGGCCACGTTCACACGGCAGCCTGCGGTCACGATCATGCGCACGGCGACGCCGCCGCGCACTCGCACGATCACGGCCAGCCCGGCCACGTCCACACCGACGCCTGCAAGCACGACCATTCGCACGACCCCAAGCCCGTCGCCATCACGTTCCGCAAGCGCGAGCATGGACACGGCTGAACTCGTCGCGCTGCTGCACCTCGCCTCGCCGGCGCTGCCGATCGGCGGCTTCAGCTATTCGCAGGGCTTCGAGGCCGCGCTCGACGCGAACCTGATCCACGACGCCGACAGCGCGCGCGAATGGATCGCCAGCGGCCTGGCCGACGTGCTCGCCGCCTGCGAGCTGCCGTTCCTCGCGCATCAGCTCGAACGCTGGCGCACGCACGACGCGGCCGCGCTCGCCGAGGCCAACGCCGAATTCATCGCCAGCCGCGAATCGGCCGAACTGCGCCGCGAAACCGAGCAGATGGGCTGGTCGCTCGCGCAGTTGTGCGCCTCGCTCGAATGGGGCGACGCGGCACGGCGCGCCACGCTCGCGGCGATCAGGCCGGTCGCGCTGCCCACCGCCTACGCATTCGCGGCCGCCGCGCACGACGCCACGCCCGACGCGGTGCTGACCGCCTACGCGTTCGGCTGGGTCGAAAACCAGGCCGCGGCCGCGCTGAAGGCGGTGCCGCTCGGCCAGCTCGCCGGCCAGAAGATTCTCGTCGCGCTGCGCGGCACGATCGCCGACGCCGTGCGCCGCGCGCTCGCCACGCCGCCCGAGGCCATCAACACGTTCGCCCCGCTGCTCGGCATCCTGTCGGCGCGGCACGAAACCCAGTACTCCCGACTGTTCCGCTCCTGAACGCCCGACCATGAACACGCCCTCCGCTTCCTCCCGCCGCACCAAGAAACTGCCACCGCTGCGCGTCGGCATCGGCGGCCCCGTCGGCTCCGGCAAGACGACCCTGCTCGAAATGCTGTGCAAGGCCATGCGCGAACGCTACGACCTGGTCGCGATCACCAACGACATCTACACGAAGGAAGACCAGCGCCTGCTGACGGTGGCCGGCGCGCTGCCCGAGGAACGGATCATGGGCGTGGAGACGGGCGGTTGCCCGCACACGGCGATCCGCGAGGATGCCTCGATCAACCTGGAAGCCGTCGACCGCATGCTGGGCCGCTTCCCCGACGCCGACATCGTCTTCATCGAATCGGGCGGCGACAACCTCGCGGCCACGTTCAGCCCGGAACTGTCGGACCTGACGATCTACGTGATCGACGTGGCCGGCGGCGAGAAGATCCCGCGCAAGGGCGGCCCCGGCATCACCAAGTCGGATCTGCTCGTGATCAACAAGACCGATCTCGCGCCGCTGGTGGGCGCGAATCTCGACGTGATGGCGTCGGACACGAAGAAGATGCGCGGCGAGCGCCCGTACGTGATGACGAACCTGAAGGCGCTCGAGGGGGTAGCCGAGGTCATCGCGTTCATCGAGAAGAAGGGATTGCTGACGGCGTGACGCGGTAGCGGCACGCGGCACGCGGCGGACGACACGCCGCCGCCCGCCGAAGGGCCTCAGGCCGGCTCGCCCTCGTCGCGCGCCGCCGGCAGCAGCGCAGTGAGCACGTCCACCGTGCGTGCCGTCGCGCCACGATGGCGTGCGGCAAACGCGGCCCCGGCCGCGCCCATCGCGATGCGCCGCGCCGGATCGGCGAACAGCACGTCGAGTGCCGCCGCCAATGCTTCGGGGTCCTGAACCTGTTCGGCCGCGCCCGTGGCCACCGCGTCGGCCGTCGCCTGCGTGAAATTGAAGACGTGCGGCCCGATCAGCACCGGCACGCCCACAGCGCACGCCTCGATCAGGTTCTGGCCGCCGAGCGGCAGCAGGCTGCCGCCGATGAACGCCGCGTCGGCCGCCGCGTAATACGCGCCCAATTCGCCCATCGAATCGCCGAGCAGCACCGTGACCTCGCCCGGCACCGGCGCGCTCGCGCCGCTGGCGGCTGCCGCCGCACCGGGCGACCACAACACCGAACGACGCGCCACCGCATGCCCTTCGCGCTCGGCCAGCGCGGCCACTTCGTCGAAGCGCTGCGGGTGACGCGGCACCAGCATCAGCAGCGCGCCGGGCGTCTTCAGCGCCGCGAACGCGCGCAGCACCAGCACCTCCTCACCCTCGCGCGTGCTGGCCGCCACCCACACCGGACGCGCGCCGATCGCCGCGCGCCACGCATGGCCGCGCGCGGCCAGCTCGGGCGGCGTGGTCATGTCGAACTTGAGATTGCCGAGCACGGCCAGGTTGCGCGCGCCGAGCGCGCCGAGCCGTTCCGCATCGGCCGGGCTTTGCGCGAGCACGCGCGAGAACCCGCCGAACACCTCGCGCACGGCCGAGCCGAAACGCGAGGCGCGCCGGAACGAACGCGCCGACATGCGGCCGTTGGTCAGCACCAGCGGCACGTCGGCGCGCCGGCATTCGTCGATCAGCGTGGGCCACACCTCGGTTTCCATCACGAGGCCCAGCGTGGGCCGCCAGGCGCGCAGGAAGCGGCGCACCAGATGCGGCATGTCGTAGGGCAGATAACAACGCAGCACGCGCGCACCGAACAACTGCTCGCCGGTGGCGCGGCCGCTCGGCGTCATGTGCGTGATCAGCAGCTTCGCGTCGGGCCGCGCCGCCAGCAGCGCGTCGATCAGCGGCTGCGCCGCGCGCGTCTCGCCGACCGACACCGCGTGCACCCAGATCAGCGGCGCCGGATCGTCCGGGCCGCGCAACGCGCGCATGGCCGGCGCGATATGCCCGAAGCGCTCGCCGATATGCTCGCGATAGCCGCGCTCCCGGCGCGAACGCCAAAACAAACGCAGCACCGCGGCGGGCGCCACGATCCACCAAAGCGCGCGATACACCGCTCTCAACATGACACCACCGTGATTGATTCCGTGCGTTGGCGCGGCCGCTCAGACGAGCGCGCGCCGTTGCAGCCGTTCGAGAATGCCGAGCGGTGCGCATTCCGGCCGCGCCATCGCGCCGACCGGCAGGAAGAAGGTTTGTTCCATCATGAACTGCCCCGACATCACCGCGTGCGAGGTCTGGTCCGAGAAGCAGATCCAGACGCTGCCCGGCGGGAACGGCATGGTCTGCTGCGGGCAATCCTGCTGATAGCCGAGATCGGCCTTCATCGCATCGTGCAGATGCAGCATCAGATGGTCGTAGGCGCTGCGCTTCGATTTCGTGACGTGCAGCAAATTCAGCAGCCACGCCGCGCCGGGCAGTTGCGGGCGGATCGACGGCAGGAAGCGCTTGGCGACATCCTCGAACGGCTCGCCGACGCGCCACACGCGCGGTGCGCCGTTCGGGTTCACGTTCGTGAACACGCGCAGGATGCGCTCGCCGTAGTTGGGCCGCGACGGGAACGCGTCGACGTGCAGCCGGCTGTCGTCCTTGCGCCACGAGGTTTCGCGCGTCTCGACCTGACGCAGCCGCAGGCTGGTGGGCGCGACGCGCATCTTGCCGCGATATTCGGGGAACAGGCCATCGACGAGCGAGGCCGCCTGCTGCTGATAACGCGCCACCAGCGCGCGCACGGCCGATTGCGTGACCGCATCGCCGAGCACGCCGGCCACCGCGCCGCCGTTCGGCGCGAGGCTGATGTTCTTGCGCTGCGGATCGGCCAGCGCCGGATCGAGCAGCGCTTCCTCGCCGCCTTCGATGGCGAACCGCAGGTTCGGGAAATACAGCACCTTGCCGGTTTCGACCGCCGCGAGCAATTGCTCGCGCGGCACCGACAACTGCTGGCCGTGCCAGTCGGCCGACTCGATATCGAGGATTTGAGACCCGGGCTGCGCGCCCGACAGGGGTTCGGTCATGATCGCACCGTTACAGAAGGCCGAACGACGCGAGCGCGCCCTTCACCTGAGACAGGGTGGGCGGCGCGCCGGCCGAGCCGAGATTGACGACGTTCGGCGACCAGTAGCCGCCCGTGCGCCACGCGGTCGCGAAATTGTACAGTTCGACGGTAGGCCGCTTGAGCGCCGCGGCGATATGCACGAGGCCCGTATCGACGCCGACCGTGGCCGCCGCGCCGTCGATCAGCCCGACCACCGCCGGCAACGACAGCTTCGGCGGCACGATCGCGGCCGCGCCGAACTCCTTCGCCAGCCGCTCGCTGGTTGCGCGCTCGGCTTCGCTGCCCCACGGCAACACCAGCGATGCACCGCGCCGCACCAGCGTCTGGCCGAGTTCGATCCAGGCGGCATCGGGCCATTGCTTGTCGGCGCGGGACGTCGCGTGGACGAAAACGACGTAGGGTACCGGAAGATTCAGATCGGTCGCGGCGAGCGCCCGCGCGGCCTGATGCGTGTCAATGCCGAACTCGAGTTCGCCCTCGGGCGTCGGCGCCGGATCGCCGAGCGCGGCGGCCGCCAGTTGGCGCGTGCGCTCGACCACATGAGTGCGCGGCGCGATCGGCACGTGGCGCTTATAGAAGAAGCGCGCCGGCCATTCGTAGCCGGCGCCGTCGGTTCGATTGCCGAGCCCGACCAGCGGGCCGCGCGCCCAGCTCGCCACCCAGGCGCTCTTGATCAGGCCCTGGCAGTCGATCACGAGGTCGTAGTGTTCGCCTGCGATCTGGCGGCGGAACGCGCGGATCTCGCGCCAGGTCTTCGCGCTGCCGAGCGACTTGCGCCAGCGCCGCAGCGAGAACGGCAGCACGCGGCGCACGCCGCGCACGAGCTTCACGAGCTCGACGAAACTTTCCTCGACGAGCCAGTCGATCTGCGCGTCCGGGTGGTGCCGGTGGATGTCGGCGATCACCGGCATGTTGTGCACGACGTCGCCCAGCGACGACACACGCACGATCAGAATTTTTTGCACGCTGAAAAAACCGGGACAGGCCGGTACGGACCCAAAGACGCGATTTTATCGCGTCGGCGGGTTTATCTCGTAAACGGGGAATGGCGGAGGGATTCGGGAGGACACGGAACGAGGCAAGCAGCCGGAGCGGCCGCACGGCAAGCCGCTCCGTTGCCCCATCCGTTTAGAACGGCAGCTTTGCGTCCGGCTTCGCCGCCGTCAGTGCGCGGCGGAAATCGTCCTGGATTCGCGCCAGCCCTTCGGCGGTGTTCGCCTCGAAGCGCAGCACCACCACCGGCGTGGTGTTCGACGACCGGGCCAGGCCGAAGCCGTCCGGATACTCGACGCGCAGGCCGTCGATCGTGACGATCTCGTCGGCGCCGTCGAACTTGGCGTTCGCGCGCAGCTTCTCGATCAGCTCGACGTTCTCGCCTTCCTCGAGCTTCAGTTGCAGCTCGGGCGTCGATTCGGCGTTCGGCAGGCCGTTGAGCAGCGCGCTCGGGTCCGTCTCGCGCGACAGGATTTCGAGCAGGCGCGCGCCGGTATAGAGGCCGTCGTCGAAGCCGTACCAGCGATCCTTGAAGAAAACGTGGCCGCTCATCTCGCCGGCCAGCGGTGCGCCGGTTTCGCGCAGCTTGGCCTTCACGAGCGAGTGGCCCGTCTTCCACATCAGCGGCTCGCCGCCCTTCTCGCGAATCCACAGCGCCAGATTGCGCGTGCACTTCACGTCATAGATGATCTGCGCGCCCGGGTTGCGCGACAGCACGTCCTCGGCGAACAGCATCATCTGGCGATCCGGGTAGATGATCTGGCCGTCCTTCGTGACCACGCCGAGGCGGTCGCCGTCGCCGTCGAACGCGAAGCCGATCTCGGCATCGGTTTCCTTCAGCGCACGGATCACGTCCTGGAGGTTTTCCGGGTGCGCCGGGTCCGGGTGGTGGTTCGGGAACGTGCCGTCGATCTCGGTGAACAGTTCGACCAGCTCGCAGCCGAGCGCCTTGAACAGGCGCGGCGCCAGCTCGCCGGCCACGCCGTTGCCGGCATCGACGACGATCTTCAGCGGACGCGCGAGCTTGATGTCGCCGACGATGCGCTGCAGGTAGGCATCCGCCACGTCGTGCTGCTCGTAGCTGCCGCTGCCTTCGGAGAAGTTGCCCTCGACGATGCGACGGTACAGCGCCTGGATCTGCTCGCCGTAGATCGCCGCGCCGCGCAGCACCATCTTGAAGCCGTTGTAGTCGGGCGGGTTGTGGCTGCCGGTCACCACGATGCACGAATCGACGCGGCGTTCGCCGCCGGCCAGCGGCAGCGGCACGCTGGCCGCGAAGTAACCGACCGGCGTCGGCACCATGCCGACATCGACCACATCCACGCCGGCCGCGCGCAGCCCGTCCGCCAGTGCGCCGATCAGTTCCGGGCCGGACAGGCGGCCGTCACGGGCCACCACCACGGCGTCGCCACCCTGGGCGCGCACTTCGCTGCCGAATGCCTGACCGATGGAGCGGGCGGTGGCCGCGTCGAGCGTCTTGCCGATCACACCGCGAATGTCGTACGCCTTGAAAATGGATTGGGAAATCATCGATTCACTCTCTGTCGTGCTTGGAAAAATTGGCTCCGCATCGCCCGCCGGCCTGGCCGGCGCGTCGCCTGCGCCCCAGCGGGCGGCGGCACGCTCCCCGTGAATGTCGGGTTGGAACCCGGACCACTTATAATCGCCGGTTTCGACCCGGCCGCTCAGCGCGGCAGGCCGCTTAAGCGCGGCCCGGGCTTCGTCCGCAAGCCGCCCATTCTAATGCGTGGATGTTTCAGCGCCGCAAATTAGAAAATCGGCGTGCCGGGCCGAACCGGCGTCGGCCCTATTTTCATTCGAATTTTTTCATGCTGAAGCTTTCGCGCATCGCGAACCCCGATGTCGCCCGGGCCGCCCGGAATCTCGTCTGGCTCGGCCTCGAACGCCTGACCCAGATCGGCGTCGCGATCGTGATCAGCGGCCTGCTGGCGCGCGCGCTCGGCCCCGACGCGTTCGGCAAATGGCAGTACGCGAACACGCTGCTGCTGGTGCTCGCGCCGCTCACCTGGGTGTGCGGCGCGGAAATTCTCGTGCCCACCATCGTCCAGCGCCCGCCCGACCAGCTCGGCGCGGTGCTCGGCAGTGCGTTCGCGCTGCGCTTTTCGGTATCGGTGGTGGCGCTCGGTCTGACCTGGGGCGGCATCGCCGCCGGCTTCGTCGACCCGCAGGTGGGCGCGATGCTGGCCGGGCTGGCCGTGACGATGGTGCTGCGCGAGCCGTTCGTCGGGGTGGTCAACGCCTGGCTGCAGAGCATGACGTACAGCAAGCCGCAACTGATCGCCAGCATGTTCGCCGCGCTCGGCAAGGCGCTGCTGGTCTGGCTGCTGGTGCGCGCCGCCGCCGCACCGGCCAGCTACGGCTGGCTCTGGGCGCTGGAAGCCGGCGCGATCGCGGTGGCGCTGATGCTCTATTACCGGCGCCGCCACGGCGGCCGGCTCGGCTGGCGCATCGAAGCCCCGCTGTTCCGCCATTTCGCCTCGGCCGGCACGGTGTTCTGGATCGGCCTGGTCTGCATGTATCTGTTCCTGAAGCTCGACCGGCTGATGCTGCAGCAGCATGTATCGTTCGCCGAGCTGGGCCGTTATGCGGCGGCTCAACAATTGAACGAGAACTGGATCACGCTGGCGCTGCTGCTCGCGCAGACCATCGCGCCGGCCTTTATCTACCGCGTGACCGAGGTGCCGCGACTGCGCCGCAACGTGTGGCGCCTGATCGGCATGACCAGCGCGCTGATGATCGGTGGCGCGGCCGTGCTCGACCTGCTCGCGCCGCTGATCATCGGCCGCGTGTTCGGGCCGGGTTTCGAGCAATCGGTGTCGATCTTCCGCTGGGCCGTGTGGCTGTCGGTGCCGGCCGGCGTCGAGGCGATCGGCAATCTGGTCGTGCTCAAATATCAGGCGAAATTCGTGCTGCTCGCGAAATGGGTGCTGGCGCTGGCCGTCGCGGCCGTGACCAACGCCATGGCGATTCCCGCGCTGGGCCTGTACGGCGCGTTGGTCGGGCTGGCTGCCGGCTATCTCGCCGCCGCCTCGGTCAATTTTTATTACATCCGCCAAAAACTGCGCTCATGACGCCCTCCTCCACGCCCGCCGGCGCCCTCGACGACGTCGCGGTGCTGATTCCCGCCTACAACGGCCACGAGGATCTCGAACGCACGCTCGCCTCGTTCGACGAGCCTGCGCCCGTGCACGTGCTGGTGGTGGACGACGGCAGCACGCCGCCCGTCGCGCCGGGCGAGCACGCGGGCCTGCGCATCGAGGTGCTGCGCATGCCGCAAAACGGCGGCATCGAGCGCGCGCTGGCCGCCGGCATGGAAGCGCTGGCCGCACGCGGCTTCCGCTACGCGGCCCGCATCGACGCGGGCGACCTGGCCGCGCCGCGGCGGCTCGTCAAGCAGCGCGCGTTCCTGGCCGCCAACCCGCGCGTGGCCTGCGTCGGCACCTGGACCCAGGTGATCGCGCGCGACGGCCGCCCGCTGTTCATGCTGACGCCGCCCGCCGATCCGGCCCGGCTGCGCCGCACGCGTTTCGCGCGCTCGCCGCTGGTTCATCCGTCGGTGATGCTCGATATCCCGCGGGTACTGGAGGTCGGCAACTATCGCGTCAAATATCGGGCCGCCGAGGATCTCGACATTTTTTTGCGCTTAATGGAACGCTACGATTGCGCGAACCTGCCCGAACTCGGCCTATATTACGAGCTGAACGAAGGCGGCATCAGCGCCACCAAACGGCGTCGGCAGATCCAGTCGACGCTGGCCCTCGTGATCCGGTATTTCGACGTGCGCAACCCCTACGACTGGTGCGGCCTGGCGAAATACCTGCTGCATCTCGTCACGCCGTATTCGCTGCTGCACAAGCTCAAGCGCCGCTCGTTCGCCTCGCGCCGCGCCGCCTGATGCGCGCCCCCCGTTCCCCTTTCATCGCCTCGACATGAGTTCCGTTTCCGCGCTGCGCATCGTTCTCGTCTGCAATACCGCCTGGGCGATCCATACCTATCGTCACGGCCTGATCCGCATGCTCGTGGCGAGCGGCGCCGAGGTGACCGTGCTCGCGCCGCGCGACCGCACCGTCGAGCCGCTCGAACAGATGGGCTGCCGCTATATCGAACTGCCGGTCGCCTCGAAGGGCACCGATCCGGTGGAAGACCTGCGCATGCTGGCCGCGATGCGCCGCCACTACCGCGCGATCCGCCCGCACCTCGTGTTCCATTACACGATCAAGCCGAACATCTACGGCTCGATCGCGGCGTGGCTCGCGCACACGCCGTCGGTGGCGGTCACCACCGGCCTCGGCTACGTGTTCATTCGCGAGAGCCGCGCGGCGAGCGTCGCCAAGCTGCTGTACCGGTTTGCGTTCCGCTTCCCGCGCGAGGTGTGGTTCCTGAACCGCGACGACCTCGCCACCTTCGAATCGCAGCGCCTGCTCGCGCATCCCGCGCGCGCGCGGCTGCTGCACGGCGAAGGCGTGGACATCGCGCAATTCGCGCCGGCCCCGCTGCCCGAGCGCGACACTTACACGTTCGTGCTGATCGGCCGATTGCTGTGGGACAAGGGCGTGCGCGAATATGTCGACGCCGCGCGCGCGCTGAAGCCGCGCTATCCGCATGCGCGCTTCGCGCTGCTCGGGCCGGTGGGCGTGGACAACCCGAGCGCCGTGTCGCAAACCTATCTCGATGACTGGGTGCGCGACGGCGCGATCGAGTATCTTGGCGAGGCGCACGACGTGCGTCCGCATATCGAGGCCGCCGACTGCGTGGTGCTGCCCTCGTATCGCGAGGGCGTGCCGCGCACGCTGATGGAGGCCTCGGCGATGTGCCGGCCGATCGTCGCCACCGACGTGCCGGGCTGCCGCGACGTGGTGGCCGACGGCGAAACCGGCCTGCTCTGCACGGCGCGCGACAGCACGAGCCTGGCCGAAAAAATGGCGGCCATGCTCGATCTGCCGGCCGAGGCGCGCCGCGCGATGGGCGAGCGCGGCCGCGAAAAAGTCTTGAAGGAATTCGACGAAGCGAACGTCGTCGATCGTTATCGGGAAACCATTCGTGCCCTGACCGGCACGGCACTCTGAGGGAGGGCAACGCAATGAGCAACAAGGGCACGATCCTCGTGACGGGCGGTGCGGGCTTTATCGGCTCGCATACGGTCGTCGAACTGCTCGGCAACGGCTACGACGTCGTGATCGTCGACAACCTGGTCAACAGCAAGCGCGAAGCCGTCGAACGGATCGCGAAGATCGCCGGGCGCGCGCCCGCGTTCCACCAGATCGACGCCTGCGACGAAGCCGCGCTCGGCAAGGTGTTCGACGCGCATCCGATCACGGCCGCGATCCACTTCGCCGCGCTGAAGGCGGTGGGCGAATCGGTCGCGAAGCCGGTCGAGTATTACCGCAACAACCTCGACAGCCTGCTGGCCGTGCTCAACGTCATGCGCGCGCGCAACGTCAAGCACTTCGTGTTCAGCTCGTCGGCCACCGTGTACGGCGTGCCCGAGCGCTCGCCGATCGACGAATCGTTCCCGCTGTCGGCCACCAACCCGTACGGCCAGACCAAGCTGATCGCCGAGCAGATCCTGCGCGACGTCGAGATTTCCGACCCGTCGTGGCGCATCGCCACGCTGCGCTACTTCAACCCGGTCGGCGCGCACGAAAGCGGCCTGATCGGCGAGGATCCGGCCGGCCTGCCGAACAACCTGATGCCGTACGTCGCGCAGGTCGCCGTCGGCAAGCTCGACCAACTGCGCGTGTTCGGCAACGACTATCCGACGCCCGACGGCACCGGCGTGCGCGACTACATCCACGTGGTCGATCTCGCGCGCGGCCACTTGAAGGCGCTCGATGCCTTGCGCCAGCGCGATGCAAGCTTCGTCGTCAATCTCGGCACCGGCCACGGCTACAGCGTGCTCGACATCATTCGCGCGTTCGAGGCCGCGAGCGGCCGCAAGGTGCCCTACGAAATCGTCGCGCGCCGCCCCGGCGACGTCGGCGAGTGCTACGCGAACCCGGCGCGCGCCGCCGAGCTGATCGGCTGGCAGGCCGAGTACGGCATCGAGCGGATGTGCGCCGACCACTGGCGCTGGCAGGAACGGAACCCGCGCGGGTTCGCCTGAGCGACGGGGTGGCGATTCCACCCCGATTGAACCGCCTGCTGAAAGCCCCGCTCCGGCGGGGCTTTTTACTGGGCGGAACACGCCCGAACGCCCCGCTGCACCGGCCCTGGCCAACGCACGCAAGTCCTTGTCGAATAAGGAAAACGCGAACGCCGACAGGCTAACGGCCGCGCGCATCGCTCCGGTATAATCCGCTGGCTCGAATTCCGGCCCGCCCCGGTTCGCCCCTGCCTCGTTTCCCGGCCCGTCCATGCTCAGCTTCGCCGTCGCGTTCCTCGCCTCCCTGCTCGTCACGCTGCTCATCATCCGCTATGCGCATCTGCACGAGAAATTCTCGATCGACCACGATCTCGCCGGCGTGCAGAAATTCCATGCGCATCCGGTGCCGCGCGTCGGCGGTCTCGGCATCGTCGCCGGCCTGCTGATCGGCTGCGTGCCGCTTGCGCTGCGCTACCCGACCGTCGCCGGCAGCATCGCCGGCCTCGCCGCCTGCGGCATTCCGGCGTTCGGCTCGGGGCTGATCGAGGATCTGACCAAGAAAGTGTCGCCGCGCGCGCGGCTGCTCTGCACCATGGCCGCCGCCGCGATCGCGTTCGCGCTGGTGGGGGTCGCGATCACGCGCATCAGCGTGCCGCCGCTCGACTTCCTGCTCGGCTACACGGCGATTTCGGCCGTCGTCACCGTGCTGGCCGTGGCCGCGCTCGCCAATGCCGTCAATATCATCGACGGCTTCAACGGCCTGGCCTCGATGGTCGCGTTCATGATGTTCGCCTCGCTCGCCTACGTGTCGTTCCAGGTGTCCGAGCCGGTCGTGCTGTCGGCGTCGCTGCTGATGATGGGCGCGATCATGGGCTTCTTCATCTGGAACTTCCCGGCCGGCCTGATCTTCCTCGGCGACGGCGGCGCGTACTTCATCGGCTTCATGCTCGGCGAGTTGTCGATCCTGCTCGTGATGCGGCATCGCGAGGTGTCGGCCTGGTATCCGGTGCTGCTGTTCATGTACCCGATCTTCGAGACGTGCTTCTCGATCTACCGGAAGAAGTTCATTCGCGGCATCTCGCCCGGCATTCCCGACGGCGTGCACCTGCACATGCTCGTCTACAAGCGGCTGATGCGCTGGGCCGTGGGCACGCGCGCCGCGCACGAGCTGACGCGCCGCAATTCGCTGACGTCACCCTATCTGTGGCTGCTGTGCCTGATCGCCGTGATCCCGGCCACGCTGTTCTGGCGGCACACCGTGCATTTGTTCGCGTTCGTGCTGGTGTTCATGTTCGCGTACGTGTGGCTGTACGTCAGCATCGTGCGGTTCCGCGTGCCGCGCTGGATGGTGGTGCGCAAGACGCGCGCGCAGCATCATCAGTAAGCCCGATCGCGGATGTGAAAAAAGCGCCCTTGGGGCGCTTTTTTGTTGGACTCTCCGCAACGCCGGCCGGCTCAGGCCTGTGCGCGCGTCGGCACGCTCTGCAAGGTCGGCCCGCACGCCGGCGCATATTCGGGCACCCAGCGGCGCAGGTCGCGGCGCACTTCGTCGTCGGCCAGCACGCGATGCTGCATGAGCCACGGCAACAGTTCGTCGAGAAGATTTTCGGGCACTTCGCGCGCCTTCGCGGTACGCAGCTTCGGATGCGGCGTGCGCGTGGTGGTTTCGTCGTCGGCGAGCAGTTCTTCATACAGCTTCTCGCCAGGCCGCAGGCCGGAGAATTCGATGCGGATCTGATCCTCGTCGAAGCCGTACAGGCGGATCAGGTCGCGCGCGAGATCGACGATGCGCACCGGCTCGCCCATGTCGAGGATGAAGATCTCGCCGCCCTGCCCCATGCTCGACGCCTGCAGCACGAGCTGCGACGCTTCGGGGATCGTCATGAAGAAGCGCGTGATTTCGGGGTGCGTGACCGTCACCGGGCCGCCCTTGGCGATCTGCTGCTGGAACTTCGGGATCACGCTGCCGGCGCTGCCGAGCACGTTGCCGAAGCGCACGGTTTCGAACTGCGTGTTCGGGCTCGATTGCTGCAGGGCCTGGCAGGCCATCTCGGCGAGCCGCTTGCTCGCGCCCATCACGTTGGTCGGATTGACGGCCTTGTCGGTCGAAATCAGCACGAAGTGGCGCACGCCATGACGGATCGCCGCGCGCGCGACGCGGTAGGTGCCGAGCACGTTATTGCGCAGCGCCTGCCACGCGTTCAGTTCTTCCATCAGCGGCACGTGCTTGTAGGCCGCCGCGTGGAACACGATGTGCGGCGTGTGGGCCGACATCACGTGATCGAGCAGCAAGGAATCCTTCGCATCGCCGATGAGCGGCACCACGCGGCTGTCGGGGAAGCGCTCGCAGAGGTCTTCGGTCAGGCGGTAGATCGCGTACTCGGACAAGTCGAACGCGATCAGTTGCGCCGGTGCGAACTTAAGGATCTGGCGGCACAGCTCGGAGCCGATCGAGCCGCCGGCGCCCGTCACCATCACCACGCGGTCGCGCAGCAAGGCGTTGACGTGGGGGGTGTCGATGGTGATTTCGTCGCGGCCGAGCAGATCTTCGAGGTCGATCTGGCGGATCTGGGACAGCATGCCCTGCCCCGGCATGGTGGTCAGCGACGGCAGCACCATCGCGTTCACGCCGGCGCGCACGCACAAGGTCGCGACACGGCGCTGCACCTCGACCGAGGCGGAGGGCATCGCGATGATCACGTGCTCGGCCTTGGTGATGTCCGCCCAGTGCTCCAGCTCGGAAATCGGCCCGAGCACCTTGTAGCCGTACACTTCGCGGCCGCGTTTGGCCGCTTCATCGTCGAGCAGGCCCACCAGCCGCCATTCGCCGGAACGCGACAGCTCGCGCGCGAGGCTCGCGCCCGCGCCGCCGGCGCCGAGCACCAGCACCGGCTTGCCTTGCCCGACCAGGCCGCCGTAGCGGTAGAACTCCTTGGTCGCGCGGTAGAGCGCACGCGCGCCGCCCATGAACAGGAACAGCAACATGGGCGAGAGCAGCAACACCGAACGGGGAATCAACGGCATCGGCTGAAACATGACAGCGCAGGCCATCACGATGCCACCGCCCGCCACCACGGCCTTGGAGATGCGCAGCAGGTCGGGCAGGCTCGCGAACACCCAGAGGCCGCGGTAGAGGCCGAGGGCGCGGAACAGCAAGGCGTAGATAGGGAGGACCCAGATCAGCGCCAGCAATGCACCGTGAGCGAATTCGATAGGCACGCTCCCGTTGAAGCGAACCAGATACGCAAACAGCCATCCGACCAGCACAGCAAGCAGGTCGAATAGAAACGCGCTCAACGACAGCCAAGATGACTTGCGTCGCAACATCGTCGGGAGACCTCAGGAATTATTATCAGTACGCGCCTGGAACCGGCGCCAACGCATATCGATTGCCAACCCGAATCCGGCCAGAACGCCATACCATGCGAGCAACGCCACCCATTGCTGCATCTCCGGGCGGCCCTTCGCCCACTGGGCGACAATTATGCCGACGAACATTACAAGGTACCAGCAGATCGCCGTATGCCCGTGACCCACCCCGGCTCGAATCATCCGCTGATAGTAATGCTCGCGATGGGCCTGCCAGAACTTTTCACCCCGCGATAGTCGTTTCAGAAGTGTTACAGTTGCGTCGGCAATAAAGGGCGAGAACACCATCGCCGGGAACCAGATCGGCCAGACGTCGTCGCGCCATCCCCAATAGCCGAGCGCACCGGCCAGAAAACCGAGCGGAATCGACCCCGCATCGCCTAAAAACAGCCGAGCGGGGTGGAAATTCAGCAGCAGGAAGCCCAGCGCGGCTCCTGCAACCGCCGCGCCCGACATGGCGAGATCGAGGGAGGGATGGTTTCCGTACAGCGCCGCGAGCGAATAGGCGCCGAAGCCGAAACAGGCCATGCCGCCAGCCAGGCCGTCCGCGCCGTCCATGAAGTTGTACAGGTTGATCAGCCAGATCATCGCGAAGCCGAGCGCCGCGAGCAACCACCATGGCACGCCGGCTACCGGATACGCCGACAGCAGCGCGGCGATGGCCGCAAGGTGAGCCAGGAAGCGAACCCGGGCCGGCAGGCCGCGACGGTCGTCGATCTGCGATATCGCCGCCAGCGCGGCGGCCGCCGCCGCAATCAGCCAAAGCCGTGGGGCCAATATCAGCGAAGCCAGTACGCAGACAGGCAGTATCCCCCATCCACCGACGCGAGGCGTCGGGCGGGTGTGCATCGAGCGGGCGTTCGGGATATCGGTGGCCAAGCGCCACGCCCATCCGGTGGCCAGCAGGATGCGGAGTATTGTCGTCGAGACAAAGGCTGCGATCAAGGCAACCCCCGCCACGACGAGCCACGCGGAAATCGCGAAGAGCATGTTATCTATTTTTGGTTGTCGCGCGAACGATACCATGCGGCCGTCGCGTCCAGGCCCTGCTGTGTTGTATAAGGGGCACGCCAATCCAACACACGGCCGATCCGGCTGCAATCGAGCCGCAAACTCTCGGTCAGCCGGGAGATTGTCGCGCTTCGCCCGGTCAATTTGCCCAGCGTCGTCAACGCGGCCACCGGCACCGGAAACAGCCGAGCGCGCCGGCCCAACGCGTCGCCCACCATGCGCAACAAACCCGGCACGGTCGGCGCGTCGTCGTCGGCAACATGGAAGCACTCGCCGACGGCACGCGCGTCGAGAGCGCAATGCAGCAGGGCATCAGCGAGGTTGTCGACATAGACGACACTGCGCCGCGTTTGGATCGCCGCCAGCGGCAATGGAACGCCGTTTGCAACGGCATCCATCATTTGAAGAAAATTGGCCCGCACGCAGGGGCCGTAGACCAGAGGCGGACGCACGATCACGAACTCGAGGCCGCTCGTGCCTGCATAGCGGGCAAGCTCGCGTTCGGCGCGCCATTTCGAACGGCCGTAGGCATCCTGAGGATCGGCTTCGGCGTCCTCGGCAACGGGCACGCCGCGATCCACCTCCGCCATCGCCTTGATGCTGCTCGCGAACACCATGCGGCGGACGCCGCGTGCCCGCGACGCTCCGGCGACGCGCAGCGTACCCATGACATTGGTGTCATCGAACGCGGCATCGGGATCGGGTGCCTCATCGTGCATCACATGCACGCGCGCCGCGAGATGGATCACGGAATCCACGGCCAGCCCGGCAGGCCAGGCGCCCTCCAGGCCATCGAAATCGGCGGTATCGTGCACCCATTCATGAACACCATCGACACACCCACCCGGACGCCGCACCAGCCCCCAGACGGTATGCCCCGCCTCCAGCGCACGGCGGCAAAACGCGCGACCAACAAACCCGTTCGCGCCAGTCACTAGCAGACGACTCACCAGCACCTCCAGCCGAAGCGACGATAGAACTTGAAGGCCGATGCCGCGAACATGCGGATATGGGCGAAGCCCTTGCGTGCCGCCCCGCCGCCGTGATGGACGACGCGCACGGCCGGCACATACGCGAGACGCGCGACCTTGCCCGCACGAAGGCTCAAATCGTAATCCTCGAAATAGAGGAAATAGCGCGAATCGAAGCCGTTCAATTGCTTGAGCGTGTTGGTGCGAAACAGCATGAAGCAGCCGCTGACGATCGGCGGATCGCGGAACACTTCCGCACCGGTCATGCGGTCTCGCATTTCGTAGCGGACGAGCCGCGCCTCGAAGTGCTGCCTGAGCGAGCGCGGCAGAAAACCTCTTACAAACAGGTCCAGCAACGCTGGGTAACGTCGGCAGAGAAATTGCAGATGACCGTCCGCATCCTCGACGCGCGGCGACAGCAGGCCGACGTCGGGATGCGCATCGAGAAAATCGAGTGCGGCGACCAGCGCATCGGCATCGAGATCGATATCGGGATTCAGCACGAGGTGATAACCGCTCGACACCCGCTCGATCGCGAGATTGTGACCGCGTCCATAGCCGACATTGCCGTGACCGGCCATCACGATGCAATCGATCCCGTGCGCGCGAAAAGCGTCCAACACGGGTAACGATGCCGGCGAATCGCCGTTATCGATCAGCCACAGTTCCGACCGCTGACCAGGTCGCGCGGCATCGAGTTGCCCGAGCGCAACCAGCAGGCTCGATAGCGTCTGCGTCAACTGCGCCGGACCCATCCGGTAGACGACGATCGATACGGTCAGGAGATTCGTGGGGACGATATGCACCAGGAGTTTTTCCGCTAAAAATGGGGTTCGACAGCGCCGGGGCAACACATGCCCCTGCCTGGCCGCAAGCCCTCAAGCGCGCGGCGACAGACGGCGGCGCAGGATTCGAATGGCTCGCCACCAGCTTGCCTCGGTCGACAGTAAAGGACGCAAAAACGGCGCACGGACCAGCGCCTTGCGCACCATGCGGCGAACCGTCAACGTCAAACCCTGCCGCCAGGATGGCGCCGTGTCCGATTCGGATTCGGCAGGGCTGAACGTCACGTGCATCGCCCGCTGCCGCTCCAATGCGACGCCATAGGCCTCCTGCAACCTGGCCTGACGGCCCAGCGCGACCTTGCTCGACATTGGCACACGATAACGGGACGTGACGCGCAGAACCGACGTGAAATCGGTCGCGCAGGAGTAACGAACCCACAGCACCCAGTCCTCGAGCTGATCGAGATCTTCATCGAAACCGCCGAACGCTTCATGGAGGCTGCGATGAAACAACACGGCCTGAATC
This sequence comes from Burkholderia sp. 3C, assembly GCF_054589155.1. Classification (NCBI taxonomy): domain Bacteria; kingdom Pseudomonadati; phylum Pseudomonadota; class Betaproteobacteria; order Burkholderiales; family Burkholderiaceae; genus Burkholderia; species Burkholderia sp. 3C. The sequence continues at coordinate 23,196 of NZ_BAAILN010000039.1, forward strand.
GGCACCAGATTTTCCTGCCAGAGCACCCGCCGCGAATACGGGCGGTACCTGAGCGAAACCGGGCCTTCCCGATAACTGACCGATTCGGCCGTCGATTGCAGGAATTCGGTCGGCACTTCATGCGATGCGCTGTAGACGAGCCGATTCGTGCCCTGCCCGGCAGTTCGCATCAATGTCTCGACGTGATCGGCGTAGAACTGATCGTCGTCGTCGAGAAAGCCGAGCCATTGTCCCTTCGCCAGGGACAAGCCGAGATTGCCGGCCGCGCTGCGGCCGACATGCGCCTCCGTCGCGACGTAACGCACGTTCAGATGTCCGACGAATTCCCGCTCCACCATCTCCCGGCTGTGATCCGGGCCATCCTCCACCACGATGACTTCGAGTTGGGGATAGGTCTGGTTCTGCAGCGACTTCAGCGCCTCGCGCAGCAAAGCCGGACGGCGATGGGTACGTACGACGATCGATACCAGCGGTGCCGACCGCCTGTCCACCGGGTCGGTTGCCAAGGCGAAGAAAGCACCGTCACGTCGGTCGCCGTAACCCCAGAAGCGAAATTCGGGACGAAAGCCGCGTGCGCGATAAGACACTCCGGTCCGTCGGAAATAGGCCGCACTTTCGAGATAGCGAGCCAGTACGGCAATCAGCTCACGTCGTGCCCCGGGGAATCGTGGCCGCCTCGCGAATTCAGCCAGCCAGCACACGAAACCTCGCAGCACATCGCCCCACGAGCCGAAACGGGTGCGCAGTTGCAACGATGCCAGAACGCCCTGCGTGATCTGCAATGGCTTGACCTCGGCGGCCGTCGAATAGGTCAGGTGTACGGCCACGGCACGCGGCACGTAGCAAAGCGCCCAGCCCTCGGCCCTCTGCCGCCATGACATGTCGACATCCTCCCCGTACATGAAGATGCGCGGCTCGAACCCGCAAACCTGAGCGAACGCCGCGCGTCGGAACACGACGGCAGCACCCGTCACCCAATCGGTACGCAGCGTGACAGGATCGTAGAACTTGGGGTGCTCGTACGGCACCTGGCGCAATTCCCAGGCACCGACATCGGCAGATGACGCATCGATCGACGCGCGCAGCTCCGCCAAAGCATCGGGCCATAGGCGCGTGTCGGGATTCAAGACAAAGAAGAACGGGGCATCCGACGATTCGAACGTGGCGTTGTGTCCGACGCCGAACCCCAGATTCCCTGTTGAATGAACCAACCACAGGCCGAACGGATAGCCTGCGCTGGTCTGCACGAATCGATCCCAACGCTCACTGTCGGCGGGATCGTTATTGCGAAGCAGGACACGTACTTCGAGATCCTCACCGCACGTTTGCGCAGCCAGGCTGTCCAGCAGGTCGGCGACTACGGCCTCCGCCTGCCGGTACACCACGATGGAAATATCAAAGCGCATGTTTCTTCCTGCTTGCGCGTCAGCCCAACCGGCGGACGATCCGGCGAGCAACGATCTTCAGGTTGTCATAGCCCTTGCGAGCAATCCGGTACAGCCTCGGATGACGAATGAAAAACCGCCGCAAGATATCGAGTTGCGCTGTCTGCTGCAATGTCGCGACGTCGTAACCGAGCTTGCGGATCAGGTTGCGCTGATCAACAATCAGCTTGATCGTACCCGGCGGGAAGATGTGATATTGCTCGTTGTGCTTCGCGATGATTCTGTCGTAATCGCGCTGCCATTCCTCCGGCGAATGAATCGAGAACGACGATTCGCCAGAACGCCATTTGCGATAGATCCCGGTGATTTCCGGGCTGCTTTCGACACCGCAAACGAACGCCGTCCGCATCTCGAAATCCCAGTCCTCAGCCGTATCGAGTTCCTCGTCGAATCGAATGCCCAGATTCTGAAAGGCCGCGCGCGGAAACGACAGCGAGACCGGCGGAGAATAGTTCTGCGACAGGTGGTTGAAGAAATCGAAATGCGCCGGATAAGGCGTCGTGATCGAGGAAGTGGTCCGGTATCCGAGCGCACCGTCGGGCCGCACGCCCGTGGACGTGATGTCCTGCTCCGCCGCCGTGGTACGCAGCACGCATCCTGCGGCACGTTCGGCCAGTTGCTTGAACGTCTCGACCCAGTGAGCGAACACCAGTTCGTCGTCGTCGAGAATCGACACGTACTGCCCTCGTGCTGCCGCGAAACCGGCATTCAGCGGCGCGGTGCGCCCGCCATGATCACAGCGAAGCAGGCGAACGCGATTGCGCATGGATTCGGGCAGATCCTCCACGATCCGCGCCACCGCAGCATAAGGTTCGGCTTCAACCTTGTGCGCGACTATGATCACCTCGAAATCCTGACAGGTCTGGGCCGTCAGGCACAACAAGGCATCGCGCAGATTGCCGAGGCGCTTGCCCTGGGTACGGGTCACGACCGACAGGAAGGTGCTTTGTGCCTTGGAGTCGAGCAGCATCGGCACATCCTGACGCGCGCCCGGTAAATAGGCACGAACCAGCTCGTTGATCGTGCCGAACGGATCCGCCGCGCTGCGCAGTTGCCGCAGATACCGCGATACCGCCGTTTTGCCGGTCAACAGCGGGTGCGCTTGCGGAAACGACTGATCGCTCACCTCGAGGTGATAGTCATGCGCGCCCACCTGATGCCAGCCGGCGCGCTTGGCCATCGCCGCCAGCAGGCTGTCAGTGTGATGGATCACATGCGTATGATCGAGCAAGCCGACTTCGGTGTAGTCCCAACGCCCGGCCAGCAGCTTCGCGCCCAGATCCCGGTGGCCGACGTTCGGCACGGCAATCACGAGGAGAATCGCGCGCTGCGCGGCATAATCATGCAAACGATCGAGCAGCAGCGGCCCGTTCGTCACATGTTCGAGAATGTCGATCATCGAGATCGACACGACCTCGCGCCCGGCAACGACGTCGTCGATTGCCGCAAACACCGCGTCAGGATCATGCAGGTTGATCTGACGCCCGTCGAAACCGCGCTCCTTCAAATTCAGCAGCGAATTCTGATCCGCGTCGAACCCGATGTAGGTGAGGCCGAGATCGCGCACCGGCTCGGCAATGGCGCCATATCCGCAACCGATATCCAGGTGCACGCCGCTATTCGCGCCGAACTCCTGAACCAGGTCAACGACGTTGGCATACACCGAATTCTGGTGGTAGTGGAACTGATAAGTTGCATTCATGATTTAGAAGCGGTGTTTCGCGTAATAGCCGCCGACAAACTGGGCCACGCGGTGGTCTCGGTCGATCTGGGCCGGCAATTGGCCCGCAGTCTTGAGTTCACGATATTTTTTTGCCGCCTTCTGCTCGAGCTCACTGCCCGCTGCCAGCAACTGGCGCTCGATACGATCCGCCAGCGCGCCGTTCGAGAACTTGTGCGCGAGGATCATCGCGGCTTCGGCCGAGTAATACTCTTCCGCGCCACCGACGATCCACTTGCCCGCCGTCGACAGGCGCTTGTCGTGAAACAAGGCTGCCGAAGGTTGAAACACGACCTTGTAGCCTGCCAGACGAACCCGCCACGAAAAATCCACGTCATCGCAGTACAAGAAGAACGATTCCGGATCGAATCCGTTCACCTCTTTTGCAACGGCGGCCGAGACCAGCGCACAGGCCGTGGTGGCCCAGCTCGTCTCACCCGTCACCGCGTCGTAATCCTTGGCATGTTCGATCGGCACTTGCCGCGCTTCGACAATACCCACGTCCGGCTTGTGCATCGGACGAACCAGTTCGACGAAGATGTTCGGCGCCACCAGCGTGTCGGGATTCAGGATCAGCACGAGCTCCGTTTGCAGATCCTCCAGCAACCGGTTCTGTCCGGCCGCCGAACCGAGATTCGCGTTGAAGAACGTGTATTGAATCCGGGCGACACCTTGCGGAAGGAATTTGGCAGCCCGTTCCTCGATTTGTTCGGGTGTGAACACAGGCTCCGGCGAGCAATCACCCAATGCGACCTCGACCGAGGACAGCACGCCCGCGGCAACCGCCAGGTCGGCCGCACGCGCAATGCTCTCAAGCGCCGAATCAATGTGCGCTTGCGCGTTGTTATACAGAACCGACTGAATCCGCAGCGAAGCAGGGCCGGTAATAATCGTGTCGTGCAATGGCACCGTTCACCTCTGTGATGGGGATTAGTTCTTTCGATTGAGTTCTTCTGCGATCCAGCTCTGTAATGCATCGATGCCGCGTTTCAACGACCACTGCGGCTCCCAGGCGAGATGCGTCAGCGATTCACTCAGATCGCAAGCCGCATGTCGTACGTCGCCGTCGCGGAATGCACCATTGACCTGCGGTTCGGGCGCACCGTAATGCGCGGCCACCACGCGCGCCATCTCCAGGATGCTCGTGGCCTCACCGGAGCCGATGTCGAACACGGACAGCGGAGCCGGTTCACGCGCCAACCCGGCCACAATGGCATCCGCCACATCGTCGATGCTGACGAAATCGCGCGTCACATGGCCGTCCTCGTAGAGCGGGATGACCTTCTTTTCACGCGCCAGCCGCGAGAAAAGCGCAACGATGCCGGTGTAGGAATTGGTCAGCGACTGGCCAGGGCCATAGACGTTCTGCAAGCGCAAAACCGTCAACGGCGTCTTGGTCGCCAGCGTCCAGGCCGACAGCGCGTGCTCCTGGGTCAGTTTGGTCGCGCCATAAACACTGGTGGGGCGCGGCTCGGTCCGATCGGCGCGCGACGGCTGCATCGTCAAGCCCGGGAAATCCCACTGCGCAGCCTCCAGCTGTGCACGCCCGCGTTGCCCCGGATAGACCACCGTGCCGTCTTCTTTCTGCCAGGCGCCTTCGCCGTAGATCGCGCGGCTGCTGGTCAGCAGGATGTGCTCAACACTGACGCCGTGTCGGACCAGCGCATCGGTGAGGCGCGTCGTGCCGACCACGTTGACGAGCGCATGCCGGCTCGCTTCGGTCAGCGACTGGCCCGTACCGGTTTCGGCAGCGAGATGGATAACGATGTCGGGATGAAAATCCGCCAGCAACACATCCCATGCCTGTGCATCCGTCACGTCGGCCACGACAAGTTCCGCATTGACATCGAGTGCAGCCGGACGCACCGCCTGCGCGTGAATCTGTGGATGCAGGTTGTCCATGACCACATAGCGCGACGCGAGCGGCGCGAGACGTTTGGAAATCGCACAACCGATAAAACCCGCACCACCCGTCACGAGGATCTTCTTACCGTCCACCCGGCTTACGTTTACGTCGCTCATCACACTCCCTCTTTTTTCATACCAAATCTGGCCCGAAATAACTTCCATCCCTGGCCCGGCCCCCAATTTTTCAACTCAAGCGCGCGCTTCTCGACCAGATGCCAACTGAACCATGCGCACACATAGGTCAGGACGACAGATGCCGCCAGGAAGAATACAAACCCATGCCGATAGGCGCCTACGTACGCCAGCAACTGCTGCACCAAAAATCCGAACACGTAGATGCCATACGAATAATCGTTCTTCGAGCCGATCCGTCGCGCCCACTGCGGCAACCGGCAAGCGAGCCACAGAATCGTGTACACCATGGCAGGATACCCGAGCAGCAGATAGCCCCCCTTGAACAGCGACAACAGATAGACAGCCAGCGCAAACGCACCGAGCTTGTCGGAAATCGGCAAGGCTTTCGAACATACCGCTGCACTCGAACCGATCAGAAAAATCGTACCGTATTGCACGAGGTGGGGATCGCCGGCCCAATGCACGAGTTTCGCCGACATCGCCGGATCAATCGTCTGCACCGCCAGCACGAGCCAGGAAACCAGTGTGGCAGCCAGCAGGACCCGGCGATGCTCGGTCAGGAGTCCAAACACCGCAAACACGCCGATCATCACGTAACACTTCGCTTCGTAGACCAAGGTCCAGATCGATCCGTTGAAGACGCTCTCGGAAATCGACTGACCATACGGCGTGGTATCGCGCAGCAGGTTGTTGATGCCGTACTGGCCGATCGACAGTCGCCAGTTGTTCGTGAGATATCCGAACGCGCCGCCCACACCGTGAGTCCAGTAGCCCTGCAGCGTCCCCATCTCGATATAGTGAATGACGGGCCCCACGCCCAGCGCCGTGACGATCAACACCGCCCAATACGCCGGAAAAATCCGCACACACCGCCGCCACGCGAACTGCATCAGGTCTGCCTGCATGCCGCTCTTTGCAATGAGGAAACCGCTGATTGCGAAAAAACCCGATACGCAAATGCCCCCCATCGAATCCTGGCCCTGCGTCAAGCGCCACATCGGGTCCGATCCGAAACCGCCCAGTGGGAACGCGTGGTCCCAGAGCACCAGGGTGGCGAAGATAAGGCGCAGCAGGCCGAACGCATTGTCATGACTCGACAGGCGCTGCGAGGCCGTGAACGGAGCTTCGAATGTCATGCCTTTGCCTCTGAATCTTTGGAGTCTTTTGATTCTTCCGACGCATCGCGCTCGAGTGTGATTTCATGCATCGGAATGCCGATCAATCCCGTGCTGACACTGGTCGAATGCGATTTGAGCAACACCGCATCATGTAGCCATTGGTGAACCACATGCTCTGCTTGCGAGCCATCGGCAATCGCGATGCTCACCGCGTAATCGCCGACCGGCAACACCGGCATCCGGAACAGGAAGCGTACGGTGAAGTGCTCGCCCGCCGCCACGGAGAACGGCTCCTGCAGCGTCGTGAGGTAGGTGTTGTCACCAAATAGATTCTGCCCGAGCCGATCGCGGACGATAAACCCGACAATCGCACGAGAGAGATCCTGCAACGCCCTGACACCGACGCAGATGCACACCAACTCACCGCCGACGACCCAGTTCAGCGGCCCGCCCGTCGAATCCTCCACGCGCGCGTACTCGATCGCCGCGCCGCCCAATCCGAAATGCTTGGCGTCATGGTTGAACTGAAACAGTTCGATGTCATTGCGCAAGGCCGAGGCATTGACGAGCTCCGCGCGCTGATCGCGCACATCGCCTTCGGAGATCGTACGCACGACCTGGCTGCGCTCGGTCGACCGCCCGGCTCGGCCCGATGTCTGGTGCTGTTCGTCGTAGAACGCCTCGAGATAGGCATCGCATACGTCCTTCGAGGGGCCGACCGCACGCACCTGCCCCTTGTCGAGCCAGACAACACGCGTGCACAGATTGACCACGGCGTTCGTATCGTGACTGACGAACAGGATCGTCCCGCGCTCCATGAACGCGCGCAGGAAGCGCATGCACTTCTGCGTGAAAAACGCGTCGCCGACCGCCAGGGCTTCGTCGATCACCAGCACATCGGCGTCGACGTGCGCGATGACCGCGAAAGCGAGCCGCACATACATACCGCTCGAATAGGTCTTGACGGGCTGATCGACGAAATTGCCGATATCGGCGAACGCGAGGATGTCGTCGAGCCGCTCTTCGATTTGCGCCTTCGACAACCCAAGCAGGGCGGCATTCATGAACACGTTTTCGCGCCCGGTGAACTCGGGGTTGAAGCCGGCGCCGAGTTCGAGCAGTGCGGCAACCCGCCCCTGTATCACGACCTGCCCTTCCGACGGCGTCAAGGTTCCGCAGATGATCTGCAGCAGCGTCGACTTTCCCGAGCCGTTGCGCCCGATGATGCCGATCGTCTCGCCCTTTTGCACCCGAAACGACACGTTCTGCAAGGCGTGAAATTCGCTCGGCCCTTCGCTGCCGAGCAGCCGCGCCGGCAACAGCTTCGCCATGCCGCCCAGACGATGGCGCAACGCAGCCTTGAGCCGGTCGGCCGGCCGGGCGAATACGCGAAAATGTTTGCTGACGCGCTCGACAGCGATCGCCGACGATTCAGAGAACATCGGCAAACCCCTTGCGCATCAGTTGGAAATACTTGAAGCCGGCGCAGGCAACCACCGCACCGCCCAGCACCGCCACGCCCAGCGAGGCAAAATCCGGCGCCTGACCGGCCAGCAAGACGGCCCGCGATTGCTCGATGAACAGCGTCAACGGATTCAGTTCAAGCCAGAAGCGATACTTTTCCGGCAAAGCCGACGCCGGATAAAAAACCGGCGACAGGAACATCAGCACCATGGTGAACAAGCCGGTAATCTGCCCAACGTCTCGTACGAAAACACCGGTTGCCGCCAGGAACCAGGCAACCCCTAAAGACAGCAGCATCAGCGGCAGCAATACGAGCGGCAGATACAGCGCCGTCGCGAAAATGAAATGCCGGAAAATCGCGAAACCGGCCAACAACACCACGAGGCTCACGAGCGTGTGGAAGAACGCCGACAGCAACGCGACGATCGGAAGTATTTCCAGCGGAAATACGATCTTCTTCACATAGCTCGGATTATTCAGAATCAACGTAGGCGCACGGTTGACGCATTCCGCGAACAATCCGTGGATCGTCATGCCGACGAACAGCATCATGGCGAACTGCGCGCGATCCTGATCGACCCCGCCCGCCCCCCATCGCGACTTGAAGACGAACGAGAAGACGAACGAATAGACCGCGAGCATCAACAGCGGATTGAAGAACGACCATGCCAGGCCGAACATCGAGCCGCGATAGCGGCCGACGACTTCGCGCTTCGTCATTTGCCAGATGAGCGGGGCGTTACGTGCGATCGAGCCGAAGAGGCTGTGGGGCGTGGTGAGAAATGCTCTGATTATCGGCATTGTTGGAAGCTGTCTCGCTTCTTTCCTGGTTTCATTGAGGCAACAAATCTTTGACACACAGCTCGACAGCATATCGCCAGTCGGGCAGTTCGACGCCAAAACGGGTCTTCAGCGCAAGGTTCGAAAGCGACGAATTGGCAGGGCGCTGCGCCGGCACCGGATACGCGCTGGCCGGGATCGGCAGAACCGTCTTGATGGCCAGAGACGTTGCGCCCGGCGCGCTGCGCCATGCATCAAATACGGCCTCGGCAAAGCCGTGCCAGGACGTCCGGCCCGACGACGTCATGTGATAGAGCGCCGATTCGAATGTGCCAGCTTGGCGCTCGTGCATCGCCACTGCAACTGCCTGGGCGGTACCGTCCGCGATCGAGCGCGCCCAGGTCGGGGCGCCGAATTGATCGGCCACCACGCTCAACTCCTCGCGCTGCGCGCCCAGCCGCAACATCGTCCGCAAGAAATTCTTGCCGCGCGCAGCGAACACCCAGGTCGTGCGGAACGTGAGCCAATCGCCGCCTGCTTCAGCAATCGCGCGCTCGCCGTCGAGCTTGCTCGATCCGTAGACGTTAACCGGACAAGTCGGATCCGACTCGACGTACGGCGCGGTCTTGGTGCCATCGAACACATAATCGGTCGAATAGTGCACGAACAGGCCACCTACGCGTTTCATCGCTTCGGCCATCACGCCGACCGCTTCCGAATTGACCGTGTTCGCGCCTGCCATATCGGCTTCGGCGGCATCGACGGCGGTATAGGCCGCAGCATTGATCAGCACGTCCGGCCGCTGGTCGTCGACCATGCGCACGAGGCTGTCAGGACGCGTCAAATCCGCGCCATCGCGGCCGAGCGCAACCACCTGCCCGAGCACCGACAGGCTGCGAGACAACTCCCAGCCGACCTGCCCGCTTGCACCGGTGACAACGATCTTCATGCGTAGACCTCGGCTTCGCTCAAACGCTTGCCGGCGATATCCTTGGCGGCCAGTTGCGGTTCGCCATCGATCGGCCATTCGATGCCGATCTCCGGATCGTTCCAGATGATGCTGCGCTCGAACTCGGGGAACCAGTAGTCGGTTGTCTTGTAGAGGAACTGCGCGGCGTCCGACAGCACGACGAAACCGTGTGCGAAACCGGGCGGCACCCACAGTTGCCGATGGTTCTCGTCCGACAGCACGACGCCCACCCACTTCCCGAAATTCGGCGATTGCTTGCGGATATCGACGGCCACGTCGAATACGGAGCCCTCGACCACGCGCACGAGTTTGCCTTGAGCATGCTCGATCTGATAATGCAGGCCACGCAGTACGCCTTTCGCCGAACGCGAATGATTGTCCTGCACGAACTGGACGCCCGCCTCGACCTGCGCATCGAATTCACGCGCCGTGAAGCTTTCGTAAAAGTAGCCACGTGCGTCGCCGAACACTTTCGGCTCAATGATCTTGACTTCGGGAAGCGCCGTTGCTGTTACCTGGATGGCCATGCCACATGATCCGTAAGAAGGTTTTTGAGGTACTGACCGTAGCCGTTCTTGGCCAGCGGCTGAGCGAGCTTCATCAATTGCTCGGCATCGATCCACTGTCGGCGATACGCGATCTCTTCCGGGCAAGCCACCACGAGCCCCTGACGCTTCTGCAGCGTCGCGATGAAGCTGGCTGCCTCGATCAGCGAATCGTGCGTACCGGTATCGAGCCAGGCATAGCCGCGGCCCATGATCTCGACGTTCAATGCGCCATCTTCAAGGTAGCGCGAATTCACATCGGTGATTTCCAGCTCGCCTCGCGGCGACGGCTTGATATCGGCCGCGATGTCGCACACCCGGTTGTCGTAGAAATACAGGCCCGTCACGGCGTAGTTCGAGCGCGGCTTCACCGGCTTTTCCTCGATCGACAGCGCGCGGAACGACTTGTCGAATTCCACCACGCCGTAGCGCTCCGGATCGTGCACGTGGTAGGCAAACACCGTGGCGCCGGCTTGCCGTGTATTGGCGCCTTCGAGCTGCTTCGCCAGATCGTGCCCGTAGAAAATGTTGTCGCCGAGGATCAACGCCGACGGATCGTTGCCGACGAACTCCTTGCCGATGACGAACGCCTGCGCGAGACCATCGGGCGATGGCTGCACCGCGTACCGGAGGTTCATGCCCCACTGCGAGCCGTCGCCGAGCATCGCCTCGAAACGCGGCGTGTCCTGCGGCGTGGAGATGATCAGCACCTCGCGGATGCCAGCGATCATCAACGTCGACAGCGGGTAATAGATCATCGGCTTGTCGTACACGGGCAGCAGTTGCTTCGACACCGCGTGCGTGATCGGATACAGCCGCGTGCCGGAACCGCCGGCCAGAATGATGCCCTTGCGTGCCATCGCTTCGCTCCTCGTCAAGCGCGTTGCGCGTAGTTCATCTCGACCCACTTGCGGTACTCGCCCGAAGCCACTTCGGCGGCCCACGCCTGATTGTCGAGATACCAGCGCACCGTCTTCGCCATGCCGGTTTCGAAGGTTTCGGCGGGCTTCCAGCCGAGTTCGCGTTCGAGCTTGCGCGCGTCGATCGCGTAGCGGCGGTCGTGGCCGGGGCGATCGGTCACGAACGTGATCTGCTCGCGGTACGAGCCGCTCGCCTTCGGCTTCTGCTCGTCGAGCAAATCGCACAGCACATGCACGACATCGAGGTTCTTCTTCTCGTTCCAGCCGCCGACGTTGTATGTCTCGCCGGGCAGGCCGCGCGCGAGCACTTCGCGGATCGCCGAACAGTGATCGCCGACGTACAGCCAGTCGCGCACGTTCTGGCCGTCGCCGTACACCGGCAGCGGCTTGCCGGCCAGCGCGTTGGCGATGATCAGCGGGATCAGCTTTTCGGGGAATTGATACGGGCCGTAGTTGTTCGAGCAGTTGGTGGTCAGCACCGGCAGCCCGTACGTGTGGAAATAGGCGCGCACCAGGTGATCGGAGCCGGCCTTGGTGGCCGAGTACGGGCTGTTCGGCGTGTACGGCGTGGTTTCGGAAAACTGCGGATCGGTGGCCGACAGCGAACCGAACACCTCGTCCGTCGAGACGTGCAGGAAGCGGAACGCGGCCTTCGCCTCGGCATCGAGCGTGTTCCAGTACTGGCGCGTCGCCTCGAGCATCGTGAAGGTGCCGACCACGTTGGTCTGCACGAAATCGGCCGGGCCGTGGATCGAGCGGTCGACGTGGCTTTCGGCCGCGAAGTGCAGCACCGCGCGCGGACGATGCTCGGCCAGCAGCGCGTCGATCGCCTCGCGGTCGCAAATGTCGACGCGGGCGAAGATATGGTTCGGATTGTCCTGCAGCGACTTCAGGGTGCCGAGGTTGCCGGCGTAGGTCAGCTTGTCGACATTCACCACCGGCTCGCCCGATTGCGCGAACCAATCGAGCACGAAATTGGCGCCGATAAAACCGGCACCGCCCGTCACCAATATCATGGGAATCCCTTGTCGAAAACGGAGTCTGGATTGGCCGAAAATGCGGAAAGTCCGCATTCGACCCCTCGGAATGCGCGCCGTGAATCGCGAGTATCTGTAGTTCTCTGGCTCATGGCCGTGCTGTAGGCCACATACCGCATAGGGCAGCAATTATAAGGCCTGTGTCATGCCAAAAAACACGCCCCTAACAACTTGCAACAGCTTGACAAATGTCGAAACGAGCGCATTTTTCTCGTAGAATCATCTCAAAATAAGTCGAATCTGCGCAAATTCCGCTCGCGACCCCGGCCTGTCGAGGGGTCGACCGACTTGTGATACCGTCTGTCGCAAGTCAGTCAAGAATCGTCAAACCGTCACCTCGTTTCCAAGCAATGACCTACGTGTCCGGTCCAGCCGCACCCATCGCGTTCGGCGACCTCCAGGGCTGCCACGCCCCCTTTCTCGAATTGCTGTCCCGCCTGTCGCCCGCCGCCGATACCCCGCTCTGGTTCGCCGGCGATCTCGTCAACCGCGGTCCGGCGTCGCTCGCCACGCTGCGCGCCGTGATCGCGCTCGGCGAACGGCGGGTGGCCGTGCTCGGCAATCACGATCTGCACCTGTTGGCCGCCGCGGCCGGTATCCGCCAACTCAAGTCGGGCGACACGCTCGCCGAGATCCTCGATGCGCCCGATGCCGGCGAACTGCTCGATTGGGTTCGCCACCTGCCGTTCGCGCATTACGACAGCGGCAAGCTGATGGTGCATGCGGGCGTGCTGCCGCAATGGGACGTGACGCTGGCGCTCGAACTGGCCGACGAATTGCAGCGCGCGCTGCGTGCGCCGGACTGGCAGGACACGCTGCGCACGTTCTACGGCAACGAGCCGAATCGCTGGAAGGACGGGCTGACCAAGACAGAGCGGCTGCGCGTGGCATTCAACGCGTTCACGCGAATCCGCTTCTGCACACCCGACGGCGCGATGGAGTTTCGCGGCAACGGCGGCCCGGAATCGGCACCGGACGGGTATCTGCCGTGGTTCGACGTGCCGGGCCGGCGCACCGCCGACACGACCGTCGTGTTCGGTCACTGGGCCGCGAACGGGCTGATGCTGCGCGAGCGGCTGGTCGCGCTCGACTCGGGCTGCGTGTGGGGCAATCAGCTATCGGCCGTCGAGCTGGCCGACGATCCGGCCGCGCGGCGCGTCACGCAGGTCAGTTGCGCGCATTGCCAGGTCGGCAAACGCTGAACGGCGCTTGAACGGGTGCAGGATTGCGCCCCGCGGAAACGACACAGGCCGCGCCGGTATCCGGCGCGGCCTGTTGTCCGTGATCGATCCGATCGAAGCAACGATCAGGCGTCGCGTCGCGTGGCCGTCTCGGCGTCGGGCGCGGCGGCCACCACGGTTGCGGCCTGCGCGTCAGCGGCGGCATCGCTGCCTTCCGGCGGCAGTTCGTCCTGCGCCAGCAAGGCGAGCGCCTCGGCTGTCGGCTTGCCGGAAGCGGCCTGCATTTCGGTCAGCGCCGCCATCACGGACGCCCGCGCGAGCGCCGACAGCTCGCGCCGGTCGGGGCCGGCCTCGATCGGCTGGCCCACGTACAGATGCGCCACCAGCGGCCGATCGCTCAGAACCCGGTCGAGCGAGCGCCCGAGCGACATCTTGCCGGTGTAGGCCGGTGCCAGCGACTGCCGCCCCTGCCCGTCCTCGTACATGATGCACACCGGCTGCACCGGGCACCCGGCCTCGACCGCGGCCTGAAGCAGGTTCGCGTGGAACGGCAGCAGGTCGAGCCCGTTCGAGGTGGTGCCTTCGGGAAACACGCACATCAGTTCGCCGCCATTCAGCCGCTGCGCCAGCTCCTGCATGATCCGCAGCGCCTCGCTGCGCTTCTCGCGCTTGAGGAACACGGTGCCGAGCTTCTCGGCGAGCCAGCCCACCACCGGCCATTGCCGCACCTCGGCCTTCGAGACGAACGGCGTCGGCCGCCACGCGTTGATCACGTAGATGTCGAGCCACGACACGTGGTTGCCGATCACCAGCGCGCGCGAATCGAGCCGCGCCTCGTCGTGATGCACCACCAGCCGCAAGCCGCACAAGCCCAGCATCTTCACGGTCCAGTCGCGCGTGAGCGCCTGCTTGCGGGCCGGGCTCACGCGTCCGAACAGCAAGGCGATGGTCGCCATGCCGCGCAGCAGATGCAGGATCAGGCGCGCTTTGCGCAACGCTTTCATGGGCAGGCTCCGGTCAGCGACGCTCGAACGCCACCTGGCCGGCCACGATCGTGGCCAGCACGCGGGCCGGCAGTTCGTAGCCGAGGAACGGCGTGTTGTGGCCCTGGCTCTTGAGCACGCGCGGCTCGACCTGCCAGTGCGCGGCCGGATCGAACACCACGATGTCGGCCACGCCGCCCACCGCGATGCGGCCGGCCGGCAATTGCAACACGTCGGCCGCGCCGGCCGTGATGCGGTTCAGCGCGAGCGCGAGCGGCAGCTTCGCCTCGTTGGCCCACTTCACGGTGAGCGACAGCAACAGCTCCAGGCCGGTCGAACCGGGCGTGGCTTCCGCGAACGGCAGCAGCTTTTCGTCGTCGTCCACCGGGGTGTGATCGGAGCAGATCGCGTCGATCGTGCCGTCGGCCACGCCGGCGCGGATCGCCGCGCGATCGCGCTCGGCGCGCAGCGGCGGATCGAGGCGGAACTGCGCGTCGAAATAGCCGATGTCGATGTCGATCAGATGCAGGTGATTGGCGCTGACGTCGCAGGTGATCGGCAGCCCTTCGGCCTTGGCCCCGCGCATCAATTCGATGCCGGCCGCCGACGACAGGCGCGCGACGTGCACGCGCGCGCCGGTCACGCGCACCAGCTCGAACAGCGTGTGCAACGCGATCGTCTCGGCCGACACCGGCACGCCCGACAGCCCGAGCCGCGACGCGACCGGCCCGCTGGCCGCCACGCCGCCCTTGGCGAGGAACGCGTCGACCGGGCGCAGCCACACCGTGAAATCGTAGGTTTTCGCATACTGCAGCGCACGCAACAGCACCTGCGTGTCGCGAATCGGCGAATCGGCCTGCGTGAAGCCGATGCAGCCCGATTCGGTCAACTCGACCATCTCGGTGATGACCTCGCCCTTCAGGCCGACGGTCAGCGCGCCCAGCGGATAGACATGCGCCTGATGCAGCTTGCTCGCGCGGAACTTCAGCATCTCGACGAGGCCCGGCTCGTCGAGCACCGGATCGGTGTCGGGCGGGCAGACCAGGCTCGTCACGCCGCCGGCGACGGCCGCGGCCATCTCCGATTCGAGCGTGGCCTTGTGTTCGTAGCCCGGTTCGCGCAGTCGCGCGGACAAATCGACGAAGCCCGGCGCGACCAGCTTGCCGCTCGCGTCGATGGTCTTCGCCGCGTGGAAATCGGCCGGCGCCGCGCCGATCGCGACCACCTTGCCGGCCGCGACGTACACGTCGGCCTGTTGTTCGGTGCCGGCGACCGGATCGATCAGCGTGCCGCCCTTGATATGAATCTTCATGCGCTGCCTGTGAATGCGTTGGATGCGTTGAGTGCGAAGGCCGGCCATCGCGGCGCCGCGATGGCGCGGCGCCGCCGGCCGGGCCGCGTCAGTCGCTGTTGCCCGCGACGATGCCCATCACGGCCATCCGGACCGCGATGCCGAACGTCACCTGATTGAGAATCACCGATTGGGGGCCGTCGGCCACCTGGGAGTCGATTTCGACGCCGCGATTCATCGGCCCCGGGTGCATCACGATGGCGTCGGGCGCGGCCAGCGCGAGACGCTCGGGCGTGAGGCCCCAGCTCTTGAAGTATTCCTGCGCGGACGGCAGCAGCGCGCCGCTCATGCGCTCGTTCTGCAGGCGCAGCATGATGATCACGTCCACCCCCTTCAGGCCTTCGTCGAGGTTGTGATAGACCTTCACGCCCATCTGCTCGAGCCCGCCCGGCAACAGCGTGCGCGGGCCGATCGCGCGGATCTCGGGCACCCCGAGCGTGGTCAGCGCATGGATGTCGGAGCGCGCCACGCGCGAGTGCAGGATGTCGCCGACGATCGCCACGCGCAGGTTCGTGAAATCGCGCTTGTAGTGGCGGATCGTGTACATGTCCAGCAGGCCCTGCGTCGGGTGCGCATGGCGGCCGTCACCGGCATTGATCACGTGCACGTGCGGCGCGCAGTGCTCGGCGATCAGGTAGGGCGCGCCGCTCGATGCGTGACGCACGACGAACAGGTCGGCATGCATCGCCGACAGGTTGTTGATCGTGTCGAGCAGCGATTCGCCCTTGCTGGTGGAGGAGGCGTTGATGTTCAGGTTCAGCACGTCGGCCGACAGGCGCGTCGCGGCGATCTCGAAGGTGGTGCGGGTGCGCGTCGAGTTCTCGAAGAACAGGTTGAACACCGATTTGCCGCGCAGCAGCGGCACCTTCTTCACTTCGCGATCGGTCACGCTGACGAACCGCTCGGCCGTGTCGAGGATGTGCGTGACGATCGAGGTGGGCAAGCCCTCGATCGACAGCAGATGCTTGAGCTCGCCGTTTTTCGTGAGCTGCGGGTTGCCCTTCAGGAAGCCGTGGCGAAAGCGTTCGGCAGGTGCGGCCGCGGCGGGTGCGCCGGTGCGGCCGGAAGTGTCGCTCGTCATGATGTGCGTGATTCCAACGTGTTGCGGGCAGCGCCCGCGCGCTCTGGGGCGCGGGCGCCGGGTGAGGCTCGCTCAGTGCGTGCGCGCCTCGAGATCGAAAGTGAACTGCAGGGCGTCGTCGTGCGTGAGCACCAGCGTGGCGTCGGGCGCCACGTCCAGCGTGCCGCCCAGGAAGCGCGCCGCCACCGGCAGCTCGCGGCCGCCGCGGTCGGCCAGCACGGCCAGTTCGACGGCGGCCGGGCGGCCGTAATCGTACAGCTCGTTCAGCGCGGCGCGCACGGTGCGGCCCGTGGACAGCACGTCGTCGACCAGCAGGATCCGGCGGCCGTCCACGTCGAACGGCAGCGAGGTCGGGCTGGCCTGGCTGTGCAGGCCCTTTTTCGCGTAATCGTCGCGGTGCAGCGCGACATTGATCACGCCGAAGCCCGGCGCCTTCAGATCGCGCGCGAGACGTTCGGCCAGCCACGCGCCGCCGCTGTGGATGCCGGCGAGCACGGGGCCGTCGGCCGCCGCGAACGCGGCCTCGCCGTAGGCACCGCGGATCTGGTCGAGCAGCGTGAGATAGAGCGCTTCGGCGTCAATGGAACTCATGATGATCGGGCAACTGGTCGAGGTAGTGTTGAAGGATCACGCGCGCGGCTTCGGCGTCGATGGCGTCGGCCTTCGCGCCGCGCGCGCGCAGGCTCGCACGGGCCTCGACCGACGAATAACGCTCGTCGATCCAGCTCACGGGCAGGTTGAAGCGGCCGTTCAGCTGATTGCCGAAGCGCTTCGCCTGCTGCGTCATCTCGTGGGGCGTGCCGTCCGGGTGCAGCGGCAGGCCAACCACGAGCGCGTCCGGCCGCCATTCGGCGAGCAGCTCGCCGACGGCCTGGAAACGATACTCGCGATTCAGGTTGGGAACGATGACAAGCGCACGCGCCGTGCGCGTCAGCGTATTGCCGACGGCCACGCCGATGCGCTTTTCGCCGTAATCGAACGCGAGCAGCGTGGCTTCGCGCGCGGACGCACCGCTCATGCGTGGCCCGCCTCGCCCGAGAGCATCGTCGACGACACGCCGAGCAGGCCGAGCGCGGCCTCGAAGCGCTCCTCGGCGGGCGTATCGAACACGATGCGCGGATCGGCGTCCACGGTCAGCCAGCCGTTCTTCGAGATTTCGTCCTCGAGCTGGCCCGCGCCCCAGCCGGCATGGCCGAGCGTGAGCAGGAAACGCTTCGGGCCCTGGCCCGAGGCCACGGCTTCGAGCACGTCCTTCGAGGTGGTCATTTCCAGCCCGCCCTCGACCGACATGGACGAACTGTAGCTGCTGCCTTCCACCGGCTCGTGCAGCACGAAGCCGCGCTCGGTCTGCACCGGGCCACCGAAATAGACGGGGATATGCAGCAGCGGTTCGATTTCCAGCTTGAGGTCGATGCGTTTGAACAGCGCCTCGAGATCGATGTCGGTCGGACGATTGATGACCAGGCCGAGCGCGCCGCGCTCGCTGTGATCGCAAAGATAGACCACCGTGCCAGAGAACGTCGGATCGGACATGCTCGGCATCGCGATCAGGAACTGGTTGGTGAGATTGATGCGATCGGAACTCTTTGGCATGGTTTGAATTTTAGCAAAGACCTTGCCGCGCAACGGGCGCCGCAAGAATCGATATGACAGATCACGTCGCACTCTATCACGCGCGCGAGGCGGACCGGCGGGCGTGGCGTGGCGCGATGCAGGCGCATCGGGCGATCGTTCGCGATGGGCCAACAAACGGCGGCGACGGCGTGCCGGCGCGCGGCGCTGTGCGGCGAATCGGGCAATGGGGCCGGCGTTGCCGCTGCGTTTCCCCCACGCTCGCAACCGCGCACTCACCCGATACCGCAGATGGGGAACGATCGAAAACGCCCTGCCCGGCACGCACGCTCAGGCCGATTCGAGCGCGGCGGCCAGCGCCTCGCGCGCCGCGAACAGGTCGGGCGGCGCAACCCCGGCGGCGATCTTGTAGAGCGCGGCGCGCAAACCGTCCGAGCCGGCCGACAAGGCCGCGCCGCCATCGGCCGGGGTGTGGCCGTGCATGATACGGCGCCAGCCAAGCGCGAGCGCATCGGCCATCAGCGCCGTCTGGCCCAGGCCGAGCGCCGCGGCGGCCGCGCCGACGCGAAAGGCGGCGGCGGCTGCCCGCCAGGCCTGCGAGGCGTCGGCCGTGGCCGGCGTGACGGTCAGGTCGGCCATCGACGCGTCGGCCGTCTGCAGGAAATCCTCGTAGGCGTGTCCGTTGACCGTGACCAGGCCGAGTTGGCGAACCGCCGCCGCGTCACGCAGGGCATCGGCCTCGGCGCGCGCCGCATCGACTTCCCAGAGCATCTCCGATGCCTGTGAGCCGGCCACATGCCAGTCGACCGTCAGCCCGTAATCGTTGAGCAACTCGACCTCGGCGGCATCCTCGGCGGCCGCGCCGTACAGCGCGAAATCGCGCCAGACGAGCGCCAGCGTTTCGCGCACCTGCGCCGGGCCGGCGACCTCCGCCCCATTCATCTGCTCGCGCAGCAGCAGGTTGCCGCGCGCCAGCCAGCGCCGCAGCACCGGCCCCGGCGCACCGCGCAAGGCGCGCAGGCAGGCACCGGCGAGCCGCCAATAGTCGTAGGCATCAGCGCCGGACAGCGCCGCGAAACAGCTATCGAGCGTATCGAGCGCCGCAGCCGGCGGTGCGTCGGGTTCGCGCAACACCACCAGCAAGGCGGCTTCGTAGCCGGCGCGCAGATGCGCGAGACGGTCGGCCGGGATCGCCGCCAGCCGCGCGGGCGGCACCGGCCGGCCGGCCAGCGCGAGCCAGTCGACCGGCGCGGCCGCAACCGGCGCCGCGCCTTCGACGCCGGCCAGCCGCCGCAAGGCATCGTGATGTGCGTGGAGCGCCGGCGAACAGGCCAGCTCGCGCAGGTTACGGCGGGCGATGGCCCAGCGGAAATCGCGCAAGGCTGACCGGAACCCGTCGTTCGGCAGCCCGCCAGCGGGCGGCGTCGCAACGGGCGCAGCCGCGACCAGCGCATCGGCATAGCGCGCCGCCGCCAGCCAGCCAGCATCGCGCAAGGCGGCCGCCACGGTGCGCAGTGCACGCAGCAGCGCCTCGCCCGAGGCCGTGCTGGCCTCCGCCAGCGTGGCCTCGGCAAGCAGCACCGCGCCGCCGCGGGGGTTCGGCAGCGCATCGGGCATCGGTATTACGGTCGGAGACAGTAGGCTCATGGGCACGCAACCGTCGACGCTTGGGCTGAAGCGCCACGCGGGCCTGCCGCGCGGCCGGCCCGCGCTGCCGGCGCCGCGTCAGACGCGCCGGCAGTCGGGCCGAGACAC
>NZ_BAAILN010000039.1:43282-48391 GCF_054589155.1 Burkholderia sp. 3C
AATCTTCCTTGCGCGCGCCGCATTCCGGGCACGTCCAGTTGATCGGCACGTCCTCCCAACGCGTACCCGGGGCAATGCCCTCGTCGGGCAAGCCCGCTTCTTCGTCGTAGATCCAACCGCAGATCAGGCACATCCAGCTTTTGTATTCCATCGTTTGCCGCGCAGGGAAAAAACCAATTTTGGGGAGACGTGATGGTAACGTGCCGACGGCCGCCCTGCCTAGCATCGTGGTTTCCAGACGACCCGCGCCCAACCCGTTGCGCCTCGATCCCGGCACGCTCATCCGGGCAAAATCGTGCAGGCAAGCGCGATTCTCCGCAGCCGACGATATCGCGCGGCACCCATGCGCGCGCAGCCCGCCGCGACCCGAACCGATGCGCGGCAACCCGCCGCAAACGCCCGCCAGATATTGCATTCGGTTAAAAAAACCACGTCTTGCGCAAGTTTCCAACGCATAATGACCGGCAAGGCGCACCCGTGTGGTGCGCCGCCCGATCGTTCTCTCTTTCCCCGATTTTTCATGTCCAGCAACGCCCCTCCGATCGTCCTCACCTTCGGCTTGTTCGATCCCACCGGCGGCTCCGGCCTGCAGGCGGATTTGCTGACGCTGGCGAGCATGGGCTGTCACGGCACGTCGGTGCTGACCGGCTACACGGTCCGCGATTCGGCTTCCTGTGACGAGGTGACCGGCCTCGATCCGGACACCGTCGTCGCGCAGGCCCGGATGCTGCTCGAGGACATGCCCGTCGCCGCGTTCAAGATCGGCGCCACCGCCCGCGCCGAAGTGGTCAGCGCGATCGCCGAGGTCGTGGCCGACTACGACGGCGTGCCGCTCGTGCTGGCGCCCGACTTCACGCTCGACGACGAGCATGTGCTCGCCGCCGACGACCTGCGCGAATCGATTGCCGATCTGCTCGCCCCGCAAACCACGCTGCTGGTGGCCGATCACGCCACGCTGATCGCGCTGGCGCAGCCCGACGGCGACGCGGAAGCGCCGAACCTCGACACGGCGATCGCGCATCTGCTGTCGCAGGGCTGCGAGTACATCCTCGCCACCGAAACCGGCACGCACCGGCTCGTCAACACGTTGTACGGCGAGGAAGGCCAGATCCGCCAGGATCTCTGGGAACGCACGCCGAACCGGCTGATGGGCGTGACCGACACGCTCGCCTCGGCCATCGCGGCGCTGCTGGCCAATGGCCAGGAGCCGCCCGAAGCCGTGCGCGAGGCGCAGGAATACCTGTACCAGGCCGCGCGCGACGCGTTCCGGCCCGGCATGGGCGCCTGGGTGCCCGACCGCTTCTTCTGGGCGCGCAGCAACGAGGACGACACGCCGGCCGCCCCGGCGGCACCGGCCACGCCGCCTTACGGCGCATCGCGTCACTGAATGCATTGAACGCACGCCGGCGGGGCGCAGGCCGCCCCGGCTTTTCCGCGCTGTAAACGACAAAAAACCCGCATCGCTGCGGGTTTTTCGTTTGCGGGGCGGGACGCGCATCGCTGCGCGCCCGTCGTGCAATCGACCTAAGTCGATTACATGTCCATGCCCATGCCGCCCATGCCGCCCGGCATGCCGCCAGCCATCGGGGCATCTTCCTTCGGCAGTTCGGCAACGGCAGCGTCCGTCGTCAGCAGCAGGCCGGCGACCGATGCTGCGTTTTGCAGCGCGGTACGCGTGACCTTGGTCGGGTCGACCACACCGGCTTCGACCATGTCGACGTATTCGCCCGTTGCGGCGTTGTAGCCGTAGTTGCCCGTACCGGCTGCAACGGCTGCCACCACGACGCTGGCTTCTTCACCACCGTTCGTGACGATCTGACGCAGCGGCTCTTCCATCGCGCGCAGCACGATCTTGATACCGGCGTTTTGATCGGCGTTCAGGCCGGTCAGTGCCGTGATCGCGGTGCGAGCGCGGATCAGCGCGACGCCGCCACCGGCCACGATGCCTTCTTCCACAGCTGCGCGCGTTGCGTGCAGTGCGTCTTCGACACGTGCCTTCTTTTCCTTCATTTCGACTTCGGTCGCAGCGCCGACCTTGATCACTGCCACGCCGCCTGCCAGCTTGGCAACGCGCTCTTGCAGCTTTTCACGGTCGTAGTCCGACGTCGCTTCTTCGATTTGCGCGCGCACTTGCTTCACGCGTGCTTCGATGTTCACGGCTTCGCCTGCGCCGTCGATGATCGTCGTGTTTTCCTTGCCCACTTCGATACGCTTGGCTTGGCCCAGTTCGGCCAGCGTTGCCTTCTCGAGCGTCAGGCCGGTTTCTTCCGCCACCACTTGACCGCCGGTCAGGATCGCGATGTCTTCCAGCATGGCCTTGCGACGGTCGCCGAAGCCCGGAGCCTTGACGGCGACGGTCTTCAGGATGCCGCGGATGTTGTTGACCACCAGCGTGGCGAGTGCTTCGCCTTCGACGTCTTCAGCGATGATCAGCAGCGGACGGCCAGCCTTCGCGACTTGTTCCAGGACCGGCAGCAGGTCACGGATGTTCGACACCTTCTTGTCGTGCAGCAGCACGAACGGGTTGTCGAGGACGGCGACTTGCTTGTCCGGGTTGTTGATGAAGTACGGCGACAGGTAGCCGCGGTCGAATTGCATGCCTTCGACGACGTCCAGCTCGTCGGCCAGCGACTTGCCGTCTTCGACGGTGATGACGCCTTCCTTGCCGACCTTGTCCATCGCTTCAGCGATGCGATCGCCGATCGACGAATCGCTGTTCGCCGAGATCGAGCCGACCTGTGCGATTTCCTTGTTCGTCGTGCAGGGCTTGCTGATCTTCTTCAGCTCTTCCACGGCTGCCGCGACGGCCTTGTCGATGCCGCGCTTCAGATCCATCGGGTTCATGCCCGATGCGACGTACTTCATGCCTTCGCGAACGATCGATTGCGCGAGGACGGTTGCCGTCGTCGTGCCGTCGCCGGCGTTGTCGCTGGTCTTGGAAGCGACTTCCTTGACCATTTGCGCGCCCATGTTCTGGAGCTTGTCCTTCAGCTCGATTTCCTTGGCGACCGACACGCCGTCCTTCGTGACCGTCGGGCCGCCGAACGAACGCTCGAGCACCACGTTGCGGCCCTTCGGGCCCAGCGTGACCTTGACCGCGTTGGCCAGGATGTTCACGCCTTCAACCATTTTGGAACGGGCGGAATCGCCGAATACGACGTCTTTAGCTGCCATCTTTTACTCCTTGAATTCTCTGGAATGGGATCGCTGAGTAGCGTATTCGCAGGCTTACGCTGCGTTGACCACGGCCATGATGTCTTCTTCGCGCATCACGAGCACTTCCTTGCCGTCGACCTTGACGGCTTGGCCCGCGTACTTGCCGAACAGGACGCGATCGCCGACCTTCACGTCGAGCGCGATCGGAGCGCCCTTGTCGTCGCGCTTGCCCGGGCCGATCGCCAGCACTTCGCCTTGATCCGGCTTTTCAGCCGCTGCTTCGGGGATCACGATGCCCGAGGCCGTCTTGGTTTCTTGATCCAGGCGTTTGACGATCACGCGATCGTGCAAAGGACGAAGGTTCATTTTCACTCCTCTTTGAGAAACTGAAGTAACACTGAGGGATGCCGTCGGGCTGTCGCCCGGCGGCGAAGTTGTTAGCACTCTCGTGCAGCGAGTGCTAATTATATGGACGAGGTTTGACAAATTCAAGGACGGAAGGGAAAGGTTTTTTACCGGCTTCCGTTTACCCTCGATTCGATCTTTTCCTTTTAATTCAATCGCTTGATCGAATTTCCCTAGAAAACGGGTGCATAAAAAACAATCTGCCGTACCGTGCGCCCGCGCTTTTGGCACGCGTTGGCACCCTGGCAGCCGGCTGCGATCCGGCCCGCGACCGGCGATTCGTCGGCCCGGATCGCGCCCGGCGCGACGTGCTGCCCGCAGACGATAGGCCGCGCTCGCGACAGCGGCGTGAACCTCAACGTGACCGCCGCGCCTGCATGGAGTCCGGGCGAGCGCCGGGAGTTCCCGGCAACGGCGCGCAACGGGTCACGGCTCAGGCCTCCCTCACCTGCGCCAACAGGGCCTGCGCCTGGGCCGCCTGATCGGCCTCGTCCGCCATCGGCCGGAACGCGAACGCGGGGGCGGCGGCCAGTTGCCGGAACGAAGCGCGGCTGCTGCGCGCATAGGCGGGGTCGTAGTGCAGGTCGATCAGCGATTCGAACAGCACGTCGCGCGCGCCGGCCTCGGCCAGCGCCTGCCAGTCGCGGATGCGCGCGTGGCCGTGCAGCTCGGTCAGCCGCGCGAGCTGCTGCATGAACGCGGCGGGGTCGTCGAACAGATGGCCGTAATCGCGCAACAGCAGCGCCACGCGCGCGTCGCGCGCCGTTTCGACGGCCACGCAGCGCGCCGCGTGCATGCCGGCCAGCATCGTGTCGGGCAGCGTGATCTGCCCGATCTTGCGGCTCTCCGCCTCGACGAACACCGGCCGCGCCGGATCGAGCGCGCGCAGCGCCAGCACCAGCGCCGTATCGAAACCCTTCTGCGTGGGCTGCGCCGCCCCCGGCAGCGCACCGAGCAGCGAGCCCCGATGCACCGCCAGCCGCTCCAGATCGACGATTTGTGCGCCGGCCCGGCCGAGCGCGCCGAGCAATTGGGTCTTGCCGCTGCCGGTACGGCCCGTCAACACGATGTAGCGGAACCGCGCGGGCAGCGCGTCGAGCTCGTCGACGACCCAGCGGCGATAGGCCTTGTAGCCGCCGTCGAGTTGCCGGGCGCGCCAGCCGATCAGGTTGAACCACGATGTCATCGAGCCGGAGCGCTTGCCGCCACGCCAGCAATAGATCAGCGGACGCCAGTTGAGCGGCCGGTCGGCGAAGGTGGTTTCGAGGTGCTCCGCGATGTTGCGCGCAACCCAGGCCGCGCCGAGGCGCGTCGCCTCGTGCGGCGACACCTGCTTGTACATCGTGCCGATCACCACGCGCTGATCGTTGCTGAGTACGGGCGCGTTCAACGCACCGGGGATGTGGTCTTCCGCGTATTCGAGCGGCGTACGCACGTCGATGATCTCGTCGAATTCGTCGACGCGGGACAGCGGAACAAGAAAGGGATTCACGGCAGGCGGGTGCGCGAGGCACAGGCGGGACAGACAGGCGCGGATTATCGCACGCG
>NZ_BAAILN010000039.1:48576-49641 GCF_054589155.1 Burkholderia sp. 3C
CGGCCGGCTCAGTCGCACAGCGCGTCGCGGATCGCGGCCAGCCACAGCGCGACCGCATGCGCGCCCGGATCGGGATGGCCGAGCGCGCGCTCGCCGAGATAGCTCGACCGGCCGCGCCGCGGCATCAGCGTGGCGGTACCGGCCGCGCCTTCGGCGGCTGCAGCGGCCGACGCATCGAGCGCCTGGCGCAGATCGCCGCCGGTCGCATCGAGCGCGGTACGCAACGCGCGCGCGGCCGGATCGAGCGCATCGATCATGGTGCGCTCGCCGGGCCGCGCGCCGCCGATCTCGCACACCCCGTCGACACCGGCCGCGAACGCCTCGGCCCAGGCCGACGCATCGGGCTTCGCCGCGCCATCGAGCGCCGCCGCCGCGCGCATCAGCATCGCCGCGTAGAGCGGGCCGGAGGTGCCGCCCACCGCGCGCCGGATGGTGGCCGACATCGCGCGCAGCACCGCGGCCGGCCGCGACGCGTCGGGCCAGCCGCCCGCCTCGGCTTCGATCGCCTGCGCGGCGCGCGACAGGCTGATGCCGAGATCGCCATCGCCGACGCGCTGATCCATCTCGGTCAGCGTCGCTTCCGATGCGTGCAGCCTGGCGCAAACGGCGTCGATCACGCGCCGCAGCGTGGCGTCGGCGGCGAGCCGCGGGCCGTCGCCGCCGAGGTTGCGGCCCGCGCCGGGCGCGGCCGGCACCGGGCGGCTTTCCTGCGGCGCGACGCGGCCCGCGCGGGCGGGCCAGGCGGCCGCCTCGGTGGGCGCGTCGAGCCAGGCGAGGCGCGCATCGTCGACGCGCAGCAGCGTCAGCGAAATGCCGGCCATGTCGAGCGCGCTGAGGAACGTGCCGGCCCAGGCGCGTTCGGCCACGAGGCCGCGTGCGGCCAGCGCGCGCAGCGCCGCGTCGGCGACGATGTCGAGCTCGCCCGGCGGCGTGCCGCCGAGGTTGTTGACGAGCAGCGCGACGCGCGCGCCGGCGTCGAGCGCGAGATCGTCGGCGATGCGGGCGATCAGGCGCGACGCCACCGCATCGGCCGATTCGAGTTCGGCGCGCTCGACGCCGGCCTCG
>NZ_BAAILN010000040.1:0-13111 GCF_054589155.1 Burkholderia sp. 3C
CGCGGCGGCTCACGGGCGGCCGCGCGCCGCGCGGCGAACACGCTTTTCCCGATACAACAACGATTCCGCCACACGGGTGACGGGGCAACCGGCCGCGCGCGCCATGCGCCTTGCGCGGCCAGCAGGAGAACAGGACATGAATGGCTCAGGCAAGCGGACGGTGCGCGTCGCGCGCGCGGTGGCGGCATATCTGGCGTTGAGCGCGGCCGGCGCCGCGCTCGTGACGAGCGCGCCGGCCCTGGCGGCCGATACGGCAAATGCAACCGGTGCGGCGAACGCCGCCAGCATGGCGAACGCCGCCGCCAGCGCACCGCGCTCGACGCCGCACGCGAAGCTGCGCAAGCCGGCCGCGCCGTCGAAGGCCACGGCGGCGGCCGTCGCCGATTACAACGCCGGCGATCTCGACGCCGCGCTCGCGGGCTTCAAGCGCGCGGCCGGCCACGGCGACCGGCTCGCGCAATTCAACTACGGAATGATGCTGCTCAAGGGCGAAGGCGCCACGGCCAACGTGCCGGACGGGCTGCACTGGCTCAATACGGCTGCCGGGGCCGGCATGACGCAGGCGCAGTACGTCCTCGGCACGATGTACGACAACGGCGATTTCGTCGCGCGCGATCCCGCCGCGGCGCACGGCTGGCTGCTGAAGGCGGCGCAGCAAGGGCACGTGGAGGCCGAGCTGGCGCTCGCCAACCAGTTCCTCGACGGTCGCGGCACGCCGCGCGACAACCATCAGGCGTTTCTCTGGTATCGCAAGGCGGCCGACACCGGCGAGCCGACCGCGCAGTACGTGACGGCCTCGTTCTACGAACGCGGCGGCGATGGCGTTGCTGTCGACCTGAACCTCGCGCGCGTCTATTACGCGGCGGCGGCCGTGCATGGCGACGATGTCGCCGCGCTCAAGTATCAGGAAGTCAGCACGGCGCTGCGTGCGCAGGTGGCGGCCGGAGCGTCGGGTGCTTCGGGCGCATCGGCGGCTTCGGCACCGCAAGCGGCGTCGCAATGAACGAGCGGCGCACGCAGCGCCGCCGGCAGTAACGAAAAACCCGGCGTGATGAACCGACGCCGGGTTTTCGCTTGAATGGCGGGTGAGCGCGCGTCAGGACTTCATCAGGCGCTTCTGCCGCCCGACGCTCATGATCATGCCTATCGCGATGCCGAGCGTGGCGAGCGCGGTGCCGCCGTAGCTCATGAACGGCAACGGCACGCCCACCACGGGCAGCACGCCGCTGACCATGCCGACGTTGACGAACGCATAGGTGAAGAAGCCCAGCGACAGCGAACCGGCCAGCAACCGCCCGAACAGCGTCGAGCCCTGCGCGGCGATATACAGCCCGCGCGCGATCAGCAGCATGTAGAGCGTCAGCAGCACCAGGCCGCCCGCCAGCCCGAACTCCTCCGAATAGACGGCGAAGATGAAGTCGGTGTGCTTCTCGGGGATGAATTCGAGGTGCGCCTGGGTGCCCTTCAGGTAGCCCTTGCCGACCGGCCCGCCCGAGCCGATCGCGATCACGGCCTGGATCGTGTGGAAGCCCTTGCCGAGCGGATCGGAGGTCGGATCGAGCAAGGTGCAGACGCGGTGCTTCTGGTAATCGTGCATCAGCGGCCAGACCACCTGCGGCTGGCAGATCTTGCTCTCGAACGTGGCGATCGCGGCCACCGCCACCACGCCGGCGATCAGCACCGGCACGATCAGCTTGAACGACAGCCCCGCCAGATAGATCACGAACAGCCCCGCGCCGAACACCAGCATCGCCGTGCCGAGGTCGGGCTGCTTGGCGATCAGGCCCACCGGCACCAGCAGGATGCCGAACGCGAACAGGTAGTCGAACCAGCGGATGCCGCCTTCGCGGCGCTGGAAATACCAGGCCAGCATCAGCGGCGTGGCGATCTTGAGGATCTCCGAGGGCTGGACCACCACCCCGACGTTGAGCCAGCGTTTCGCGCCCTTCTTGGTCATCCCGAACACGGCGACGGCCACCAGCAGCGCCACCCCGAACGTATAGAGCGGCACCGCGAAGCGCATCAGCGTTTGCGGCGGGATGTTCGCGATGATCCACATCAGCACGAACGTCAGCATGATGTTGCGCAGTTGATCCTCGACGCGGCCCGGCATGTCGATCGCGGCGCTGTAGAGCGTGACGATCCCGACGCAGAGCAGCAGGAACACGAACAGCGCGAGCGGGCGATCGAAGCCCGCGAACATCTGTTTGGCCTTGTCGAGCCAGGCGCGCTTGTCGAATTGCATGCCTTTCTCCGTTAGTGGGTGCCGGCGGCGGCCCGCGCGGCGGCGCGTTCGTCGCGGATCGCGGCGGGCGCGCTCGTGCCGTTGGCCGGCGTGCGGTGCGGCTTGCGCGGCAGGTGCCGCATCTGCGTCGCGCTGACCGCGCTGGCGGCCTCGGATGCGGCGGCCGCGCTGGCCGGCACGGCGCTGCCGGGGGGCGCGTCCGAGGCGGCGTCGGCGGCGCTGGCGCCCGAGGCGGCGCTGGCCGCCGCGGGCGGCACCGGCTGCGGCAGTGCGGTGAAGCCCATCGCAACCTGCACCGGCTGGGTGGCGTCGCCCACCACCGGCGCGCTGACCGGCTCGGTGGCCGAGGCGGCGGCGGCCACGGCGGTGGCTTCGTTGGTCGGATTCTGGCGCTCGACCAGATAGAAATCGAGCACCTTGCGCGCGATCGGGCCGGCCGACTGTGCGCCCCAGCCGCCGTTCTCGACGATCAGCGCGAGCGCGATCCGCGGGTGATCGGCCGGTGCGTAGGCAGTGAACAGCGCGTGGTCGCGCAGGTGTTCGGCGAGCATGTGGCCGTGGTAGTTCGCGCCCTGCAGCGAGAACACCTGTGCCGTGCCGGTCTTGCCGGCCGCCGTGTAGGGCGCGCCGCGGAACAGCTTGTACGCGGTGCCGGACGGGTTCTCGATCACGTTCTCCATGCCGCGCTTGACCACGTCGATGTTCGACTGCTTGAGCGGGATCACCTCGCTTTCCTTGGGCACCGTCAGGTGCCGCTGGCGCGAGATCGGATCCTCGATTTCCTTGACCAGGTGAGGCTTCATGACCACGCCGTTGTCGGCCAGCGTGGCCACCGCGTGGGCGAGCTGCAGGATCGTGAACGAGTTGTAGCCCTGGCCGATCCCGAGGCTGATGGTTTCGCCGTCGTACCACTTCTGCAGCGCCGCCTTGCGGAACGTCTTTTTCTTCCAGTCGGGCGACGGCAGCACGCCGCGCGCCTCGCCCTGCACATCGATGCCGGTGATCTGGCCGAAGCCGAACGGCTTCATGAAGTTCGCGATGTTGGTCACGCCGAGGTCGTGCGCCAGCATGTAGAAGTAGGTGTCGTTCGACACCATGATCGCGCGGTTCATGTCGACCCAGCCCTGGCCCGAGCGCACGTCGTTGCGGAACGTGTGGCCGCCGAACGTGTAGTAGCCCGGGTCCTGGAAGCCCCAGCCGGGCGTGCGCTTGCCGAGTTCGAGGCCGGCCAGCGCGACGAACGGCTTGTAGGTCGAGCCGGGCGGGTAGACGCCGTGCAGCGGGCGGTTCAGGAGCGGCTTGTCGGGCGAGTTGTTCAGTTCGTCCCAGGTCTGCTGGTCGATGCCGTCGACGAACGAGTTCGGATCGAAGCTCGGCGACGACACGAAGGCCAGCACGTCGCCGGTGGCCGGCTCGATCGCGACCAGCGCGCCGCGCTTGCCGGCGAATGCCTGCTCGGCCACCTGCTGCAGGCCGATGTCGATCGACAGCACCAGGTTGTCGCCGGGCGTGGCCTGGGTGCGCGACAGCGTGCGCACCGGCCGGCCGCCGGCCGTCACCTCGACTTCCTCGAAGCCGGTGATGCCGTGCAGCTCGGTTTCGTAGCTCTGCTCGACGCCGATCTTGCCGATGTAGTCGGTGCCCTTGTAGTTGTTGGCGTCGCGGCGTGGATCGTAGTGCTCGGGATCGCTGTCGTTGTCGTCGCTCATCGCGTCGATGCGATCCTGGTCGCGCTTCGAGATCCGGCCGATATAGCCGATCACGTGCGCCGCCGTCGGCCCGAGCGGGTATTGGCGGAACAGCCGCGCGCGCACCTCGACGCCGGGGAAGCGCCAGCGCTGCGCGGTGAAGCGCGCGACTTCCTCGTCGGTCAGGCGGGTGCGGATCGGCAGGCTTTCGAAGTTCTTCGAATCTTCCTGAAGCTTCTTGAAGCGGCGGCGGTCGCGCGCGTCGATCGGAATGACTTCCGACAGCGCGGTGATGGTGTTGTCGAGCGTGTCGTTCAGCTTCGACGGCGTGATTTCGAGCGTGTAGGCCGAATAGTTGCGGGCCAGCACCACGCCGTTGCGGTCGGTGATGATGCCGCGGTTCGGCACGATCGGCGCCACCGAGATGCGGTTCTCGTTGGCCTGCAATGCGTACTTGTTGTGCTGCCAGACCTGCAGATAGAAGAAGCGCGTGGCGAGCAGCCCGAAGCAGACGAACACGAACAGGCCCGCCGCCGCGACGCGCAGGCGGAACTTCGAGAGCTGTTGCTGGGTGTCCTGGAATTCGGTCATGCGGATACGGGGTAAGGCGCACGCGCCGCGACGCCCGGGATCGGATCGGCAGGCAGGCGGCGGCGCGGCAACGTCATGACGACGTCAGATGGGCCGCGTGTCGTCCGGATCGACCGGGCGGCGTTGCGGCATCAACAGCAGGGGGCTCACGAACGGCCAGAGCGCGGCCTCGACGAAACCGTCCACGAGATAGCTCCAGCCCGGGAACGCGGCGCCCATGATCAGGCGGATCACGAACGGCACGAGCTGCGCGAGCACCAGCAGCGGCATCACGTAGAACGCCTGCACGCCGAGCGAGAGCCACAGCACGCGGCGGTGGATCGTGATCGCGCCGTACGAGAGCAGCGTGTAGGCCAGCGCGTGTTCGCCGAGCAGGCCCGCGTCGTGCACGTCCATCAGGATGCCGAGCAGGAACGCCACGCCCATGCCGACCTTGCGCGGCTGGTGGATGTTCCAGAACAGCAGCACGACCGCGACGAAATCGGGCACGCCGGGCAGGCGCCCCCACGGCATCAGGTTCAGCAGGAACGCGACGGCCAGGCTGAAGATGATGAAGGTCGGGTTGACCGGCTGCAGGATGTATTGCGGACGGCTCATGGCTGCGTTCCCCGGGACGGCGCGGCGGCGGGCGCCGGTGCGGGCTTGGCGGCGGGGGCAGCGGCGGGCTTGGCGGCGACATTGGCTGCGGCCGGGCCGGCGCTGCCGTTGGCCGTGGCGCCTGCCGTGGCGACGCTGCCGGGCTTGCCTGCGGGCGCTGCCGGCTTGTCGGCCGCCGCCGTGGCTTCTTTGGTCGCCGTCTTGGCCTTGTCGGCGGCCTTCGCCCCCTTTTTACCCTTGCCGTTCTTGTCGGTGGCCGCTTCGGGATCGACCGGACGCGGCGGCACATCGGATTGATAGTGCAGCACCAGCATCTCGCGCGCACCGCGCACGGCGGCCACCGGCACGCAGACCACATGCGCGAACGCGGTGTCGCCCACCTTGTCGACGCGCGCCACCTTGGCCACCGGCAGGCCCGGCGGGTAGATGCCGTCGAGGCCGCTGGTGACCAGTTCGTCGCCGACCATCAGGTCGGCGCTGGTCGGCACGAAGCGCAGGTCGAGCGAATCGCCCTTCGGCGTGCCGTAGATCACGCTGCGCAGCCCGGTGCGCAGCACCTGCACCGGAATCGCGAGGTCGCGATCGGTGATCAGCGTGATTTCGGATTGCAGCGGGAACACGCGCGTGACCTGGCCGACCACGCCGTCTTCGGTGACCACCGGCGCGCCGTTCTGGATGTCGTCGTGCGAGCCGTGGCCGATCACGACCTTCTGCGAAAACGGATCGCTGGTGTCGTACTGGATCTCGACCGGGGTGGCCTGCGCGGCGATGCGCTGGCGCAGGCCGAGGATCGCGCGCAGGTGCATGTTGTCGGCGGCGAGCAGCGCCGACTGGTTGGCCTGCAGCGAGAGCTTCAGGTTGCGGTCGTTCAGTTGCTGGTTGTCGTGGCGCAGCGTGGCGTTGCTCGCGGCCAGATCGGCGGCGCCCATGAACAGGTCGCGCGGCACGAGCGCGGCCCGCTGCAGCGGGTACAGCGCAGTGCCAAGAATGCCCCGGACAATTTCGAGCGAATTGAAACGCGCATCCGACACGAGGAGCGCGATCGCCAGCGCAACGAAGAAGATCAGCCGCGCGAGCGCTGACGGACCTTGCTTGAAGAGGGGCGGCGGACTGTATTCCATGGTCGGCGCCGGGCGGCTTGATCGGTTAAATGATTCTCAGACGCGAAAAACGCGCGGCGGTTCGGCCAATGTTACAAGCCGGAGCGTCACGCGCGTGCGTCGGTGGCGGCTGCATGCCGGGGACGGGGTTGTCCGCCGGCCCGGAGCTGCGCGCACGATGCGCGGCGCGGCCCCGGAGCGGGGTTTACTCGTACGAGAAGATGCTGCCGAGCTTGTCCATGCGTTCGAGCGCCATGCCCGAGCCACGCACCACGCAGGTCAGCGGATCTTCGGCGACCAGCACCGGCAGGCCCGTTTCCTCGGCCAGCAGGCGATCCAGATCGCGCAGCAGCGCGCCGCCGCCGGTCAGCATCATGCCGCGCTCGGCGATATCCGCGCCCAGTTCCGGCGGGGTTTGTTCGAGCGCGATCTTCACCGACGAGACGATCTGGTTCAGCGGATCGGTCAGTGCTTCGAGGATTTCGTTGCTGGAGATCGTGAAGCTGCGCGGAATGCCTTCCGACAGGTTGCGGCCCTTCACTTCCATTTCCTTGACTTCGGAGCCGGGGAACGCCGAGCCGATTTGCTTCTTGATCGCTTCGGCGGTTTGCTCGCCGATCAGCATGCCGTAGTTGCGGCGGATGTAGTTGACGATCGCCTCGTCGAACTTGTCGCCGCCGACGCGCACCGAACCCTTGTAGACGATGCCGCCCAGCGAGATCACGCCCACTTCGGTGGTGCCGCCGCCGATGTCGACCACCATCGAGCCGGTGGCTTCCGACACCGGCAGGCCCGCGCCGATCGCGGCGGCCATCGGCTCCTCGATCAGGTAGACC
The DNA here is from genome assembly GCF_054589155.1 of Burkholderia sp. 3C. Classification (NCBI taxonomy): domain Bacteria; kingdom Pseudomonadati; phylum Pseudomonadota; class Betaproteobacteria; order Burkholderiales; family Burkholderiaceae; genus Burkholderia; species Burkholderia sp. 3C. The sequence continues at coordinate 7,058 of NZ_BAAILN010000040.1, forward strand.
TGCGAGGCGCCGGCGCCGTGCGCGGCTTCCTTGATCGCGCGGCGCTCGACCTGGGTCGAACCGCACGGCACGCAGATGATGATGCGCGGCGAGGGCGAGAACATCCGCGACTCGTGCGCCGTCTTGATGAACTGCTTGATCATCTGCTCGGTGACGGTGAAATCGGCGATCACGCCGTCTTTCATCGGCCGGATCGCCTCGATGTTGCCCGGCACCTTGCCGAGCATCTGCTTGGCTTCCTTGCCGACGGCCTGGATCGTCTTCTTGCCGTTGGGGCCGCCTTCCTGGCGGATCGACACGACGGACGGCTCATCGAGGACGATGCCCTTGCCGCGCATGTAGATGAGGGTGTTTGCGGTGCCGAGATCGATCGCGAGATCGTTGGAGAAGTAGCTGCGCAAAAAACCGAACATTCAGAATCCTGTCTCGCTCTGGGCCGCCCCCGCGCTGACATGGCGCGCAAGGGTGGCGGCGGAAAAAATAACAGCCTCGGATCGGGCGGGCATGGCCGCCGCTGGAACGCGAAGCTGCGGGTGCAATCTACCGGGACCGTCGCGCGCCCCGCTTGGCAGGCGGCTGAGCTTGCAGCCGGCTTGCAGCTAACGGTTGCCGTGCGAGGGGGATGGTCCGGGGCTGGGTCGAACGCGTAATGATACCTTATAATTTCTGGGTATTTGAACCCAAACGGACCGTCAATTCACCGCTTCGTACCCGATTTTGAGGGTTCGAACGAGTCCTCCAACCCCCTGTTGCGGCGCGGCTTCCAATGCGTCGCGCAAGCCCAGTTTTCCCGGTGAAACGCATGGCTTTGACCCTGAACGATGTGAAACGCATCGCGCACCTGGCGCGGCTCGAAATCGCCGATGCCGAGGCCGAACACACGCTGATCCAGCTCAACGATTTCTTCGGCCTCGTCGAGCAGATGCGCGCCGTCGACACACGCGACATTGCGCCACTGGCCCATCCGATCGAGCAGATCCAGGCCGTCGAGCAGCGCCTGCGCGAGGACGTCGTCACCGAGCAGGTGAATCGCGACGAGAATCAGCGCGCCGCGCCCGCCGTCCAGGACGGCCTGTTCCTCGTGCCTAAGGTGATCGAATAAGCGCGGCCGGCCAGCGCCGTCCCGGCCCGCGGCCTGCCGCAGGCCCCCCAGAATCCAGGAATCCTCCCGCAATGCACGCAAAAAGTCTGACCGAACTGCGCGCCGCGCTCGACGCCGGCCAAACCTCGGCCGTCGAGCTGGCGCAGCTCTACCTGCAGCGTATCGACGCGGCCGGCGAGCTCAACGCCTTCGTCCACGTCGATCCGGAGCTGACGCTCGCGCAGGCGCGCGCCGCCGACGCCGCGCGCGCCGCCGGCCACGCCGGCCCGCTGGCCGGCCTGCCGATCGCGCACAAGGACGTGTTCGTCACGCGCGGCTGGCGCTCGACGGCCGGCTCGAAGATGCTCGCCAACTACACGAGCCCGTTCGATGCCACCGTGGTCGCGCGGCTCGCCGCGGCCGGCATGGTCACGCTCGGCAAGACCAACATGGACGAATTCGCGATGGGTTCGTCCAACGAGAATTCGGCGTTCGGCGCGGTCAAGAACCCGTGGGATCACCAGGCCGTGCCGGGCGGCAGCTCGGGCGGCAGCTCGGCCGCCGTGGCCGCGCGCCTCGCGCCGGCCGCTACCGGCACCGATACCGGCGGCTCGATCCGCCAGCCGGCGTCGTTTACCGGCATCACCGGCATCAAGCCGACCTACGGCCGCGTGTCGCGCTACGGCATGATCGCGTTCGCCTCGTCGCTCGACCAGGGCGGCCCGATGGCGCAAACCGCCGCCGATTGCGCGCTGCTGCTCAACGCGATGGCCGGTTTCGACGAACGCGATTCCACCAGCCTCGAACGCGACGATGAAGATTTCGGCCGCTACGTCGGCCAGGGCTGGACCCCGGACGCACCGGCCGACAAGCCGCTGGCCGGCCTGCGCATCGGCCTGCCGAACGAATATTTCGGCGATGGCCTGGCCGCCGACGTGCGCGCCGCGATCGACGCCGCGCTCAAGCAGTACGAAGCGCTCGGCGCCAAGCTGGTGCCGGTGTCGCTGCCGAAGACCGAGCTGTCGATCCCCGTGTATTACGTGATCGCGCCGGCCGAGGCGTCGTCGAACCTGTCGCGTTTCGACGGCGTGCGCTACGGCCATCGCGCCGCGCAATACCGCGATCTGCAGGACATGTACAAGAAGTCGCGCGCCGAAGGCTTCGGCCCGGAAGTGAAGCGCCGCATCATGGTGGGCGCCTACGTGCTGTCGCACGGCTATTACGACGCCTACTACCTGCAGGCGCAGAAAATCCGCCGCATCATCGCGCAGGATTTCCAGAACGCGTTCGAGCAGTGCGACGTGATCATGGGGCCGGCGTCGCCGAGCGTGGCCTGGGATCTCGGCGCCAAGGGCGACGATCCGGTCCAGATGTACCTGGCCGACATCTACACGCTGTCGGTGAGCCTGGCCGGCCTGCCCGGCATGAGCGTGCCGTGCGGCTTCGGCGCCGGCGCGAACGCGCAGCGCCCGGTCGGCCTGCAGATCATCGGCAACTATTTCAACGAAGCCCGGATGCTGCAGGTCGCCGACGCGTTCCAGCGCGCGACCGATTGGCACAAGCAAGTTCCGGCAGGAGTCTAAGAACATGGCCCAGTGGGAAGTCGTTATCGGTCTGGAGACGCACGCGCAACTGTCGACGGCGTCGAAGATCTTCTCCGGAGCGTCGACGCAGTTCGGCGCCGAACCCAACACCCAGGCTTGCGCGGTCGATCTCGCGCTGCCGGGCGTGCTGCCGGTGCTGAACCGCGGCGCGGTGGAGCGCGCGATCCGGCTCGGCCTCGCGGTGGACGCGGTGGTCGCGCCGCGCAGCATCTTCGCGCGCAAGAATTATTTCTACCCGGATCTGCCGAAGGGCTATCAGATCAGCCAGTTCGAGATCCCGGTGGTGCAGGGCGGCAAGGTCACGATCCAGGTGCCGGCCAATGAAAAGGCCGGCAAGGAAGCCTATTCCAAGGTCATCAACCTGACCCGCGCGCATCTGGAAGAAGATGCCGGCAAGTCGCTGCACGAAGATTTCGCCGACATGACCGGCATCGATCTGAACCGCGCCGGCACGCCGCTGCTCGAAATCGTCACCGAGCCGGAAATGCGCAGCGCGGCCGAGGCCGTGGCCTACGCGAAGGCGCTGCACGCGCTGGTGATGTGGCTCGGCATCTGCGACGGCAACATGCAGGAAGGGTCGTTCCGCTGCGACGCCAACGTGTCGGTGCGTCCGGTCGGCCAGGAGAAGTTCGGCACGCGTGCCGAAATCAAGAACCTGAACTCGTTCCGCTTCCTCGAAGAGGCGATCAACTACGAGGTGCGCCGCCAGATCGAGCTGATCGAGGACGGCGGCGAAGTGGTGCAGGAAACCCGCCTCTACGATCCGGACAAGCGCGAGACGCGCTCGATGCGCAGCAAGGAAGACGCGCAGGATTACCGCTATTTCCCCGATCCGGACCTGTTGCCGGTGGTGATCGATCCGAAGTGGATCGAGCGCGTGCGCGGTGAAATGCCGGAACTGCCGGCCGCCATGCAGCAGCGGTTCGTCGAGCAGTACGGCGTGACGGCCTATGACGCCGTGGTGCTGACCGCCAGCAAGGCGATGGCCGCCTATTTCGAAGCGGTGGTCGCCAGGGCCGGCGCCGCCAACGCCAAGACGGCCGCCAACTGGCTGATGGGCGACGTGTCGTCGCTGCTGAACCGCGAAGGCATCGAGATCGACGCGTGCCCGGTGTCGGCCGCGCAGTTCGCGCTGGTGCTGCAACGCATCGCCGACGGCACGATCTCGAACAAGATCGCCAAGGAAATCTTCCAGGCGATCTGGGACGAACAGGCCACCGACGAAGCCGCGGCCGATCGCATCATCGAGGCGAAGGGGCTCAAGCAGATCTCCGACACCGGCGCGCTCGAAGCGATCATCGACGAGGTGCTGGCCGCCAACGCGAAATCGGTCGAGGAATTCCGCGCGGGCAAGGAGAAGGCGTTCAACGCGCTGGTCGGCCAGGCGATGAAGGCGACCAAGGGCAAGGCCAACCCGGCCCAGGTCAACGAACTGCTGAAAAAGAAGCTCGGTTGAGCATCGCGCGGCCGATGGTGCGGCTGCGCTCGCGGGCCGCTGCCGGGCAGGCTGCCGGCGGCGGCCCGTTGCGTTATGCTCGTCGATTGGTGTCGCGGCGGCTCGCGCGGCATGCAGCCCGAACCCTGTTCCGCCCGGAGGCATAGATGGCCAAGCAAGCATCGCTCGACGATTTCCGCGTGCCGTATCACACCGATGAAAAAGCGGCGGCCGGCTTCCGGCTCGAACGTTTCGAGGCCGGCGACAAGCCGTTCTCGGCCGGCTCGAAAGAGGCGGACCGCGCGCGGCTGTCCGAAGTCTCGGTGCAGATCGATGCCTTGCAGGACCGGCTCCACACGCAATCGCGCAAGCGCCTGCTGCTGGTGTTGCAGGGCATGGATACCAGCGGCAAGGACGGCACGGTGCGCGCCGTGTTCCACGAGGTCGATCCGCTGGGCCTGCGCGTGGTGCCGTTCAAGGCGCCCACCGCCGTCGAGCTGGCGCACGATTTCCTCTGGCGCGTGCATGCGCAGGCGCCGGCCGCGGGCGAACTGACCATCTTCAATCGCAGCCATTACGAGGATGTGCTGGTGCCGCGCGTGATCGGCGCGATCGATGCCGACGAATGCGCGCGCCGCTATCGGCAGATCCGCGAATTCGAAACCATGCTGCACGAATCGGGCACCACCATCGTCAAGTGCTTCCTGCACATCTCGAAGGACGAGCAGCGCAAGCGCCTGCAATCGCGCATCGACAACCCCGACAAGCACTGGAAGTTCGACCTGTCCGACATCGAGGCGCGCAAGCATTGGGATGCCTACCAGGCCGCCTACCGCGACGCGATCGCCGCCACCTCCGCGCCGCACGCGCCGTGGTACGTGATCCCGGCCGATTCCAAGACGCACCGCAACGTCATGGTGGCCGAATTGCTGCTGCGCGAGCTGGCCGCGATGAAGCTCGACTATCCGGCCGCCAAACCCGAACTGAAGGGCGTGACGATCGAGTGAGTCGAGTGACCGCCGGCTGGCCGGCCGCCTCGCTTGCTCCCCTCCCACTTACCGAACACTGAACGGAATCACATCATGCTGCGTGTCATCACGGCGAATTTGAACGGCATCCGCTCGGCCGCGAAGAAGGGCTTTTTCGACTGGCTCGGCGATCAGACTGCCGATTGCGTCTGCGTGCAGGAAATCAAGGTGTCGGCCGACGACCTGCCGGCCGAATTCGTCGCGCCGCACGGTTTCCAGGGCTATTTCCACCACGCGCAGAAGAAGGGCTACAGCGGCGCGGGCCTCTACACGCGCCGCGAGCCGGACGACGTGATCATCGGCTATGGCAGCAGCGAGTTCGACGCCGAGGGGCGCTATGTCGAGGCGCGCTTCGGCAAGCTGTCGGTGATTTCGGTCTACGTGCCGTCCGGGTCGAGCGGCGAGGAGCGCCAGCAGGCCAAGTACCGTTTCATGGACGAATTCATGCCGCACCTGGCCGAGCTGAAGGCGAAGCGCGAGGTGATCCTGTGCGGCGACGTGAACATCGTCCACAAGGAAATCGACATCCGCAACTGGAAGAGCAACCAGAAGAACTCGGGCTGCCTGCCGGAAGAGCGCGCGTGGCTGACCAAGCTGTTCGACGACGTGGGCTACGTGGACGTGTTCCGCACGCTCGATCCGCGCCCCGATCAGTACACGTGGTGGAGCAACCGCGGCCAGGCCTACGCGAAGAACGTCGGGTGGCGCATCGATTACCAGCTCGCGACGGCCGGCGTGGCCGGCACGGCCAAGCAGACGACGATCTTCCGCGACATCAAGTTCAGCGACCACGCGCCGCTGACGGTGGATTACGACTACAAGTAAGGCGCGCGTCCGCCCATCAAGGGCACGTAAAGAAAAACGCCGCCGGGATCGCTCCCGGCGGCGTTTTTTCATCGGCGGTGC
>NZ_BAAILN010000041.1:0-23761 GCF_054589155.1 Burkholderia sp. 3C
GCCCGCCCGTGAGCCGCCGCGCGCATCGCGCGCGCGACGATCATACCGTGGTCAGAAATGCGCCGCCGGGCGTGCGTTCGGGGGACGCGAAGCGCCGTTCGACAGGGCGAACGGCGTGCGGGAAAGCGACGGGAAGGAGGGCGAAACGAAGGCGGACAACAGCGCGTGCCGGGCCTCGCGCCCGGCCGGCGAGCGGCGCCTCAGCGCGCCGGATTACGTTCGACGTCGGCCCAGCAGTTCGGCGTTTCGTAGAGCCGCACGCGTTCGAGGCGCAGGTTGATGCCGTAATGGGCGTCGTACACATTCGCAAGGATGTCGAACGCCACCGCCGCGAGGTTCTCGACGGTGGGAATGCGGTCGAGCACGACCGTCTTGTGGTCGGCCATCTGTTCGAGAAACCCGCGCACCTGCTCGTCGCGCGCGTACACGAGGAACGCGTGATCCCACTTGCCGACCAGGTGCTCCATGGCCAGCGATTTGACGTCGGCGAAATCCATCACCATGCCGCGGTCGGGCGCGCCTTCCGTATCGACGAGATCGCCGCGCAGCGTGATTTCGAGCACATAGCGGTGGCCGTGCAAGTTGCGGCACTGGCTGCGGTGATCGGGGATGCGGTGGCCCGCGTCGAATTCGAGTTTTCGGGTAATCAGCACGATGAGTGAAGCTCGCGGCTCAAGGAATATTCAGGTATTTGTGCGTCTGCATCGACAGGCGCCACTGCGGATGGCGCTTGCACCAGTCGATCGCGAGCTTCGTATTGAGATCGCGCGACGGGCCGTCCATCGGCTGCACGAGGAAGTAGGCGAAATCGAGCTTCGCGTACTCGGCCAGGCGCTGGTTGTCCTGCGGGATCACGACCTTCAGCTCGTGGCCCCGGGTGACCACCAGCGGCGCATCGGCCTTCGGGCTGACGCAGATCCAGTCGATCGTATCGAGCACCGGCAGCGAGCCGTTGGTCTCGATGGCGATCTCGAAGCCGCGCGCATGCAGCGCGTCGACCAGCGCCTGATCGAGTTGCAGCATCGGCTCGCCGCCCGTGCAGACGACGAAGCGATTCGCCTCGCCTTCCGGCCACAGCGCCGCCACCTGGTCGGCCAGCGCGTCGGGCGTCTTGAACTTGCCGCCGTTCTCGCCATCGGTGCCGACGAAATCGGTATCGCAGAACCGGCACACGGCCGATTCGCGATCGGCTTCGCGGCCCGTCCACAGATTGCAGCCGGCGAACCGGCAGAACACGGCCGGACGCCCGGCATTCGCGCCCTCGCCCTGCAACGTGTAGAAGATTTCCTTGACCGTGTACGTCATCTGCTCATCGTGCGGCGGCTTGCCGCCGTTTCCATTGCTGCGCGCCTGCCCGGCGCGCGTTGTGCGGTGCCGGCCGTCAGGCCGGCGCCTCGGTGACCTGCTCGCCGTTGCGATAGGCCTCGTAGCCGCGCTTGCGCAGCTTGCAGGCCGGGCACGCGCCGCAGCCGAAGCCCCAGTCGTGCAGTTCGGCGCGCTCGCCCACGTAGCAGGTGTGGGTTTCGACGCGCACCAGTTCGACCAGATCCTGGCCGCCGAGCTGCTCGGCGAGCCGCCAGGTGTCGGCCTTGTCGAGCCACATCAGCGGCGTTTCGAGCACGACGCGGGTATCCATGCCGAGGTTCAGCGCAACCTGCAGCGCCTTCATGGTGTCGTCGCGGCAATCGGGGTAGCCGGAGAAATCGGTCTCGCACATGCCGCCGACCAGCACCTTGAGCCCGCGACGATAGGCGACGGCCGCCGCGATCGTCATGAACATCAGGTTGCGGCCCGGCACGAAGGTGTTCGGCAAGCCGTTCTCGGCCGTTTCGATCTCGATGCTGCGCGTCATCGCGGTATCGCTGATCGCGCCGAGCACCGACAGGTCGATCATGTGATCCTCGCCGAGCCGGTTCTCCCATTGCGGAAAGCGCGTGCGCAGCGCTTCGCGCACGCCTTCGCGGCATTCCAGCTCGACGCGGTGGCGCTGGCCGTAATCGAAACCGAGGGTCTCGACGGTTGGATAACGTTCGAGCGCCCAGGCCACGCAGGTTGCCGAATCCTGGCCGCCGGAAAACAGTACGAGCGCGCCGCCCTTGGCGTCTGTCCGAATCACCGTGTACTCCGAGTAGAGAGGAGCCGCCGCGGCGCCGCGCGCGGGATCGGGCGGTGCGAGCGACAAACAAAAAAGGACTTGCGGCGCGGAAAACCAGCGTCTCAAGTCCTTCAAGTCTTTGAGTCGGCAGGGATTTTATCATGCAGCCCGCCGTTTCGCCCGGCGCGCGCCCCGCGTGGCGGCGCATGCCGGGCATAGCGGGCGCGGCATGACCGATGCGGCGCGCGTTCGGAAGAGGCGGGGGCAACCCCGGGGCTTCCAAAGGGAAAAGGTCCAAAAGCCGTGAAGCTTTTGGACCTTTTCGAATTTGGTGGCCTGGGTCGGAATCGAACCAACGACACGCGGATTTTCAATCCGCTGCTCTACCAACTGAGCTACCGGGCCAACGAAGAAGAGAGAGTATAGCCAGACCGTAACTGCAGATCAAGCCCTTTTCGCAAAAAATTCAGAGGCCGCCTTCCGGAGGCTTCTTGCCGAGTTCGACGCCGAGCTGCTTGAGCTTGCGATACAAGTGCGTGCGTTCGAGGCCCGTCTTTTCCGCGACGCGCGTCATGCTGCCGTTCTCGCGTGCCAGGTGGTACTCGAAGTAGGCCCGCTCGAACGCATCGCGCGCCTCGCGCAACGGAATGTCGAACGGGATCGCGGCAGCCTGCCCCGACGCGCCGAGCGCCACCTGCACTTCCTCGCCGAGCGTCGGCAGCGCGGCGGCCGAGGCCACCGCCGCCGGGCCGGCTGCCGGCTTCGCCGCCGGGCTTGGCTGCACCGGCGCCGCACCGCGTGCCAGGCCGTGCTCGACCGATTTCAGCAGCTTCTGCAATGCGATCGGCTTCTCGAGGAAATCGAGTGCGCCGATCTTGGTCGCCTCGACCGCGGTATCGATCGTCGCGTGCCCGGACATCATGATCACGGGCATCGTCAGTTGCCCGTGGCTCGCCCATTCCTTCAACAACGTGACGCCGTCCGTATCGGGCATCCAGATGTCGAGCAGGACGAGATCGGGCGCGAGCCGCTGACGATAGTCACGCGCGGCCTGCGCGTTCTCCGCCAACTCGACGACGTGTCCTTCGTCCGCGAGGATTTCCGAGAGCAATTCCCGGATGCCCATTTCATCATCTACCACCAGGATGGTTGCCATTTACGCTGCCCTTGTCTGCACTGTTGCTTTTGTCTTGGCGGGTGCCGTTCCGCTGTTCGCTCCGCCCTCGGAGCCCGTGGTGTCGTCGGCGAGCTGCAGGAACAGGATGGAAACCTGCGCGCCCTCGACCACTTCACCCTGCATGCGGTTGCGCAGATCGATCCGCGCACCGTGTTCATCCACGATCTTCTTCACTGTTGCGAGCCCGAGGCCCGTGCCCTTCGCCTTCGTCGTGACGTAAGGCTCGAACGCGCGCGTCAGGATGCGCGCCGAAAAGCCCGGACCGTTGTCGGATACACCCAGCCGCACCGCGATGCGCCGCATGCCGCTCGCATCGGGGTCGCCATATTCTACTGCCCTCGTTTCGAGCCACACACGAGGCTGCGCGACATCGGCGACAGAATCCTGCGCGTTCTGCAGCAAATTGTGGATCACCTGACGCAGTTGCGTGGCGTCGCCGCGGATCACCGGCAGCGGCCCCTGCTCGACCACGATCACGTTCTTGCCTTCGCCCACGCCGTACAGCGTCAGCACTTCGCTGACCAGATCGTTGAGCTGCAGGTTGCCGAGCACGGCCGGCGGCGTGCGCGCGTAATCGCGGAAATCGTCCACCATGCGCTTCATTGCGGCCACCTGGTTGACGATGGTGGTCGCGCCGCGCTTGAGCATGTCGGCATCGGCCGGCGCAAGCTTGTCGGCGAGTTTCATCTGCAGGCGCTCGGCCGAAAGCTGGATCGGCGTGAGCGGGTTCTTGATCTCGTGCGCGAGCCGTCGTGCCACCTCGCCCCAGGCCACCGAGCGCTGCGCGGAGATCACGTCGGAAATATCGTCGAACACCACCACGTAGCCGGATGTCTGGGGATCGTCGGCCTCGCCCGCCACGGCCGACGCAAGACGCGTGCCGCGTACCAGCAGCGTGAGCGGCTCGGGCTCGCCCGGCACCGTCACGGCGAACTGCTGCTGCCAGTGCCCGCGATCCTCGCCACCATGGCCGGTGGCCTCGCGATCCGCGAACGCCTTGCGCACCATCGCGCCGAACTCGGCGACCACCGCCAGTTGATCGAGCACGGTGCCGATCTGCGACTGGAACGGCTGGCGGAAAATCCGCTCGGCGCCGCGATTGGCGATCGTCAGGCGAAACTGGCGGTCGAGCACGAACACGCCGGCCGTCAGGTTGGCCAGAATGCCTTCGAGGTAGGACTTCGAATATTCGAGCGCGACGCGGTTGCGCTCCACCGCGAGCCGCGCCTCGGACAACTGGCGCGTCATCGCGTTGAACGACTGCGTGAGGAAGCCGAGCTCGTCGCGCGTCTTCAGCTCGCGCTTGGGCGTGTAGTCGCCTTCGGCCACTTCCTTGGTGCCCTGCGCCAGCAGGAACAGCGGCCGCGCGAGCTGGTTGCCGAGCGCGAGCGCGATCATCATCGCGATGAAGGTGGCCAGGAACAGCGCGAGCGTCAGCGTGCCGATATACATCTTGCGCAGGCCGCTGCGGCCCAGCGATTTTTCCTGGTACTCGCGGTAGGCGCGCTGCACGGCGTCGGCGTTGCGCGCAAGCGTGGGCGAGACGGGCTGCGTCAGTTGCAGATAGCGCTCGACCGGCCGCAGCAGCGCCGTCGACGAATCGGGAATGCGCTGCACCACGCGCAGGCGCAGCGCGCCCTTCGCGCCGCGCGCGCGCGGATCGCCATCCACCTCGCCTTCGATCGCCGCGTAGCCGCTGTGCTCGCGCGCCTGGTCCAGCATCAGCGGCGTGGGCATGTCGTCGGGGATCAGCGCGGCGAAATTGCCCGAGGCCTGCGCGACGATGTGCAGATCGGGCGTCGCGCCCGTGCCGTTGTGGCCCGGCTCGACGATGGTGGCGTCCTGCACGCCGAACTGATCGCGCAGGCGCAGCAGCGTCAGCGTGGTGCCGTTGGTGTTGGCATCGGCGCTCGACAGTTGCTCGGACATCAGCCGCGCCTTGTTCTGCAGATCCGACAGCGAGGCGTCGAGCATGCCGCGGCCGAGGTTCAGGCCGGCCGTCAGCGCCGTCTCCACATTGACGTCGAACCACGACTCGATGCTGCGCGAGACGAACTGATACGACACGATGTAGATGATGCCGCCCGGCACCACGCCCACCAGCGCGAAGAAGATCGCCAGCTTGGCGAGCAGCCGCGTGCCGAACTTGCCCTTGCGCAGGCGCACCACGATCATCCCGCCGAGCCCGAGCACCACCAGCAGGAACACGATCGCGACGAGGATGTTCGCGGTGTAGAGCCACGAGTAGTAGCGGTCGAAGAATTCGGTGTTGGCGCTCGCGGCGGCGAGCAGCACCAGCAGCAGCAGCGCCGTGACCGCGACGGTCGAGACGAGCACGCGAATCAGCAGGCTCTTGCCGAAGAAGCGGCTCAGGCTATTTCGCACGATCGGTCACCGTGAACGTGAAGCGCTTCCAGTCGGACACGAGCGTCCAGTCGCGGTTGTTCACCGCGTCCACCTGGAACGGCTTCGGCATCAGCGCCGTGTCGAGCTGCATGCGCACCGAGGCCGTGTACGTTTCACCGGCCTGCACCTGCGTGCGGTCGATCACGTGCCAGGAGCTCACGTGCTGCACCACCGCCAGCGCATCCTTGAGCGTCGGGAAGCCGAGCTGCAGGCCGCCCGTGGAGACGCGATATTCGCGCGTGAGCGGCTGGAACGACAGGCGGATGGTTTGCGTGACCGACACCGGCTGTTCGTCGAACCAGTACCAGCGCGCGCGGCTCAGTTCGAAATCGGTCGTGAAGTAGAGCGGAATGCCCTTGTTGACGGCATCTTCGAGATTGGCGTTCAGTTCGAACTCGAAGCGCACGTCGAGCGCCCAGCCGTTGCCGTCCGATTGCAGCGACGCGCGCTGGACGTTGACCGGATCGGCATGGGCGGCGGGCGCGGCGGCCGCGAGGCACAGCGTGATCGCGACCAGCAGCGCGGCCGCGAACCGAAGTGGAAGGAGGCGAGAGATCGTCACCGTTTCTGAAAGCGCGCGTAGAAGAATCCGTCGTGATCGGCCGGCCGCGCGTCGGCGTCGTGACCGGCATCGTCCTGCAACCGGCCCGCGGCGGCCCGAGGCAGCAGTTGCCCGGGCGCGTCCAATCGTACCGCATCTTGAACCGCCGCTTCAAACCAGCGCGCCTGCTGTTCGCCTTCCTCGGGGAAGATCGAGCACGTCACGTACAACAATTCGCCGCCCGGTTTCAGCAACGGCCACAATGCCAGCACGATGCGGCGCTGCTCGGCCACCAGCGCGGCCACGTCGGTCTCGCGGCGCAGCCAGCGGATATCGGGATGACGGCGCACGATGCCCGAGGCCGAGCACGGCACGTCGGCCAGGATCCGGTCGAACGCCTGCCCGTCGTGCCACGCGGCCGGGTCGCCCGCATCGCCCACCCGCACCTCGGCCACGAGCTTCAGGCGCGCGAGGTTGTCGCCGATGCGGGTGGCACGCGACGCATCGCTTTCGAGCGCCACCACGTCCACCTCGGCCAGCTCCAGCAGATGGCCGGTCTTGCCGCCCGGCGCCGCGCAGGCGTCGAGCACGCGCATGCCGTCGCGCACGCCGAGCGATTCGGCCGCGAGCTGCGCCCCGGCATCCTGCACCGACACGACGCCTTCCGCGAAGCCCGGAATCCGGTCCACCGGCAACGCCGCGGCGAGCCGCACCGCATGCCGGCCGACCGCCTGCGCCGCGATGCCGTGTTGGTTCAGCGTGGCCAGGTAGGCCTCGACGCTGGTCTGCCGCGCATTGACGCGCAGCGTCAGCGGGCCGGGCGCGTCGCCGGCCGCGAGGATCGCCTGCCAATCGTTCGGCCAGGCGCGTTCGACCGCGTCGATCCACCAGTCGCGATAGTTCCAGCGCGCCTCGCGCACCGCCTGCCATTGCGTGGCGAGCGTCGCGCGTTCGCGCAGGAAGCGACGCAGCACCGCATTGACCAGCCCCTTCGCGAACCCGAATTCGCGGCGTGCGCCAAGCGCCGTCACCGCCTGATCGACCACGGTAAACGGCGCGTAAGCCGCATCGGCCCCTTCGTCGACCAGCAGCGCCAGCGCACAGGCCAGCAAGGCCTGCACATGCTCGGGCGGCGCCTTGCTGACCAGCGTGCCGATCAGCCAGTCGGTGGTGCCGCGCCGGCGCATCGAGCGGTAGGCGATGTCCTGGATCGCGCCGCGCGACAGGCCGCGCGCCGCCGCCGGCTGGGCCGCCTGCACCGCGGCCAGCGCGGCGGGCAACGCACTGCCGTGCGACACGGCGACCAGCGCCTGCGCGGCGCCGTCGAGCGCGAAGCCGAGCGAATCGGGCGGCAGGTGCAGCGCGGACAGGTGCGAGGCCGGCGCGTGCGGCGTGCGCGCCGGCGCCGGCCGGGCGGGCTTGCCCGGATTGGCGTGACGCGGACGGGACGGGCGGGGGGTGCGAGGCTGGGTCATCGGGTACGGGATCGTGCGCACCGGCGCCGAGCGGGCTGCGCGGCGGACGAATGGCGTCAAACGGGGGATTGTAGCGCGCCGCCGCGGCGGATTCCCGCGCGGGCCGGGGCAATGCGCCAAACCGGCGGGCCGGGCCGGCGGCCTCGTATGCCTGCGTCGCGTGCCGGGCTCATGTGCCGGCCTCGCGGGCCGCGCTCATATGCCGGCCTCGCGTGCCCCGCTCATATGCCGGCCTCGCATGCCGGGCTCATATGCCGGCCTCGCGTGCCCCGCTCATATGCCGGCCTCGCATGCCGCGCTCATGTGCCGGCCTCGCGTGCCGGGCACGTATGCCGGGCACGTATGCCGGGCTCGTATGCCGGGCTCGTATGCCGGGCTCGTATGCCGAACCCGCACGCGTTGCCGTGCCGGGCACCGGGCCACCACCCGACAACCCCGATTCCTCATACCCGAGCCGCCCTGGCCGCCCCTGTGGTTCGGTGCGGAATCGCACGGACGCGAACTCGCTGCGATTCGTCTAATAGAAACCACGGAGCATCGAAGGGCACGGCGGTCGAACAACGGACCGGCCCCGACGCGCGCCGCATGACGGCCACCCAGCCGGACGCACCGCGCACGACGCGAGCGCCAGGCCGCCGGACGCGGTCATGACCAGCGGGGATTGGAGCCAGCGCATGCCACGGGGTTGGTGGATTGCGGCACGACACGGTTCGAACCCCCGAACGCACCAGCAGCACCACCTCAATCGGGGACCTCGTTCCATGAAAACCGCATTGCGCCGCATCCTTTCCGAATCCGCCCGCCTGAGCGTGCCGGTCGATACGCTCGCCGACGACGCCGATCTCTACGCCGCCGGCCTCTCCTCGCTCGCCACCGTCCACCTGATGCTCGCCATCGAGGACGAGTTCGGCATCGAGGTGCCCGACCGCATGCTCACGCGCCGCCTGTTCTCGAGCATCGACTCGCTGGCCGCCGCCGTGGCCGAACTGCAGAAGGCCGCCGCATGAACTCGCCGCTGATCCATCAGCCGGCGGCGGCGGACCCGGCCGGCTCGGCCGCGCTGGCGGCGGCCACGGCCAGCGATCTGCCGGATGCAGCGAAACGTGCGGAGCAGATCCTGCCATCCGCACCGCCCGCCGTTGCATCGCTCTCCCCGTTGTCCGCATCGAGCACACCGCTGGCGTCGCCCGAGCCGGACTGGCGCGCCGCCGCCCAACGCTGCGCCGATCTCGCCGCCCAGTTCGCCGACGCCATCGACCGCGAGGCGCGCTTCCCGTTCGAGGCGTTCGAGGCGCTGCGCCGCGAGCGATTGCTGTCCGCGCTGGTACCGGCCGCGTATGGCGGCGCGGGCCTGTCGCTGGCCGAGGTCGGCGAGATCTGCGAAACGCTCGCGCACGGCTGCGCATCGACCGCGATGGTCTACGCGATGCACCAGATCCAGGTGGCCTGCATCGAGCGCCACGCCAGCGGCAACGCCTGGCAGCGCGCGCTGCTCGGCAAGCTGGTCGAACACCAGTGGCTGCTCGCGTCGGCCACCTCGGAGGAAAACATCGGCGGCAGCATGCGCACCAGCGCCTGCTCGGTCGAACTCGACGGCACGCGCTTTCGCATCGACAAGGCCTGCCCGACCATCTCCTACGGCGCGCACGCCGACGCGATCCTGGTCACCGCGCGGCGCACCGCCGACGCGCCGGCCGCCGACCAGGTGCTGATCGTCGCGCTGCGCGACGAGACGCGGCTCGACAAGCGCAACGGCTGGGATTCGATGGGCATGCGCGGCACCTGCAGCGAAGGCTTCGCGCTGGTCGCCACCGGCCACGTCGACCAGATCCTCGCCACGCCGTTCGCCGAGATCGCCGACCGCACCATGCTGCCCGTCTCGCACACGCTGTGGGCCGCCGTATGGACCGGCATCGCCGGCGACGCCGTGAACCGCGCCAAGGCGCTCTTCCGCGCCCAGGCGCGCGCCAAGCCCGGCTCGGTGCCGCCCGCCGGCCTGCGCCTGGCCGAAGCGGTGGGCCTGTTGCAGATGATGCAGGCGCGCCTCGCGGCCGCGTTCCAGGCCGAGCACGCGGAACACCGCGCCGCGCGCGGCCCGGCCGACGACGACGCGCCGCTCTCCGCGATGCTCGGCTTCGCCGCCGACATGAACACGCTGAAGACCGCCATCTCGCAAACGGCCCTGCAGGTCGTGCAGCAGGTGCTGATGATCTGCGGCATGGCGGGCTACAAGAACGGCACGCCGTTCAGCGTCGGGCGCCACCTGCGCGACCTGCACTCCGCGCCGCTGATGATCAACAACGACCGCATCGCGCAGAACACCGCGAGCCTCCTGCTCGCGCAGCGCCCGACCACCCACGCGAAGGGGTAACACGATGAACACCATGACCATCGACGACGCCGCACTCGCTGCCGGCCCGCGAATCGAGGCCACCGGCCTGCGCGACGCGCTGCTGGCCTCGGGCCTCCTGATCGAGACCGGCGAGGACGGCCTGTACGGCCGCAGCCAGGTGTTCGAGGACGTGATCGAGCGCCTGAGCGTGGCGATCACGCACCTCGGCGCGGATCAGCAGGCCGAACTGCTGCGCTTTCCGCCCGCGATGCGCCGCACCGATTTCGAGGACAGCGAATACCTGAAGAACTTCCCCGATCTGGCCGGCACGGTGCATGCGTTCTGCGGCAACGAGATGGGCCAGCGCCGCCTGCTGACGGCGCTCGACAAGGCCATGGAAGCCGGCCCGGAAGATCGCGACACGGCCTGGATGGATCAGCAGCAGCCCACCCGCATCGTGCTGACGCCGGCCGCCTGCTACCCGATCTACCCGGTGATCGCCAAGCGCGGCCCGCTGCCCGCCGACGGCCGCACCGTCGACGTGATGTCGTACTGCTTCCGCCACGAGCCGTCGCTCGATCCGGCGCGCATGCAGATGTTCCGTCAGCGCGAATACGTGCGGATCGGCAGCGGCGATCAGGTGCTCGAATTCCGTCAGCGCTGGATCGAGCGCGGCTCGCTGCTCGTCAAGCTGCTGAACCTGCCGCTCGAGGTGGATCTCGCCAACGATCCGTTCTTCGGCCGCGGCGGCAAGATCGTCGCCGACAGCCAGCGCGCCCAGGCGCTCAAGTTCGAACTGCTGATCCCCGTGTCGAGCGACGAGAAGAAGACCGCCTGCCTGTCGTTCAACTATCACATGGAGCACTTCGGCCAGATCTGGCGCATCGCCTGCGCCGACGGCTCGGTCGCGCACACCGCCTGCGTGGGCTTCGGCATGGAGCGCATCACGCTGGCGCTGTTCCGTCATCACGGGCTCGACGTGCAGGCCTGGCCGGAAGAAGTGCGCGCGCTGCTGTGGGGCGATACGGCCGCCTGCGTGACGCTCGGCATCGATGGCCTGGCGGGCACGCCGGGCGCGCGTCTGGCCGGAGAAAGCGCATGAATCCGGTCGTCCACGCGCCCCTCGCGTCACCCGCGATCGTCGCGCCGCCGGCCGGCGCGGCCATGCCGCTGCGCCGGCACGCCTCGCACGCGCTGCATCAGGGCGAGCGCGTCTGGCAGGAAACCAATTGCTACGTCGACTTGTGGATCGAGTTGCTGCACGGCTTCGGGCTCGACCCGCGCGCGGCGCTCGCGTTCACCGTCACGCAGGATTTCGAGGGCGACCAGTTCACGTTCTTCAAGTTTCCGCTGGAGGACATCGAGCGCCTGTACGGCACCCAGGTGCAGGAGCTGGCGATCTACGATTCGATCGAGGCCCACGTGCTCGCGCAGACGCAGCGCGGCAACACCGTGCTCGCCGAGGTGGACGGCTTCTACCTGCCCGACACGCGCGCCACCTCGTACCGGCGCACCCATCCGAAAACCACCATCGGCGTGGATTTCATCGATCCGGCCACGCGGCGCTGCGGCTATTTCCACAACACCGGCTATCACCTCGTGGAAGGCGACGATTACGACGGCGTGTTCCGCAAGCTGCCGCAATTCGCCGGCCGGGACGACCTGCTGTTCCCGTACGTCGAGTTCGCCAAGCAGACGCGCAGCCCGCTCACCGGCGGCCAGCTTGCCGAGGAATCGGCGGCGCTGCTGGCCATGCACCTGGAACGGCGACCGGCCGTCAACCCGATCGCGCGCTGGCGCGCGGCGTTCCCGGCGCATCTCGACACGCTGCTCGAACGCGGCGAGACGTATTTCCATCCGTACACGTTCAACCTGATGCGGCAGCTGGGCGCGAACTTCGAATTCCTGTCGAAGTACCTGACCTGGCTGTCCGACCAGGGCTTCGATATTCCCGGCTCGATTCCGGCTGCCGCGCAGGCCATCGCGTCCGAGTCGATGGTCATGCAGTTCCGCCTGATGCGCGCCATCGCCCGCAAGCGGCGCGATCTCTGCGAGGACTGTTTCGACCACCTCGAACACGCCTACGACAACACGCTGCCGCCGCTCGCCGCCCTCGTGCAGTGACGGCGCGGCTGCCCCAGGAGACGCCGTGCGGATCACGCTGACCGATATCGAAACGATCGAGGCGTCGATGGCGCTTTCGCGAGGTGGTGAGGGCGGGGGTGATGTCGCGGCCGGTGTTGGTGCCGGTGCCGGTGCCGGTGCCGGTGCCGGTGCCGGTGCCGGTGCCGGTGCCGGTGCCGGTGCCGAGGATGATGTCGATGCCGATGCCGATGTCGATGTCGATGTCGATGCCGATGTCGATGCCGATGTCGATGCCGATGTCGATGCCGATGCCGATGCCGATGCCGATGCCGATGCCGATGCCGATGCCGATGGTGATGCCAATGCCGATGTCGCGGCCGATGGCGATGGTGATATCGACGCCGAGGGCAAGGGCGATGTCGGGGGTGATGCCAATGCCGATACCGACAGCGCCTCGCCCTGGCCCGTGCGGATCGATACCGGCTGGCGTTGCCTGTCGACGCCGGCCGGCGCGTTCGCCGCACCGTCGATGCTGCCCGCCGACGGCGACTGGCTCGCCGCCGCCGTGCCCGGCACGGTGGCCGGCGCGTGGCGGGCGGCCGGGCGGCTCGACATCGAGCACGCCCCGGCCTTCGCCTACGACGATCACTGGTTCCGCGTCGCGCTGCCCGGCGACGGCACGCGGCGGCTGCGCCTGCACGGCCTCGCGACGATCGCCGAGGTCTGGCTCGACGATACGAAGCAGCTCGACAGCGATTCGATGTTCGTCGCGCACGATCTCGACGTGAGCCTGCATGCGGCCAGCGTGCTGACGCTGTGCTTCCGTTCGCTGGCGGGCGCGCTGGCCGCGAAGCGCGGGCGCGCGCGCTGGCGGCCGCGCCTGGTGTCGCCGCCGAGCCTGCGCGCGGTGCGCACCACGCTGCTCGGCCACATGCCGGGCTGGTGCCCGACCGTGCAGGCGGTGGGGCCGTGGCGCGCGGTGGAGTTGCTGGCCGCCACGCCCGACGCGATCGAGCACGTCGATTGCACGACGCGCCTCGACGGCGACGGCGGCATCGTGTCGATCGCAATCCGCTTTCTCGATGCACGGGCAAAGCACACCTTGCGTGCCCGCCTGCGCTGCGGCGATCACCTGATCGATCTGAGCTGGGACGACGCGGGCCACGCGCACGGCGAACTGCGCATCGCACGCGTCGAGAAATGGTGGCCGCACACGCACGGCATGCCCGCGCTGCACGCATTGACACTCGAACTGTGCACACGCGACGGCGCAGCACCACGCACGCATCCGCTCGGCGAAGTCGGCTTTCGCACCCTCGACGTCGATCGCGGCGCCGACGGCCGGGGCTTCGCGCTGCGCGTGAACGGCGTGCCGGTGTTCTGTCGCGGCGCATGCTGGACCAGCGCCGATCTCGTCACGCTGACGGGCGAGCCGCACGCGCTCGCGCGCAGCTTCGCGCTGGCGCGCGACGCCGGCCTCAATCTGCTGCGCGTGGGCGGCACCATGCTGTACGAGTCCGACGCGTTCTTCGAGATCGCGGACCGCACCGGCGTGCTGATCTGGCATGACTTCGCGTTCGCCAATTTCGACTATCCGGCCGATGCCGCGTTCGTCGCCTCGGTCGAACGCGAGGCCACGCAGTTCCTCGCTCGCACGCGCCGCTTCGCGTCGCTGGCCGTGCTGTGCGGCGGCAGCGAAGTCGATCAGCAGGCCGCGATGTTCGGCCTGCCCGAAGCCCTGCGCACGCAGGCGCTGTTCACGTCGCAACTGGCCGGTATCGCCGCGCGCGAACGCGGCGATACCGTCTACGTGACGAACTCGCCGTCGGGCGGCGCCTGGCCGTTCTCGACTGACGAAGGCATCACGCATTACTACGGCGTGGGCGCCTATCTGCGCCCGCTCGACGACGCGCGACGCGCCAATGTGCGCTTCGCCGGCGAATGCCTTGCATTCGCGAACGTGCCCGACGACGCGGCGCTCGACGCGCTCGGCACGCATCAGGCGCACGACCCGCGCTGGAAACGCGCCGTGCCGCGCGACCCCGGCGCGGGCTGGGATTTCGACGACGTGCGCGACCACTATCTGCGTACGCTCTACGACGTCGATCCGGCGCGCCTGCGCTACGAGGATTCACCGCGCTATCTGGATCTGTCGCGCGCGGTGGTGGCCGACGTCATGCGCGAGGTGTTCGCCGAGTGGCGGCGCACCGGTTCGGCGTGCGGCGGCGGCATCGTGTGGCAATGGCAGGACCTGCGTGTCGGCGCGGGCTGGGGCGTGATCGATGCGCACGGCGCACCGAAAAGCGCCTACCACGGGCTGGCGCAAGCCTGGCAGCCGGTGCAGCTCGCGATCACCGACGAAGGCCTGAACGGGCTCGATCTGCATCTGATCAACGAGCGCGCCGAGCCGATCGCCGCGCGTCTCGATCTGGTGTGCCTGCGCGACGGCGCGGTGACGGTAGCGTCGGCGCAATGCGAGATCGAACTGCCGGCGCGCAGCACGCAGCGCGTGTCGGCCGCGCAGTGCCTCGGGCAGTTCTTCGATTTCACGCACGCCTACCGGTTCGGCCCGCGCGCGCACGACGTGACCCTCGCCAGCCTGCGCGCGCGCGACACCGGCGCGCTGCTCGCCGAGGCGTTTCATCTGCCCGACCGCTCGGCCCGCGAGCGTCACGATCTCGGGCTGACGGTGGCGCTGGAACGGTCCGCCGACGGTTGGCAGTTGCGCATCGAAGCGCAACGTTTCGCGCGCTTCGTGCAGGTAGCGGACCGTCACTATCGCGCCGTGCGCGACGGGTTTCATCTCGCGCCGCGCGAGCCGGTGGTGGTGCCGCTGGTGCCGCGACATCCCGGCAGCATCGATATCGATATCGATGCGCTGCCGAAGCCGGCCGGCGAGATTCGCGCGATCAACGCGTACGCGCCGGTTTTCTACGATTGAGCGCGTCGCGCGCGATGCGCCGTATTTTTGGATCGGCTTTGCGGGCGGCGTGGGCTCGGCGATCACCGTGCTGCTGATGTACTACATGCCGCTGCTGTTCAAGGGCGATTTCGCGATGATCTCGCTGTTCGGCGTGCTGTACGGCGCGACGCTCGCGTGCTTCGTGCCGCTGTCGGGGCTCGTGCCGCAACTGTGCCCGAAGGAGAAGGGGGCAGCGCTGTCGATCCTGGGTTTGGGCGCGGGCATCAGCGTGTGGCTGGGGCCGCTGGTGGTGACGCTGTTTCGCAGCAGCATCGGCATCGAGGGCGTGATCTGGATCTTCTCCGGCATGTACGTGCTGTCGGCGGTGCTGACGTACTTCCTCGCCGTCTCCGACGAAGCGAAGGCCTACGCGCAGGACCATCCCGACACCGAAGGCACGTTCTCGCTCGGCCACTGAACGCAAAACGGGGCGGCCGCGCGATGGCGGGCCGCCCCGTGGTTCAGGCCGGCTTCGACTTCAGTCGAAGCGCCCGGTGCGCGCCATTTCCATCAGGCGCGCGACGCGCTCCTCGGTGGCCGGGTGGGTGCTGAACAGGTTGGCGATCGAACCGCCGGCCAGCGGGTTCATGATCATCATCTGCGCCGTGGCCGGGTGCGCCTCCGCCGTCTGGAACGGAATTCCCGAGGCATAGCGGTGGATCTTGTCGAGCGCCGTGGCCAGCGCCTGCGGATCGCCCGAGATTTGCGCGCCGCCGCGATCGGCCTCGAATTCGCGCGCGCGCGAAATCGCCATCTGGATCAGCGCACCGGCGATCGGCGCGAGCAGCGCCACCGCAATGCCGGCGATCGGGTTGGTCGAACGGCCGTTTTCGTCGCGGCCGCCGAAGAACATCGCGAAGTTCGCGATCGCCGAGATTGCGCCGGCCATGGTGGCCGAGATCGTCGAGATCAGGATGTCGCGATGCTTGACGTGCGCCAGCTCGTGCGCCATCACGCCGCGCATTTCGCGCTCGGACAGCACCCGCAGGATGCCGGTGGTGGCCGCCACGGCCGCATGTTCGGGATTGCGGCCGGTGGCGAACGCGTTCGGCGCGGCTTCGTCGATCAGGTAGACGCGCGGCATCGGCAGGTTCGCGCGCGTGGCCAGCTCGCGCACCATGCGGTAGAACTGCGGCGCGCTGGTTTCGTCCACTTCCTGCGCGTTGTACATGCGCAGGACCATCTTGTCCGAGAACCAGTACGAAAAGAAATTCATGCCCAACGCGAACAGCAACGCGATCACCATCCCGCGCGATCCGCTGATCGCGCCGCCGATCGCGATGAACAGGGCCGTGATCGCGGCCATCAGCATTGCCGTCTTGACCCAATTGAACATAGTCGACTCCTTGACCGAAATCCTGTCCCACGGCATCTCAAAATGTGCCGCCGGACGATTGTAAGCGATTCGTTAGATAGGGACGCGCCGGAAAAATTCAATCCCCGCAACGACGGCGCGCATCAGCACGCGCCGTGATGCATCAGCGCTGGGTCGCCACCGCGAGCCGCAGGCCGAGGCCGACGAACGCGCTGCCCACCACGCGATCGAGCCACACCTTCACGGCCGAATTGCCGGCCAGCCGGCGCGTGACGCTGCCGGCCACCCACGCCACGATCACGCTCCAGATCAGGCCCTGCAACGAGAACACGCCGCCGAGCGCGAGAAACGCGAGCGTTTTGTGCGCGCTGTCGGCGGCGACGAATTGCGGGAAGAACGAGATGAAGAACAGCACCACCTTCGGATTGAGCACGTTGGTGGCGACGCCCTGCACGTAAAGCTGGCGCAACGAGCGAGCCGGCGCGGCGGCGGGCGCTTCGGCTGCGGACTGCGCCGTGGGTGCTTCCGGCCGGGCCAGCAGCAGCTTGACGCCGAGATAGATCAGATAGGCCGCGCCCGCGTACTTGACCACCGTAAACGCCATCGGCGAAGCGGCGATCAACGCGGTCAGCCCGAACGCGCAGGCCAGCGTGTGGACCAGGCAGCCGGTGCCGATCCCGAGCGCCGAGACGATGCCCGCGCCACGGCCCTGCGCGACGCTGCGCCCGACGATATAGGCCGTATCGGGGCCGGGCGTGATGTTCAACAGGAACGCGGCGAGCAGGAACACGCCGAAATGAGTGATGCCGAGCATGGGGAGAATCGAGACAGCGAACGTGGGTGAATCATTCTACGCGCGTCGCAGGAACGGCAGCGCAGGTTTGAAACGCCGCATCGCCTGAACGGCGATCGCTTCCGATCGATCGGCAAACCACGAAAAACATCAAAAAACGGTGCGAAACCGTACCGAAACGGGAAAAACGGCGTGATACGCGTGCTGTCTCAATCCTGAGACGGCACGCTGCCGCCGCCCGCGCGCTCGATGCGGCGGCTCAACCCGCCTCGGGCAGCGCGAAACGCTGTCCGGCCGCAAGCGGCGCACCGGCCAGGAACTCGCGTGCGGGCAGGCGCTTGCTGCCCGGCTTCTGCCACTGCGTGACGCGCAACGCGCCGCTGCCGCAGGCGATCACGACGCCGTCGGCGCCCGCTTCGACGATCGTGCCCGGCTCGGCCGCGCCATGCGCTTCGACGGCCTCGGCCGCCCACAGCTTGAGCACGGTGCCGTCGAGCGTGCCCGCGCCGCCCGGAAACGGGTCGAACGCGCGAATCCGCCGCGCCAGCGTGCCGGCCGGCTCGCGCCAGTCGAGCGCGGCCTCGTGCTTGCCGATCTTCTCGGCATACGTGATGCCGTCGGCCGGCTGCGGCGTCGACGCGAGCGCGCCGTCGCGTTCGAGCTGCACGAGCGCCTCGACGATCAGCTTCGCGCCGAGCGCCGCGAGCGTGTCGTGCAGGGAGGCCGTGGTGTCGCCGGCGGCGATCGCCGTGCGCGCTTCGGACAGCATCGCGCCGGTATCGAGCCCGGCATCCATCTGCATCAGCGTGACGCCGGTTTCGGCGTCGCCCGCTTCGATCGCGCGATGAATGGGCGCGGCGCCGCGCCAGCGCGGCAGCAGCGATGCGTGGATGTTGATGCAGCCGTGGCGCGGTATATCGAGCACCTCCTGCGGCAGCAGCAGGCCGTAGGCGGCCACCACCATTACGTCGTGCGGGGTGGCGTTCAGCGTGTCGACGGCGGCGGCAGCCTCGGCCGGGAACTTGCCGTTGCGGCGCAGCGACGGCGGCTGCGCGACGGGCAGGCCGTGATCGAGCGCATAGCGCTTGACCGCGCTGGCCTGCAGCTTCATGCCGCGGCCGGCCGGGCGATCGGGCTGGGTCAGCACCAGCGGCACCGGGAAGCCGGCCTTGTGGATCGCGGCCAGCGCCGAAGCAGCGAATTCCGGCGTGCCGGCGAAGACGACGCGCAACGAATGAGTCATGGGGGATCGGTCGGTCACGCGCGTCACATCTCGCGTTCGAGTTTCTTCATCTTCGACTTGATGCGGTTCTGCTTGAGCGGCGACAGGTACTGCACGAACACGCGGCCCAGCAGGTGATCCATTTCGTGCTGAATGCAGACCGCCAGCAAGCCCTCGCATTCGAGCTCGAACGCGTTGCCGTCGCGGTCGAGCGCCCGCACGCGCACGTGATCGGGCCGCTCCACTTCGTCGTAGACACCCGGCACCGACAGGCAGCCTTCCTCGTAGACCTGCTTGTCGTCGCTCGACCAGACGATCTCGGGATTGATGAAGACCTGCAGTGCGTTCTTGTCTTCCGAGGTGTCCATCACGATCACGCGCTCGTGCACGTCGACCTGGGTGGCCGCGAGGCCGATGCCCGGTGCGTCGTACATGGTTTCGGCCATGTCGTCGACGAGCCGGCGGATGCGGTCGTTGACCTCCGCGACCGGCTTGGCCACCTTGTGCAGCCGTTTGTCGGGGTAATGCAGGATGTTCAGAAGCGCCATGATGTTCGTTTCGAAAAGCGGTTGGGGCGGGCGGCTCGGCCATTCGGCCGACTGGCCGGGCCGTCGCGATACCCGGAAGATGAGGCTCCGAGTCGCGCGGAATGCCTCGCGCAGCCCAACGCCGCGGGCGGGTGCGCGCGATCGCTCTGTTTATTTCGGATGGCGAAAATTTTAACATGGCGGCCTGCGCATCGCTGGCCGCGGCTCGGGCGGCGGCCATGAACCCCGCGCCGCCCAACCGCCAAACGCTTGGCGCGTGGCTGCATCTGGCCTCCGCGCCCGGCCTGACGACCGCCGCCGGCGAGGCGTTGCTGCGCGCGTTCGATTCGATCGATGCGCTGTTCGGCGCCGATCATGCCGCGCTGGCGGCCATTGCCGGCGAGGCCGCCGCGCAGGCGGTGCTGACGCCGCGCCGCCAGCCCGACGACGCACTCGACGCCGTGCTCGACTGGCTGTCCCGCTCGGGCGGGCACGTGATCACGCGCCACGATCCGGCCTATCCGCCCCGGCTCGCCACGCTCTACGATCCGCCGCCGCTGCTATATGTAAAGGGCGATCCCGCGCAGTTGCACCGGCGCGGCGTGGCCATCGTCGGCAGCCGGCTCGGCACGGCGCAGGGGCGCATCGATGCCGTCCACTTCTCGCGCTCACTGGCCGATGCGGGGCTGGTCGTCGTGTCGGGCCTGGCGCGCGGCATCGACGCCGCCGCGCATCGCGGCGCGCTCGGCGGCGCGGCCGGCACCGTCGCGGTGGTCGGCACGGGGCTCGATCGCGTCTATCCGGCCGCGCATCATGCATTGGCGCACGAGATCGTCGAACACGGCGCGCTGCTGTCCGAATGGCCGCTCGGCACGCCGGCGCGCGCCGCGAACTTCCCGCAGCGCAACCGGCTGATCGCCGCGCTGTGCGACGGCGTGCTGGTGGTGGAAGCCGCGCCGCGCTCGGGCTCGTTGATCACGGCGCGCGTGGCCAATGAAATGGGGCGCGACGTGTTCGCGATCCCCGGCTCGATCCACGCGCCGCTCGCGCGCGGTTGCCATGCGCTGATCCGCGACGGCGCGAAGCTCGTCGAAACGCCGGCCGACGTGCTCGAAGAGTTTGGCATCGAGGTGGCAGGCGACGCCGCGGCGCCGCCCCGCGAGTTGAAACCGCCTCGGCGTGCCCGGTCCCCTGCCGGGGCAACGCCCGAGCCCGACGCGTCCGGGCCGCCGAACCGCTCGGCCGCCGCACGTCCGCCCGAACCGCTGCCGGCCGCCGCGCTCGCCATCCTCGAGGCGCTCGGCCACGGCCCCGTGCCGGCCGATCTGCTTGCGGCGCGCTCCGGCGTCAGCGCAAGCCGCCTGCCGCACCTGCTGTTGCAGCTCGAACTGGCCGGTCGCGTGGCCAGCCTGCCCGGCGACCGTGTCCAGCGCCTCGACGCGCCAGCCGCCGCCGATGCAGCCGCCGCGCCGGTTGCCCGCCCCGTGCTACATTCCGGCGACAGGGCGCAGTCCGCGCCATCGTCACCGAGCAAGGAACCGCAATGCCCGCGCTGAATCTCGACACCGACGCCGATCGGATCGCCGAGCGCCTCCGCAACCCCGATGCGCTGCTCGTCGCCTGCTTGTGCGCCGAATGGTGCGGCACCTGCCGCGATTACGACGCGGTGTTCGAGCGGCTCGCCGCCGCCCATCCCGAAGCCTGTTTCGTCTGGATCGACATCGAGACGCACGCCGATCGCCTCGACGATTTCGACGTCGAGAACTTCCCGACCCTGCTGATCGAGGATGCGAACGCCGTGCGCTTTTTCGGCACGGTGTTGCCGCATGGCGGTATCGTGGAACGGATGCTGACCGACCTGACGGCGATACCCGGTGTCGCCCACGCGCCGAAATTGCGCAATCTGCTCGACGTTGCCGTCTGACCCCGAAATTTTCGTCCGGCGGCCGACATCGGCCGTCGATGCCCGCCCCGCCTGGCATTTCGGCGGGCTTGCGGGTGTATCGGCCCCCACTTATGATGACCCGCTTTTGACACGAGCCGGGTGTCGACCCTGCGCCGTGTGCTATAAAGCCGACGTAAAAGGGCCGTCATTCGGCCCATCCGGTCTCTCCAACCCACTCGAGTCATGTCCAAAGCACTGATCATTGCGGAAAAGCCCTCTGTCGCGAACGACATCGCGCGCGCCCTGGGCGGCTTTACCAAGCATGACGAATATTTCGAAAACGACGACTTCGTCCTGTCGTCCGCGGTCGGC
This sequence comes from Burkholderia sp. 3C, assembly GCF_054589155.1. Taxonomy (NCBI): domain Bacteria; kingdom Pseudomonadati; phylum Pseudomonadota; class Betaproteobacteria; order Burkholderiales; family Burkholderiaceae; genus Burkholderia; species Burkholderia sp. 3C. The sequence continues at coordinate 21,188 of NZ_BAAILN010000041.1, forward strand.
CACCTGCTCGAAATCGCCGCGCCCGAGGAATACGAGGTCAAGCGAGGCAAGTGGAGCTTCGCGCATCTGCCCGTCATTCCGCCGCATTTCGACCTGAATCCGATCGCCAAGAGCGAATCGCGGTTGAAGGTGCTGACCAAGCTGATCAAGCGCAAGGACATCGACCGCCTCATCAACGCATGCGACGCGGGGCGCGAGGGCGAGCTGATTTTCCGCCTGATCGCGCAGCACGCGAAAGCCAAGCAGCCGGTCCAGCGCCTCTGGCTCCAGTCGATGACGCCGGCCGCGATCCGCGACGGCTTCGTCAAGCTGCGCTCCGACGAAGACATGCAACCGCTCGCCGATGCGGCGCGCTGCCGTTCCGAAGCGGATTGGCTGGTCGGCATCAACGGCACGCGGGCCATGACCGCGTTCAACAGCAAGGGCGGCGGCTTCTTCCTGACCACCGTCGGCCGGGTGCAGACGCCCACGCTGTCGATCGTCGTCGAGCGCGAGGAAAAGATCCGTCAATTCGTGTCGCGCGATTACTGGGAAGTGCGCGCCGAATTCGTCTGCGCCGGGGGCTTCTACGAAGGCCGCTGGTACGACCCGAAGTTCAAGCGCGACGAGCACGATCCCGAGAAGCGCGATTCGCGCCTCTGGAGCCTGCCGGCCGCCGACACCATCGTGGCCGCCTGCCGTGGGCAGATCGGTTCGGTCAACGAGGAATCGAAGCCGTCCACGCAGCTCTCGCCGCTGCTGTACGACCTGACCAGCCTGCAGCGCGAGGCCAACAGCCGGTTCGGCTTCTCGGCCAAGAACACGCTCGGCCTGGCGCAGGCGCTGTATGAAAAGCACAAGGTGCTGACCTACCCGCGTACCGACGCGCGCGCGCTGCCGGAGGATTACCTCGACACCGTGAGCCAGACGCTCGAGATGCTTAAGGAAAGCAACAACTACCTGCCGCACGCCAAGCAGGTGCTCGACAAGGGCTGGGTCAAGCCGAACAAGCGGATCTTCGACAACTCGAAGATCAGCGATCACTTCGCCATCATCCCGACCCTGCTGGCGCCGAAGGCGTTGTCCGAGCCGGAGCAGAAGCTCTACGACCTGGTGGTCAAGCGCTTCCTCGCCGTGTTCTTCCCGGCGGCCGAGTACAAGATCACCACCCGCATCACCGAAGTGGCCGGCCATCACTTCAAGACCGAAGGCAAGGTGCTGGTCGAACCGGGCTGGCTGCAGGTCTATGGCCGCGACGCCGAAGGCGCCGACGCCAACCTCGTGCCGGTGCAGAAGGACGAGAAGGTCAAGACCGACAAGATCGCGCCGCACGCGCTCGTGACCAAGCCGCCCGCACGCTACTCGGAAGCCACCCTGCTGTCGGCCATGGAAGGCGCGGGCAAGCTGGTCGGCGACGACGAGCTGCGCGAGGCGATGGCCAACAAGGGCCTCGGCACGCCGGCCACCCGGGCGGCGATCATCGAAGGCCTGCTCGGTGAAAAGTACCTCGTGCGCGAAGGCCGCGAACTGATCCCGACCGCCAAGGCGTTCCAGCTGACCACGCTGCTGCGCGGGCTCGGCGTGAAGGAACTGACCGCACCGGAACTGACCGGCGAGTGGGAATACAAGCTCTCGCAGATGGAACGCGGCAACCTGCCGCGCGATGCGTTCATGCAGGAAATCGCCCGCATGACGCAAACCATCGTCAAGCGCGCCAAGGAATACGATTCGGACACGATCCCCGGCGACTACGCGACGCTGGAAACGCCGTGCCCGAATTGCGGCGGCCAGGTGAAGGAAAACTATCGCCGCTTCGCCTGCACGCAGTGCGAATTCTCGATCTCGAAGATCCCGGGCAGCCGCCAGTTCGAAATCCCCGAAGTCGAGGAATTGCTCCAGAAGAAGACGATCGGGCCGCTGTCGGGCTTCCGCAGCAAGATGGGCCGGCCGTTCTCGGCCATTCTCAAGCTGTCGTTCGACGAAGACACGAAGAACTACAAGCTCGAGTTCGATTTCGGCCAGGATCAGGGCGGCGAGGATGGCGAAGCGCCCGATTTCTCGGCGCAGGAGCCGGTGGGCGCCTGCCCGAAGTGTGGAGGCCGCGTGTTCGAGCACGGCATGAGCTTCATCTGCGAGAACTCGGTCGCCAATCCGAAAACCTGCGACTTCCGTTCGGGCAAGGTGATCCTGCAACAGGAAATCGCGCGCGAGCAGATGGCCAAGCTGCTGACCGACGGTCGCACCGATCTGCTGCCGAACTTCAAGTCGTCGCGCACGGGCCGCAACTTCAAGGCGTTCCTCGTCAAGCAGCCGGACGGCAAGATCGGCTTCGAATTCGAGAAGAAGGAGCCGAAGCCGGGCGCCGCCGCGAAGAAGGCCGCAGCCAAGACGTCCTCGGCCGCCGCCGCGAACGAGGACGGTGACGATACGGCCGCCGTTGCCGCACCGGCCAAGAAGGTTGCCGCCAAGAAAGCGCCGGCAGCGAAGAAGGCACCCGCGGCCAAGAAGGTCGCCGCGAAGAAGGCGCCGGCTCGCAAGACCGCGTCGTCGTGATGCGGTAGCGCCGCGGTCTCGCCCACCGGGGCGGACCGCGGC
>NZ_BAAILN010000042.1:0-20003 GCF_054589155.1 Burkholderia sp. 3C
GCCGCGGCGGAGCCGCGGCGCCTGACCATGCGCTCGAGAGCAATTACGCCGTGCGCGGCACCGACCAATAAGTTCGGGTGTTGGTGAACTCGCGAATCCCCGCGGTAGCCAGTTCCCGGCCGTAACCCGACTTCTTCGTTCCGCCGAACGGCACGCGGGCATCCGAGGCGGTCATGGCGTTGATGAACACTGCACCCGTCGTGACGCCGTTCGAGATCGACAGCGCACGATCGACCGATGCCGACCAGATGCTGATCGACAAGCCGAACTGCGTGGCGCCCGCCAGGCGAATGGTATCCGCATCGTCTTGCGCAACGGCGATCGCTGCGACCGGGCCGAAGGTCTCTTCGTCAAACACGGCGATGCCCGGGCCGGTGTTGCCGATCACGGTCGGCTCATAGAAGTAGCCATCACCTGCGACGGCCTTGCCGCCGGTGAGCAGCGTTGCGCCTGCTTCGATCGAGCGCTGCACTTGACGGTCGAGTGCGTCGCGCAGATCGCCGCGTGCAACCGGGCCCATGTGGGTGCCGGCTTGCGTGGGATCACCCACGACCAAGGCGCGCACGCCAGCGACGAATCGGGTGGTGAAGGCCTCGGCGATCGAAGCCGAAACGATGAAGCGCTTCGCACACACGCAGCTCTGGCCGGCGTTGTTGAAGCGTGCCTTGATGGCGGCCGCCACGGCCGTCGGCAGATCCGCATCGTCGAGCACCACGAATGCGTCCGAGCCGCCCAGTTCGAGCACCGATTTCTTCGATGCGCGGCCAGCGGCAGCACCGACAGCGGCACCTGCACGATTCGAGCCGGTCAAGGTCACGGCGGCGATGCGGTCGTCTTCGATCAAGGCCTCGATCGTTGCCGGGACGTCGGGCTCGGCAACCACGAGGGTCGTGACGAGATGCTCGGGGAAGCCCGCGTCGATGAACACCTGTTGCAGTGCCAGCGCGCTGCCGGTCACGTTCGGGGAGTGCTTGAGGATGACGCCGTTGCCTGCGGCCAGGGTCGGGATGGCGAAGCGCATGACTTGCCACACCGGGAAGTTCCATGGCATCACGGCAAGAATCAAGCCGATGGGCTCGTAGCGAATCCATGCATCGACGCCTTCGATGGCGGCCGCTTCGGGGGCCAGGATGCGTGCGGCGTTGTCCGCGTAATAGAGGGCCGTGACAGCCGACTTCTCGACTTCGCCGGCGGCTTCGGGAAGGATCTTGCCCATCTCGGCGGTGGTCAGCGCGGCGAGCTTGTCGCTTTGACTGCGCAGCGTTTCAGCAAGGGCGCGCAGCAGATCGACGCGTTGCGCGACCGGCACCGCGCCCCAGGCGCGCGCCGCCGCGTGGCCCTTGGCGACGGCTTGCTCGACCTGCTCGGCGGTCCAGCTCTGATAGGTGGCCAGCGTTTCGCCGTTGACCGGATCGAGGGTGGTAATCGTGTGCGTCATGACGGATGTCCTGTCATGGACCGGCACATGACGGCACCGGTCCGAGTCGACGGATCGTGAAAGCGATCCGGTCATGCGTGATGGAAGAGACGGTGAGCGATCGTATTGACTTGGCTGCCCGGCACGACGCAGCGCCCGGCCGCTTCGCGCCACTTCGCGAAGTGCGGCGCGGCGCGATGCGCATCGATCGCGGCTTCGTCGTCGTACAGCTCGTAGAACATGAAGTGGAGCGGATCCTTGGTGTCGCGCGTCACGTCGAAGTAGCGGCAGCCGGCTTCGTCGTTGAACGTGCTCTTCGCGTTTTGCTCAATGGCGGCGAGGAACTCGTCGAGACGCTCTTCATGGACCCTCAGGGAAACGATAAGCGAGAGCATGTTGTGTCCTGTTTCGTCAGATACGAGTGGAGGCGGGGAGATCCGTGCCGGTCTCGACGCTCAGTTTCATCAGGCTTTGCCAGGTGTGGTCGGCGATCGTGATACCGGATTCGCGAAACTTGATCGTGTTGCGATCCTCAATTTCGCCGGGGAAGAAGATCTCTTCGACGCCGTGTGCGGCCGGCGAGCTCTTGACTTCGTCGATGAGCGTTTCCATGCGCTGTTCGAACTCGGCGATCGGCATCATCGACTTGATGTCGATCGTGATCAGCAGGTGGCCGCAGCCGCTCGGGCGGGTCGGGTCGTACGGGCCGACGACATCCTTGCCGAATTTGCTGCCGGTCAGCACGCCGGCGAGCACATCCATCATGAACGCGATGATGTATCCCTTATGGGCGGCCATCGGAAGGATCAGGCCGTGAATGGCCTTGCTGGCGTCCGTGGTCGGCACGCCGTTTTCGTCAGCGGCCCAGTCGGCCGGAATCTCCGTGCCGCGCTCTGCCGCGAGATAGATCTTCCCGCGCGCAACGGCCGTGTTGGCAATATCGAGAACCGCGGTGCCGCGCTTGCCGCCAGGCGCCGCGACCGACCAGGGATTGGTGCCGATGGTCTTTTCACGGCCACCCCACGGCGCCATTGCCGGGCTCGCATTGGTCGCGAGAATGGCAATGCAGCCGGCTTCGGCGGACATGCGCGTGAAATACGCCGCAGTGCCGAAGTGATTGGAATTGCGGACCGCGACAGCGCTGATGCCGTGCTCGCGTGCGCGCTCGATGCCAAGCTCCGTTGCTTGCTTGGTCAGCACCTGACCGATGCCGTGACGGCCGTCGAGCACGGTGATTGCGCCACCGTCCATCACCGTTTCAGGCGCGGTGACCGCGGTCATCGCGCCGCTGCGCAGGCGATCGACATACCAGGGGAGTCGCAGCATCCCGTGCGAGGAATGCCCCCAGAGTTCGGCGGTCACGAGGCTGTCTGCAAGCAGATGGGCGTTGGAAGTCGGCACGCCGAGCGACTTGAGGACGGCCGTGCCGAACTGGATCAGCGCGTCCGCTTGAGCATTGAAAGGCATTGATCTCTCCTGGAAATGCCGGTGTAAGTGCTGGAGGAGGCGGCAGCGCCGAGCGCGACCACCTTGGTCCCCCAAAAATCATGCTTTGCCGTGTTCGGCCGAGACCGGATGCGTCTTGCCGGAATCGGTCAACGTGCGCGTCGCATCAGGTGTCGCGTAGATCCACAGGATCTTCATGCCGTTGGTCTTCGACAGATTGCGGAAGCGGTGATTGACGTTGGGCGGAATGAAGGTGACGTCATGAGCCTTCAGCTCGTATTCCAGCCCGTCGATGTCCAGGATCGCTTCGCCTTCCATCAGCACGACGCTTTCCTGCACGTTGTGGCTGTGGAACGGGATCTCGACGCCGGGACCGAACGAGGTGTAGCCGGTGATGAAGCTGGTGGTGCCAATCGCCTTGCCAACCAGAGGCGTCGTGCTGGCGCCGCCTCCGCGATCGTGCTTCGTCAGGGTTTCCGGTTTGAGAAGGGCTGCGCCGGAAGGAGTCGTGATGGACATGCTCGTCTCCACTCAAAGTAAGGGGGAAGCTCGCCACGGAGGCGGATTGTTTGAGGTGGATGAGGAATCCGGAAATCGGTACGCAAGGAACCGAATCCGGACCGGGATCTGGCAACGCTCCCCATCCATCGAGTCACTATAGCATTTTGTGATTAAAAAAAGCAATTCAGGAAAGTCGTTCAGATGAAGGCCATTTAATTTACCTAGCCAACTGGCGTAGCGATGATTTTGGGGTGCCTGTCTGGATTACAGAATGCAATCTTCGAGATCCCGATTCGGCTCGGGATCAAGCGTTTGACGTCGACGTTTGCAGCGGCCTGGTCGCGACGATCGGACGGCGTGTCATGGTGACGATGATCGTCGCGCCCGATACCAGCAGCAGGCCTGCGATGCCGAACGCCCAGTCATAGCTGCCGGTGGTGGCCACGACGTAGCCCGTCGCAATCGGCGCGATCATGCCGAAGATGTTGCCGCCGACAACGACGAACGCCATTGCCTTGCCGACATCGCGCGAGCTGGGCAGCAGGTCGTTGAGCAACGCAAAATTCAGAGATGTGGTGGACGCAATGCCCGTCAAGGTGATCGAGAACACGATGAGCAGCGCCGTCAAGTTCTCGGTGAACGGTACGGCCAGGATCACCGCGCCGAGCAGCATGGCGAGCGCGACTGCATTGCGACGCCGGCCGGTCGATACGCCGCCTCGTTTCACGTACATGTCGCTCAGACGGCCGGCGACGACGCAGAGCATGACCGATACGGCATACGGAACCGCCGCGAACATCCCGGTCTTGGTGATCGACAGATGACGCGTTGCCTGGAGATAGCTGGGCAGCCAGGTGAGAAACAAATACTGCGTGTAGACGTTGCAGCCCTGGGTCAGTGCAAGCCCCCACAGCGTCGGGCTCTGCATCAGCGACAGCAGGCCATGGGACGGCTGGTCGCCGTTGGCGGCCGGGCTTGCCGAGGCCGGCTTGACGTCACGCTCACGCAGGATCTTTTCGCGTTCTGCCGCGCCGAGCCAACGCGCTTTCTCCGGCGTGTCGAAGAACAGCAGCCAGGCGCCCAGCCACACGAAGCCGATGCCGCTCGCGATGACGAAAGAAAGTCGCCACCCAAAGCCCGTCACCAACCAGGCCAGCAAGATCGAGCAAATCGCCGGGCCCGCGTATGAGCCGCTATTGAACAGCGCGGTGACCACGCCGCGCTCCCCGGCGGGGATCCACTGACGGATCACCTTGGCGCCGACCGGGTTGCTGCACGATTCGCCGCCGCCCATGACGAGGCGGGCGCTCAGCAGGCTGGCGAAACTTCCTGCGAATCCGGTCAGGGCGGTTGCGGCCGACCAGATGAAGATGCCGACGCCCGCAATCTTTTTCGGACCGAAGCGGTCAAGCAGCAAGCCCATCGGGATCAGGAACAGCGCGTAGCTCCAGATGAACGAGGAAAACAGGTAGCCCATGCTGACCGTCGAGAGACCGAACTCTTTCGCGATCGGCACCGCGGCAATGGAGAGCGCGATGCGATCCATGTAATTGATCATCGCGAGCGAGAAGAGGAAGGCGGCTATCCAGCCGCGGCGATAGGACATCGTTGTCTCCTGAGGGGAGGTGAATATTGGAAGCGTTATGTGACAACAAAGTGCAATATAGGGCGCTACATGTCATTCGCGCCCGAACCGGTGCGTGAGACACGACATCGGAACGTGGCTCGTACTACATCCGCCCAGATCTGCTCGCACTCCGTCTTTTCTGCTGCCAGCAAGGCTGGATGACCCATCCTTCATTTATGCCGGCCTGCAACGAGACGCAGCTTCATGGACGGACATCAGCGTTTACGCTAGCATCGTGCAGCTTTGCGATAAGATTTTCGTGAGCATAAAATGCATAAACGCCAATTGCAAGAGACTTGCGTCACAGTAGGAGAAAACCCCAATGCAGGCAGTCTGGTACGTGCTTTCGAGCGGAAATCGACCTTGGGCGGTGATGGTTGGCCGCGGCGGCGCAAGGCAGGAGGCGTGATGCGGACGTTCGCCTATGTGGGTTGTCGCACAACGCGTGAGCGCAACGCCCGAGGTAAGGGGATCGGTATCTATGCGGTGGCGTCCGGCACGATGGCGTGGACGTTGGTCGACATCCACCCGACTCTCGATAACCCGTCGTTCCTGGCGCTCAACAACGAGCAAACCGTCTTGTACTCGATCCACGGCGATGGCAGCCAGGTGAGCGCGTACCGCATCGGCTCCGAAACAGGGCGCTTGACCGACCTCGGCGCGGTGTCGTGCGAGGGGCGCAATCCGGTTCACCTGGCGCTTTCGGCCAACGGTGCTTGGCTCGCCATTGCAAACTACGCCACCGGCTCGGTGACGCGATTGCCGATCAGTGCCGACGGTGCGCTGGGGCATGCGGGGCCGCTCATTCGACTGCCGGGCGAGCCAGGCCCCCATCCCAAGGAGCAGCGCAGCTCGCATCCGCATCAGATCGCGCGATATGTGACCCGATCGAGCGATACGAATTGGCACATCGTCCCCGACAAGGGGCTCGACACCGTGTTCGTCATTCGTTGGCACGATGAGGGCAAGCCCGATGTCGTTGCGCATCGATGGAAGCCGGGTTCGGGGCCGCGTCACGTGGCGTTTCATCCGGTTCTGCCTTTGATCTACGTGGCCAATGAACTCGACTCGACGATGACGGCATGGGAGTTTGACGTCGAAACAGGCGGGATGACGCCGCTTGAAACGATCTCCCTTCTGCCGGCTTCGTTCGGCGGCGAGTCGTCCGCGGCCGGCATCGTGATTGAGCCCGATGGTGGGGCAGTCTACGTATCGAACCGCGGGCACGATTCGGTGGCGACGATTGCGCTGGATCCGTTCAACGGGATGCCGAGGTTGTCCGCCTGGGTTCCCACCCACGGCGACTTCCCGAGATTCATTTGCCTTGGCCCCGACGGCCGGCGACTGTACGTCGCCAATGAGCGTTCCGACACGATCGTCGAGTTCGCATGTGCGGCGAACGGAAAGGGGCTGGAAATGACGGGGCAGATCATCAAGACGGGCAGCCCCGTCTGCGCGGTGTTCAAGACGCGATAGCCTCGTTGGCTAGCGCGGCCGAACAGGGCGGTAAGTTTCTCGGTTCGGCTGATCGGGACAGGCTCGGTGAGTGGCGGCATGCCAAGGGATTTTCATGATTCGCTATCCTCACGATTGATCGTGACAGCACGCGCCGCGCGTGCATCAACCGAAACATGCGGTGACGATTGCATGTCTCGCTATCCATGGCTTGGCCCGGACAAGTTGGGCGGAGGTGCGATGGGCTTGTGCGTCAACGTCAATACGACCGTGGCGCCAGTCACCAGCAATATCCCGGCAATGCCGAATGCCCAGTTGTAGCTCCCCGTCGCATTGACGACGTATCCCGTCGCGATCGGTGCAATCATGCCGAACACTTGTCCGCCAATGATGAGCATTGCAATCGCTTTTGCCACATCCCTTGAACTCGGCAGCAAATCGCTGAGCAGTGCGATATTCAACGAGGCGGTCGACGAAATGCCCGTAAGCGTGGCGGCGAAGATGACCATCAGCACGATCAGGTTGGAGGTGAAGGGGACCGCCAAAATCGACGCTCCGACCAGCAGCGCGAGCGCGACTGCGTTGCGACGGCGCCCCGTTGCCACGCCCGAGTGCTTGAGATAGCGATCGCTCAGGCGGCCGGCGAGCATGCATAGAATCACCGAAACCGCGTAGGGCAGCGAGGAGAACAGGCCGGTGTGCGTCAGACTGAGATGGCGAGTCGTCTCCAGGTAGCTCGGCAGCCACGTGAGCAGCAAATATTGGGTGTACACCTGGCAGCCTTGCGTCACGGCCAGTGCCCACATCGTCGGCGACTTGAGCAGCGTCGCCAGTCCAAAGGCCTGCTGCTCGCCAACCGTGCCGGGCTGCACCGAGTCTCGCTCCGACAAGATCTTGTTCTGTTCCTCGGTGCTCAGCCAGGTGACCTTTTCAGGCGTATTGAAGAAGACGTACCAAAGCGCAAGCCAGACAAAGCCGATCGCGCCCGCAATGATGAAGGACACTCGCCAGCCGAAGGCTCCGATCAACGTGCCGAGAAACAGGGAGCAAATCGCGGGGCCGGCGTAGGAGCCGCTGGCGAACATGGCGGTCGTCATCCCCCGTTCGCTTGCCGGCATCCACTGCCGAATCACTTTCGCGGCCACGGGATTACTCACCGATTCCCCCGCTCCCATGACGAGTCGTGCCACCATCAGGCCGCCAAAGCTCGAGACCATACCCGTCAAGGCGGTCGCCGCGGACCAGACGAGAATGCCCCATCCCGCCATTTTCTTGGTGCCGAACTTGTCGATCATCAGCCCAAGCGGCAGGAGAAATAACGCGTAGCTCCAGATGAAGGATGAAAAGAGGTAGCCCATGCTGACCGAGTTCAGGTGAAATTCATGTGCAATCGGCTTGGCGGCAATGGACAGGGCGATGCGATCCATATAGTTGATCGTCGACAGCCCGAAGAGGAGCGCGGCGATCCAGTATCGACGGCGAGGCATGCGTGTCTCCATTTAGATCAGCGCTTTGGTGGCTGTAGCGAGAGCGATGTCGCCCCCGTCATGCGATCGAATTCTTCCGCATGCCATATTGCATACGTAAAAATCCGACAATTCTCGCCAGGTTTTTCGCCAATGACGCTTGAATTGAGGAAGTCGTTGGGAGCGAATGAGTATGTTCGGATGTATATTTGTGTCTTTTGTATGGAATTAGTACAATTCAAGGCGAGCTTAAATGCGCGTATCCAAGGTGCGTCGCTCTTGGCCCAGAAAGTTTTTCATCTTCCGAACCGCGCTATCGGGTGTCGCGAGCGTCGGCTTGCCGGAGGCCTGTTCGGCCGCTGGTCGGGCTTTCGTCATTGAAAATTGCGCAAAACACACTACGTCGCAATGCGCCGCGGCGGCACATGTTTCGACGATCAATCGGTCGTGGGTCGCTTGATCGCCGCGTTGAATCGCCTCCCATGCGCCTGGAACCAGGAACGGCTCGATCTGCAACGACAGTTCGTTCTGCTGCGCATGAAGCCCGAATTCCGCCGTGATAGGGGCAAGCGCCGGTTCGAACGTGGCCACCAGGGCAATATGCGTTCCGATGGCGACGGCCTCTTCGATCATGGCTTCGTTCGGTTTGAGCACCGGCACGGCGGCACTTGACTGCGCCGCTTCAACTGCGGGTCCGAACGATGAGCAGGTGAACAACACGCCATCCGCGCCGGACTGTACGGCGTACCGAGTCAGCTCGACGAAGCGCGGCGTCATGGCGTCGATGTTGCCGCCAGCGGCGTTCAGGTCGGGCGTCAGGGCGTCGTCGAGCAGGTTGAAGACGACGGCCTCCGGCCACAGACGTGAGAAACTGTCGTTGATCGGCGCAATGGCGACCGATGTGGCGTGGATGAGGTGGATGCGGGGCGAAGTCTTCATCGTCGGAGGATTTGCGGATTGTATGTTGTTTCGACAAAGTACATTGTTGGTCGGTTTGATGTGGGCGTCAACAGGGGCATGTCCTAGGTGGGGAAATTTGTTCGCCCGTTCCTCTAGTTAAGTGTGGCAGGCAGCTTGGTCGGTATTGTTTAACCCTTACTTCTCATCATGAAATCGGAAAACACCGGCGCGTTGGCCGATCAGGTCGCAGCGAAGATCGTGGATATCGTGCGCGCCCGATCCTTTGCCGCTGGCCAGCATTTGCGCGAGGAGGCCTTGGCCAACGAGTTGGGGCTTTCGCGCTCACCTGTGCGTCGCGGACTTGCGCTGCTCGCTCAACACGGCATCGTGGTCAAAGAGGTCAATCGAGGTATTTTCCTGGCCGTCGATGCGAAAGCGATCGATACCTTGTCCCTGCCTTTCGGGGCGGATCCTCATGAGGAGTTCTACCTGCGCGTTGCCGACGATTGCCTGGGCGGCGTCATCGCGGAGGAGTTCAACGAAGCCGAGCTGATCCGCCGATACGAAGTGTCCCGCGGCTCGCTGCTCAAGGTGCTGCAACGTCTTGCCAATGAAGGCATGGTCACCCGAAAAATGGGCCAAGGTTGGCGGATCAACCCGTTCCTCCAGGATCGTCAGGCCTATATTCAAAGCTACCGATTCCGGATGGCGATTGAGCCGTCGGCGTTGATGGAGTCGACCTTCAGGGTGAACAAGGCCGAATTCGCGAGGGTGCGTCGCGCGCAAGCCGAAATGCTGGATGGCGACATCTTCACGCTGCCTCGATCGAGGCTGTTTACAAACGGCTCGGACTTCCACGAGGTTCTGATCAAATGCTCCGGGAATCGCTTCTTCATCGAAGCACTGGAGCGGCAGAACCAGCTGCGCCGTTTCATGGAATATCGGGCCGCTACCGAGCGTTCGAGGCTCGTGCAGCAATGCGAGGAACATCTCCATATTCTTGACCTGGTCGAGTCGGGTAGCCGGGACCGAGCCGCCGCCTTCATGCGCAAGCATCTGGACGTGGCGAGCAAGATGAAGGCGGAGGGGCCGGTTATGGCCGGTGAGGTGGTGGCCGATGTCTCGCAACTGGATGTCGACGCGCACCTCTGAGGGTACGCAAGGCGCTGTTTCCTTCTTGCTCGTGCAGCGCCTTGGTCCGTTTATAGATGTCGTATATCCAGCGTCTTCAGGATTGAGGTCAACTCGCCGGCGCTTCTCGATCGCTGCGCTTTGTGGATCGCATACGCGCTCTCGGCGTCGTTCAGCTTGATCGCTTCGACGAGATTCCGATGGTTCTTCGTGGACACCTTCGGCGACGATCGCAGGTGCAACGTGATGCGTCGTGCGCGCCGGGTTTGATCCTGAAACTGACGAATCAGGATCATGAGGCGTTGATTTCCGGAGGCTTCGACCAAGGTCTCGTGAAAGATGGCGTCGAACCTCGCCCACGCGTCGAGATCTCCGATTGCGAGCGCATGCTCCAGGCCGGCAACGCTCGCGTCCAGCTCCGCGATGATTTCCGGCGAAGGGGGGCTCGCGAGCAGATCCTCGATCGCCAGAAGTTCGAGCGAAGCGAGGATCCGATAGATTTCGGCGGTGTCCCTGACCGAAATCGGCAGCACCTGAAAGCCATGCCTGGGGATGAATCTGACAAGCTTTTCCTCTTGCAACCGGATCAGCGCGTCGCGAATCGGCGTGCGGCTCATGTTCAGAAGATCGGCGGTTTCCTGCATGGATACCGGTGCGCCGACCGTATAGACGTTGTCCATGATTCGGCGCTTGATCTCTTGATAAGCCAGCATCGCGTTGTTCGGGCCGCGCGTTACCGGGTTCGACGCGTCGGCGTCGAATTCGCTTGAGTTACAGCCTGTCGAGTTATCAATCACTGTTGGTCTCGGATATATGCACAGATTGCGGCCGTGACGGCCTGGGTTCCGGCGGTCCCGCCGAGGTCGCCGGTGCGCGATTCCGCATGCGCGAGTGCGGCGTCGACGGCGCGTTCGATGGCTTGGCCGGCCTTGCCATAGGCCTGCGCACCCGGGCGCAAACCGAGGTGGGTGAGAAGGGCCGCAGCCGACAGGATCAGGCCGATCGGGTTGGCGATGCCCTTGCCGGCGATATCGGGCGCCGAGCCGTGGCCCGCGTTGGCAGCCGCATGCTCTTCACCCACGTTGAGCGCCGACGCCATGCCGAGCCCGCCTGCGAGCGCATTCACCAGGTTCGACAAGATGTCGCCGAACATGTTCGTCGTCAAGATCACATCGAATGCACCGGGCTTGGTGTAAAGCTCGGCCGCGATCGCGTCCACGTCGATTTCGCGGAGCTTGACCTCGGGGTATTGCGCGGCGACCTTGTCGACTTCGCTCATGAACAGGCCATCGGTGACCTGCATGACATGGCGCTTGCCGACGACGGTGACGTGCTTGCGCCGGGTCATCGCCACCTTGAACGCCGTTTCCGCGATGCGGCGGGAGGCCTTTGCCGTGATCAGGCGCAGCGCGATGGCGGAGTCGGGCGTCGGCATGAATTCGCCGTAGCCCTTGAACATGTTGCGGTCTGCGTAGAAGCCTTCGGTGTTCTCGCGAACGATCACGCAATCGAGGCCCGGGTGGGCCATCGGCACGCCCGGGCGCGAGCGTGCGGGACGAATGTTCGCGAAGAGATCCAGTTGCTTGCGGATGGTCCCCGGGATGTTGATGCCGCCTTCGCCGACCGACGGATACAACGTCATGCCGCCCGGCCCAAGCAGAACGCCGTCGGCCGCGCGGGCCGCCTCGACGACCTCCGGTGGAAGCGTCGTGCCGCGCTTGCGGTGCAGCGACATGCCGACTTCGTGAATCTCCAGGGAGAGATCGAGTCCGAACTTTTTATCGGCCTCGCGAACGACTGCGAGGGTTGCATCCATGATTTCCGGGCCGATGTCGTCGCCGGGGAGAACTGCGAGTTTCATGTTGTCTCTTCCATTTGAAGGGGAATCTTCCCGATCCGCCTTCAGATTGACTGCGAGATCATCGCATACAATACCGAATGCGATGGATGCTGGCGCGATCAACTGACTGATGGGCTTCGATCAGGCAGCGTGACTGGGCATTGGCTCAGTCGCGACGGGTGAGGAGCCTCGATCCATGACGCGTTCGTTTGCACAAACAAGGTCATGATTCGATGCTAAAAATGTACCGTGTTTTTATAGAGTACAATTTTGGTTGAGGATTCGCAACGAAGAATCTCGACTTTCCGCATTCTCGTTGTTGGGCCTCGTTACAGTTTGCTGCGCAGGTTCGGGGGCAGGCTCCGAAGCCCCGCGACAGTGTCTGCCTTGGGACGGTATTCGCATCCCAGCCAGTTGCGATAGTCCGATTCTTCGAGAACCGAAAGAATCTCATCGAAGGGAAGTGAGCCGCTCCCTGGCTCATGTCGGCCTGGAAAATCCGAGATCTGGATGTGGCCGATGCGGGGCAGCCACGCTTTTAGCGTGGTCACGGTGTCGCCGGTGATCGATGCGGCATGGTAGGTATCGAAAAGCAGTTCCAGCCTCGGATCATCGACGAGCTCAAAGAGCGACGCCGCCAATTCGTACGAAGACATGTAATAGCCGGGCACCTCGGCGGGGCTCATGACTTCGACCAGCGTTTTCAATCCGACGGCGCCGAAGGTTTGAACGGCGATGCGCACGTTTTCAACGTACGTTCGCCAGTTGGCGTCGGTCTCGTTGGTCACCACGCCGGCCATCACATGCACGCGAGGGCTGTTCAAGGCCAATGCGGCCTCGCGAGCGATGTCCACGCCTTCCCTGAATTCGCGACAGCGCTCGGAGAGCGCCGCCAGGCCTTTTTCCTTGAGGCCCGATCCCATCGGGGTGCAGATCTGAACGACTTCAAGTTGGTTCCTGGCGAGGAGTTCTCGCAAAACAGCGATGTCGTAATCGTACGGCGCCGGAAATTCGACATACCGATAGCCGGCCTGAGCTGCGGCAGCGAACCGGCCGAGGAATGGAACCTCGTTGAATTGAAAGCCCAAATGAGCACTTAGTTTCATCTCCAGCCTCGCTTGATACCCTGCTGGTTGCCCAGCAACGCGTGATGATGGCGGCGTTCTTCCATCGGGGTCCCGCCAGGATCCGTACTGGCCCTGGCACTTGGACTTAAATTGTACTTCGTTATTGTATCGTACAATTATAGGGGAACCCCTACGGCTGTCGAGCTTGGGTCGGATGACCGAGTTTGCGGTGCGAGGCCTTGATGCGATCGAGTCGCAGTTCATCCTGGCCTCTCGCGGCAAACCTGCGGCCATGGCGGGGGCGAACGTCACACAGCAACGCTCGACTCACGCGTGCCGCCTGTTGGCGAGTTCGGCCTATATTGCACTTTGTGAAATACAAGTGCATTTTTAATGAAAATGTACGTTGCCTTCCGATGTTGGTGATCGTTGTTATAGATGGCTACGAATACCGAAAAAGTCGGTGTCTATCGAGTAGTGTTTTCCATGACTGCAAAGTGCATTTAAGTACAACAGAATGCGACTAGCAAGAAGGTGCGTTTGCAACTACATGGGAACACGATGAACCATACCGATCGATCTTGTGGTCAGGACTTCGACGCCTTGTCGACGCGTGATTGCGATGCTCAAGGCAGTGCGCGGCGCCGATGGATCACGAAGGTGCTCGCGCTCGGCGCCGCAGCGGTGCTGGATGGGCAGACGAGCGCTGCGTTTGCTCAAATGCCGTCACAAGTTCCGAGCCGGCATGGGCCCAATCCGAAGTTTGCCTATGTCGGCTCCCGCACTACACGTGAGCGCAATGCCCACGGTGATGGGATCAGCGTGTTCCGGGTGGACGAGCAAACAGGGGCGCTTTCGTTGGTGCAAGTGCTCGGTGGCCTGGCGAACCCGTCCTTTCTTGCCTTGAGTGCCGACGGTCGGCACCTGTATGCCGTGCATGGTGATCTGAGTGACATCAGTGCGATGTCCGTCGACCCCGTCAGCGGACAACTCACGTTCGTGAACCGACAAAGCACGCAAGGACGGAATCCGGTTTATCTCGCGATCGATCCCACGGGGCGTTTTGTCGTGGTGTCGAATTATCAGGGGTCAAGCCTTGCGGTCCTGCCTATCGCTGCCGACGGATCGCTCGAACCCGTATCGCAACTGGTTCGTCTCGATGGTCCGATCGGGCCGCATCGCATTGAGCAAACGCAGTCGAAGCCGCATTCGAATCCGTTTGATCCGAGCGGCCGCCATGTGATCGTCCCGGACAAAGGCTTGGACCGGATTTTCTCTTTCCGGTTTATGGATGGCACGCTGAGCCCGGCGCCGACGCCGTTCGTCGTGTCGCGCGAGGGGGCCGGCCCACGCCACATCGCGTTTGCTCCGGACGGTCGGGTAGCATGGGTCGTCGATGAACTCGACTCTACCGTCACAAGCTATCGCTACGATCAGTTGACGGGTGCGCTCCATCCGTTTCAGGTGCTTTCGACCTTGCCAGAGAGCTTCACCGGCAACAGTCGAGCCTCGGAGATCGAGTTGGATCGCAGCGGCCGCTTTGTCTACGTATCGAACCGGGGTGACGACACCATTGCGGTTTTTGCCGTCGAGCCGTCCGGAGGGGCGTTGCGCTTCGTTGGCGCGCAGTCGACGCTCGGTCGCACGCCTCGTTTCATCACGAGCAGCCCGAACGGTCGATTCATGTATGCGCTCAATGAGGAGAGCGACACGATCGTCGCATTCTCGGTGAATGCGGCGGATGGCAGCTTGGCGCCTACCGGCTTCGTCGTGAAGTCTGGCAGCCCTGTCTGCATGGTGTTTTCACGCTAGCCGGGGGGGCGGCGCAAGTCTGCTGAATTCCGCGCATCATTTCCGTTGCCGTTGCCGTGTCAATGCAGGCTCGCCCCGCGCAGGCCAAACAACTCGCAGCCTTCGACGATGTCGCGCAATTGCCGCATCGCACCGGCATCGAGCGCGCGCATCGGCAGCCGGTGCGGGCCGTAGGAGCGGCCGACGACCTCGGCGGCAGCCTTCGTGGTCCTCACCACGCCGTGCGTGCGCACGAAGCGGAACAGCGGGGCGAGCGACAGGAAGATCTCGTCCGCTTCGTCCAGGCGCTGTTGCCTGACGCAGTCGTAGAGCCTGACGATCACGCCCGGGAACACGCTGTTGATGCCGTTGCAGCAGCCGTCCGCACCGAGCAGGAAGCTCGGCAGCGACTGGAACTCCGTGCCGCACAGATACGCGAACGCGCTGCCGGCCGCGCGCAACTCGGACACCCGCCCGATATCGCCGCTGCCGTCCTTGGTGACGGCGATCGGGCAGGCCGCCGCAATCTTGCCGTGCAGCGCGGCGGACAGATCCACGCCGGTGGTGAACGGGTTGTTGTAGATCCCGATCGGGCACGACACGGCCTCGCCCACCGCCGCATACAGCGCGACGATCTCGTCGTCGTTCAGGCGGAAATAGGATTTCGGCATCACCATCACGGCGGCCGCGCCGGCCGCCTGCGCGTGGCGGGCGAGGCGCAGCGTGTCGGCCAGCGGGTCCGCCGACACGCCGATCAGCACCGGCACCGCGCCCTCGGCCGCCTCGATCACGGCGGTGGCCAGCGCCATCCGCTCCTCCAGGCTCAGATAGGTGAACTCGCCGGCCGACAGTTGCGCGCTGAGGCCGTGCACGCCCTGTTCGAGCAGCCAGCCGATGCGCACGCGCAGCGTGGCGAGGTCGAGGCGGCCGTGCGCATCGAATGCGGTGGGCAGGTTGGCGAACACGCCTTGGAATGTCATGGCAGAGTCTCCCTTTTCAGGCCTGGTCAGCCGATTCGGCATCCTGAAGGTTCAGCCAGGGCTGCTCGGCAACGCGCCCGGCCTCGAACTGGCGGATCGCATCGGCATGGCGCAGCGTCATCGCGATATCGTCGAGGCCGTTCAGCAGGCAGTACTTGCGGAATGCCGTCACCTCGAACGGATAGGACACCGTATCGCTCGCGCGCACCACCTGCGCCTCCAGATCGATCGTCAGCGCGAAGCCTTCCTGCGCATAGGTGGCCTGGAACAGATGATCGACCTGCGCCTCGCTCAGCACGATCGGCAGCAGGCCGTTCTTGAAGCAGTTGTTGTAGAAGATTTCGGCGAAGCTCGGCGCGATCAGCGCGCGGAAGCCGTATTGATGGAGCGCCCACGGCGCGTGTTCGCGCGAGCTGCCGCAGCCGAAGTTGGTGCGGGCGATCAGCACCGTCGCACCCTGGTAGCGCGGCTGGTTCAGCACGAAATCGGGGTTCAGCGGGCGATGCGTGTTGTCCCGGCCCGGTTCGCCGCGGTCGAGATAGCGCCATTCGTCGAACGCGTTCGGGCCGAAGCCGGTGCGCTTGATCGATTTCAGGAACTGCTTGGGCAGGATCGCGTCGGTATCGACGTTCTCGCGATCGAGCGGCGCCACCACGCCGGTATGCACAACGAATTGATCCATGATTGATCACCAGATTGAGAGCGGGCGCGCCGCCGCCATGCGCGGCGCGACCTTGTGACGGGAACGCTCAGGCGAGCTTGCGGACGTCGACGAAATGGCCTTCGATCGCGGCCGCCGCAGCCATCGCCGGGCTGACCAGATGGGTGCGGCCGCCCGTGCCCTGACGGCCTTCGAAGTTGCGGTTCGAGGTGGATGCGCAGCGCTCGCCGGGTTCGAGCCGGTCGGCGTTCATCGCGAGGCACATCGAGCAGCCGGGCTCGCGCCACTCGAAGCCGGCATTCTTGAACACCTGGTCCAGCCCTTCGCGCTCGGCCTGCGCCTTCACCAGCCCGGAGCCGGGCACGACCATCGCGAGGCGGATGGTCGGCGCGATGCGGCGGCCCAGCTTGCGCACGATGTCGGCGGCGGCGCGCAGGTCCTCGATCCGCGAATTCGTGCAGGAGCCGATGAAGATCTTGTCGGGGCGGATCGATTCGATCGGCAGGTTCGGTTCGAGCGCCATGTATTTCAGCGCGAGCGTCATCGCCTCGCGCTTGACGGCGTTCGGTTCGTTGGCGGGATCGGGCACGCGCGCGTCGATCGAGGTGACCATTTCGGGCGAGGTGCCCCAACTGACCTGCGGCACCACCTCGGCGGCGTCGATCTCGATCACGCGATCGAACTGCGCGTCGTCGTCGGAGCGGAATTGCCGCCAGTGTTCGACCGCGCGTTCCCAACGCGCGCCCTGCGGCGAGTACGGGCGGCCCTTCAAATAATCGACGGTGGTGTCGTCCACGGCCACCATGCCCACCCGCGCGCCGGCCTCGATCGCCATGTTGCACACGGTCATGCGGCCTTCCATCGACAGCGCGCGAATCGTTTCGCCGCCGAATTCGATGGCGTAGCCGGTGCCTCCGGCCGTGCCGATCCGGCCGATGATGGTGAGCACCAGGTCCTTCGCCGTGCAGCCGGGCGGCAGCGCGCCGCCGACCGTCACCAGCATGTTTTTGCTTTTGCGTTGCAGCAGCGTCTGGGTGGCCAGCACATGCTCCACTTCCGAGGTGCCGATGCCGTGCGCGAGCGCGCCGAACGCGCCGTGCGTGGAGGTATGCGAATCGCCGCACACGATCGTCATGCCCGGCAGCGTCGCGCCTTGCTCCGGCCCGATGATGTGCGTGATGCCCTGGCGCGGGTCGTTCATGCCGAACTTGAGCACGCCGTGCGCGTCGCAATTGACGTCGAGCATGTCGAGTTGCAGCTTCGCCACCGGGTCGTCCACGCCGACGCTGCGGTCGGTGGTCGGCACGTTGTGGTCGGCCACGGCCAGGTTCGCGCCGACGCGCCACACCGGGCGGCCGGCCAGGTTCAGGCCTTCGAAGGCCTGCGGGCTGGTCATTTCATGCAGCAGGTGACGGTCGATGTAGAGGAGCGAGGTGCCGTCTTCCTCGGTGCGGATCACGTGCGTGTTCCACAGTTTGTCGTAGAGGGTTTGTGCCATGGTGGGTGGGGTTTTCAAACGGTGTCGTGGGGCGGAGCGGGCGGCTCAGTCGCGGTACGCGAAGGCCTGCATCTCGACGAGGTAGCGCGGGTCGGCCAGCTTCGATTCGATGCAGGCGCGCGCGGGCTTCGGGCTGTCGGCCAGCCAGGCCTCGTATACCCGGTTCATCGCGTCGAAATCGCCGATATGGGCGAGCCAGACCTGCACGCGCGTGAGGTCCGCCTTCGCGTAGCCGGCGTCGGCCAGCAGCCGGTCGAGCGTGTCGAGCACCTGTTGCGTCTGCCCCGCGATGTCGGCGCTCATGTCGTCGGCAACCTGGCCCGACGATTCGAACACACCGCCGAATGTCACGGCATCCGAAATTCTTCGGCCGCTGCCAAAGCGCTTGATCATGGAAATCTCCGGTGGGTTGGGTGGACCGGAAACACAATGACACCGCCATGACGCGGCACTTTCGCTTTAAGCGCGGCTGATGTTCAAGATAAGCACGGCTGAAGTTGCGTGTGACATTTTTTTGGATGACTACGCTTTTTGAAACGGCGCTCGTCGCGGCTCATTCCGCCTCCGGCCGCCGGCCACGGTTATTCATCCAATAGGAGATGCACGATGCTCACACGCCGCGGATTCCTCAGGACGAGCGCGACGCTCGCCTGCGCATCCAGTCTTTACCCGCTGTATGCCCATGCCACGCCGCAGGGCATCGTGGTGCTCGGCGAGGCGATCGACGGAATCGTCAACGGCTTCGATCCGGCCGAGGCCTACGATGCGAGCGCCGACATCCTGCCCAATATGTACCGCGCCCTGATGGGCTACGACCCGTCGAAGCCCGGCGGCCTGGCGGGGGACCTGGCCGAGCATGTGGAGATCGCGCCGAACGGCCTCGAATACCGCTTCACGCTGCGCGGCGACGCCCGCTTCGACAGCGGCGCGCCGGTCACGGCGCAGGACGTGGCGTACAGCCTGCAGCGCGCCGTCAAGCTGAACAAGTCGCCGAGCTTCCTGCTGACCCAGATCGGCCTGACCGCCGCCAACGCCGACACCGCCGTGCGCGCGGTGGACGCCAAGCTGGTGACGATCACGCTGCCACGCGCGCTGGCCAGCGGGCTGGTGCTGGCCACGCTGTCCACCACCGTGGCCGGCATCGTCGAGCAGAAGGTGGTGATGCAGCACGAGGTGGACGGCGACATGGGCAACCTGTGGCTGCGCAAGCATTCGGCCGGCGCGGGCGCCTACCGCCTGCTCGATTGGCAGGCCGGCTCGCGCATCACGCTGGCGGCCAATCCGAGCGCGGCGGTGCCGCCGAAGGTGCCGCGCCTCGTGATTAGGCACATGGCCGAGCCGTCGGCCGAGCTGCTGCAATTGCAGAAGGGCGATCTCGACATCGCCCGCACGCTCGGCTCCGACGAGCTGCGCGCGGCGTCCGCCGACAAGTCGATCACGGTGACGGGCACCGACGCGCTCACGCAGATCTATCTGCAGATGAATATGGCCGCGCCGATGTTCCAGAAGCGCGAGGTGTTGCAGGCGGTCAAGTGGGCGATCGATTACGAGGCGATCGCGCAGCACGTGACGCCGGGGCTGTGGGCCTCGGCGCAGGCGGTGCTGCCGAAAGGCACGCCCGGCGCGCTGACCGACAAGCCGTTCCGCAAGGATGTGGCGAAGGCGAAGGCGCTGCTGGCCAAGGCGGGCTTCGCCGACGGCTTCACGGTCACGCTCGATCACCCGAACATCTGGCCGTATCCGGACATCGCGCAGGCGATGCAGGCCGATCTCGCCCAGGTCGGGATCCGCCTGCAACTGCTGGCCGGCGATTACGCGCAGGTGCTGGCCAAGCGCCGCGCGCGCAAGCACCAGATGCAGCTCGGGCGGTTCGCCGCCGATCACCTCGATCCCAGCTCGTTCGTGTCGTACTTCGTGTCGAACCCCGACGACAGCGACAGCGCCAAGGTGCGCAACGGCGCCTGGAACAACCATTTCGTCGACGCGAAGCTGACCGCCGCCTCGGCCGCCGCCGATCGCGAACTCGATCCGGCCAGGCGGCTCGCCATCTACCAGCAGATCCAGCGCGACTTCTGGGAGACCGCGCCGATCATGTTCATGCTGCAAAAGCGCAACGTGGTGGCGGCGCGCGCCGGCGTGACGGGCCTGTCGATCGGGCCGATCGACGCCTACACGCATTATTCGGGACTCCGTAAATCATGAGCACGCTCAAGACCGGCCCGC
>NZ_BAAILN010000043.1:0-31057 GCF_054589155.1 Burkholderia sp. 3C
TAAGCCGGCGGCGGGCGCGCGCACGTTGACGCCGGGCCGGCCGGCACCGCGTGCGGCGAATTGTTACTTCTGCTTACGCCCGGGCGATCCCGGTTGGTTTTTGCCATCTCTCACAGGCATACTGTCGAGCGACAGCGACCGGGCCGCCGCCAGACAGCCCGGCGGTTTGCGCTGAGAGCACTTGCGGCGTCGGCGGCGCGCGTCCTGCGCGCTGCGGTGCCTGCCAACGAGGGGTGACAGGGTGAATTCGAAACGCATGCGCGGCCTGGCCGCGAAATGGGCCGCTGCCGCGCTGGCGGCGGGAACCGCCACCGGCGCGTTCGCCGCGCTGGGCGGGGCGCCGTCGGCGCCGCCGGCCGACGATACCGGGGCCGTGGTGCGCACATTGTCGCCGTCGGCGGCAGCCAGCTCGAAGCTGGCGGCGAGCACCGTCGCGGGCACCGGCACGACGCAATCCGCCGCCTACACGGTGCGCGAAACCACGCTTGGTTCCGGCACCGTGATCCGCGAATACGTGGGCACCAACGGCGCTGTATTCGGGGTCGCGTGGCAAGGTCCGACCAAGCCCGATTTCGCCACGATCTTCGGCGATTATTTCTCCAGCTACACCAGCGGCGTCGAAGCCTCGCACGCGGCCCACGGCCTGCGTGCGCCGGTCGCGATCGATTCCGGTTCGCTCGTGGTGCGTTCGGGCGGCCACATGGGCGCCTTCACCGGCTCGGCCTGGTTGCCCCAGGCTCTGCCCGCCGGCATGTCCGGCGCCGACATCCAGTGACCATCGGGAGTCCGACCTTGCGAATTCCATCGAATCCTTTCCGCGCACTCGCCGCACTGGGCCTGGTTGCGTTGACGGTCGCGCTCGTCGCCTGCGGCGGCGGTGGCGACAATGACAGCAGCAGCAACGCCGGTTCCTCGGGCAGCAGCGCCAACGGCCAAGCGGGCAACGGCAGCGCGGTGGGCACCGGCAATACGGTGCCGATCGTCGTCAACGCGGGCGTGGCCAACGTGGTGAACATGCCGACCGTGTCGGTCACCGTCTGCGCGCCGGGCTCCTCGACCTGCCAGGTGATCGGCAACGTGCTGCTCGACACCGCCTCGTACGGCCTGCGGCTCGTCAGCTCGGCCGCCGCCAGCGTGCTCGGCAGCCTGCCGACGGCCACCGCCTCGAACGGCGGCGCGCTGACCGAATGCGGCCAGTTCGTGTCCAGCTACACCTGGGGCACGGTGCGCAGCGCCGACATCAAGCTGGCCGGCCTCACCGCCAGCTCGGTGCCGCTGCAGATCATCGGCGACCTCGGCACCTCGAACGTGCCGACCTCCTGCTCGAACGGCGGCACCTCGGCCAACACGGTCAGCGCGCTCGGCGCGAACGGCATCCTCGGCGTCGGGCCGTCGCCGCTCGATTGCGGCTCGGGCTGCGTGAGCTCGACGGCGAACAGCAACTACTACTCGTGCCCGTCGAACGGCACCTGCACGCGCACCACGGTCGCGCTGGCCAACCAGGTGGCGAACCCGGTGTCGCGCTTCCCGAGCAACAACGACGGCGTGATCGTCCAGCTCAACGCACCGAGCAACGGCACGGCCACCGGCACGCTGACGCTCGGCGTGGGCAGCTTGCCGAGCGGCGTCACCAAGCTCGCGACCACCACGGCCGGCAACCTGACCGGCACGTTCCAGGGCCGCGCCATCTCGTCGGCGTTCATCGACAGCGGCTCGAACGCGTACTTCTTCGACACCAGCGACAGCGCGACGCTGCCGACCTGCAGCCAGAACCCCTCGTTCTACTGCCCGTCGACCACGGTCAGCCTGACGGCCACGCTGACCGCCTCGGGCGGCGCAACCAGCCTCACGGTGCCGTTCTCGGTGGTCAACGCGCAGAACCTGTTCAACTCGGGCGGTTTCGCGCTGGCGAATCTGGGCGGGCCGTTCGGCCAGAGCAGCACGCTCGATCTGGGCCTGCCGCACTTCTACGGCCGAAGCATCTACTTTGGCATCGACCAGCGTTTGATCGGCGGTACGCAGACGCCTTACGTGGCGCTGTAAGCCACCTGAGCCGGCCGAACCGCCGGCTTTGCACAGAGGTTCGAAGGGCGCGACCTCGCGCACCGCTCCGGCAGGGGCGGTCGCGACGGTCGCGCCCTTTTTCGTTTTTTGCGGGTGACGGCGCCGGCGGCCTATCATCGAAAACCGGCCGGGCGTGCCCGACGCGCGCGCGGCTTCAACGAAGCTCGCCGAATCCTGCCGGAAACCGCCGGCATCCGCGCCGACGCGCACCGGCCGGCCTCGGCGAGACGATCCGGAGACAGGCCATGACCTTGACCCCTGCGACGGCGCGGCCGTCGATCCAGCGCATCACGCCGTTCCTGTGGTTCGAGCACGACGCCGAGGCGGCAGCGCATTTCTACGTGTCGGTGTTCGACGATTCGCGCATCACGCGTGTGGCCCGCTACGGCAAGGAGGGCGCGCGCGCCGCCGGCCAGCCCGAGGGCACGGTCATGACGGTCGGTTTCGAGCTGGCCGGCCAGGCGTTCTCGGCGATCAACGGCGGGCCGGTGTTCCGGATCACGCCGGCCGTGTCGTTCGTCGTCAATTGCGAGAACCAGGCCGAGATCGACCGCTACTGGGCCGCGCTGGCCGACGGTGGCGATGCGGCGGCGCAACAATGCGGCTGGCTCAAGGACCGTTTCGGCGTGTCGTGGCAGATCGTCCCGGTGCAGTTGCCGGCGCTGCTCGGCGACGCCGACGCGGCGCAGTCCGGCCGTGTGATGGCCGCGTTGATGGCGATGAAGAAGCTCGATCTGGCGGGGTTGGAGCGCGCGGCGGCGGGTTGAGGCAGGCCGGCACGGACGGCGCGGGGCGATCGGATCGGCCGCGTTCCGATCGCCGCCGCCTCCATGCCGGCTCGCCAAGCCGCGCTCGGGCCGGCTGGCGTTATCGTTGATGCCGATGCCGATGCCGATGCCGATGCCGATGCCGATGCCGATGCCGATGCCGATGCCAGTTGCCGCTACCGCCCGCCGTTGCCTCGTTCGCCGGCTGTTTCCGTTTTGTCGCCGCCGCCCGTGCCGGGCCGGGCCGTTGTCCCGCCGCCCCGGTCATGTCTGGCCGTGCTCCCGCCGAGCCGCCCATCCCGGCCCCAAGCTACCCGCGATCCCCCGGCGCACCTGCCCGCCGCCCTGTCGTTTTTACCACCCACCCGACTCCATCGCCGGAAATACCCCGGTTTCCCTGCTTTCCTCGACCGATCGCCGCTCGACACGTCCATCAATAATCGATGCACTGGAAACGGCATCCCGCTGTTTCCCCCGGAGGCTGCAGTGGCAGAGGACAGCGATCTCGAGAAAACCGAAGAAGCCACCCCCCGGCGCCGTGAAAAGGCGCGGGAGGAGGGGCAGGTCGCGCGCTCGCGCGAACTGTCGTCGTTCGCGTTGCTCGCGGCCGGCTTCTACGGCGCCTGG
This sequence comes from Burkholderia sp. 3C, assembly GCF_054589155.1. Lineage (NCBI taxonomy): Bacteria > Pseudomonadati > Pseudomonadota > Betaproteobacteria > Burkholderiales > Burkholderiaceae > Burkholderia > Burkholderia sp. 3C. The sequence continues at coordinate 3,459 of NZ_BAAILN010000043.1, forward strand.
CTGCTGTCCGGCCCGATCGGCCTGCATCTGCGCACCATGCTCGAAGGCGCGCTGCGCTTCGACCACGCCAGCGCGTTCGATACCAACGCCATGCTGACCGGCGCCGGCCGCGCCGGCATGGAAGGCCTGAGCGCGGTGGCCCCGGTGCTCGCGCTGACCGGCCTGGCCGCGCTCGCCGCGCCGCTGGCGCTGGGCGGCTGGCTGCTCTCGTCCAAGGCGATCGGCGTCAAGTTCGACCGCCTCAACCCGATTACCGGCCTGGGCCGCGTGTTCTCGCCGAAAGGCGTGATCCAGCTCGGCATGGCGCTGGTCAAGACGCTGGTGGTGGGCGGCATCGGCGGCGTCGCGATCTGGCGCAGCCGCGACGACCTGCTCGCGCTCGCCACGCTGCCGCTGCACGAAGCGCTGGCCGACGCGATGCACCTGATCGCCGTGTGCTGCGGCATGACGGTCGCCGGCACGCTGGTGGTGGCGGCCCTCGATGTGCCGTACCAGATGTGGCAGCACAACAAGAAGCTGCGCATGACGAAGGAAGAAGTGAAGCGCGAGCACCGCGAAAACGAAGGCGATCCGCACGTGAAGGGCCGCATCCGCCAGCAGCAGCGCGCGATGGCGCGCCGCCGCATGATGTCCAACGTGCCGAAGGCCGACGTGGTCGTCACCAACCCGACCCACTTCGCGGTTGCGCTGCGCTACGCCGACGGCGAAATGCGCGCGCCGAAGGTGGTCGCCAAGGGCGTGAACCTGGTCGCCGCCCGCATTCGCGAACTTGCCGAGGAACATCGCGTGCCGATTCTCGAAGCGCCGCCGCTCGCGCGTGCGCTGTATCACAACGTCGATCTCGAACGCGAGATCCCCGGCCCGCTGTACGGCGCCGTGGCCGAAGTGCTGGCGTGGGTCTACCAGCTCAAGCGTTTCCGCAGCGAAGGCGGCGCGTTCCCGGCCGAGCCGACCGGCCTCGACGTGCCGGCCGAACTCGACAAGGGCAGCGAGATTGCCGACGAAGACGAAGCCGAGGAAGCCGACGAAGCGCTCGGCGGCCGCACCGGAGGCGCCGCATGAGCACGCCGACCTCGCTTCCGGGCGCCAAGCGCGCCGGCCGCCTCGACGTGGCGAACCTGCGCGCGCTGGCCGGCCCGGTGCTGATCGTCATGATCCTCGGCATGATGATCCTGCCGCTGCCGCCGTTCCTGCTGGATCTGCTGTTCACGTTCAACATCGCGCTGGCGGTGATGGTGCTGCTGGTCAGCATGTACACCATGAAGCCGCTCGATTTCGCGGCGTTCCCGAGCGTGCTGCTGTTCTCGACGCTGCTGCGCCTGTCGCTGAACGTCGCCTCCACGCGCGTGGTGCTGCTCGAAGGTCACACCGGCCCCGACGCGGCCGGCCAGGTGATCGAGGCGTTCGGTCACTTCCTGGTGGGCGGCAACTTCGCGGTCGGCATCGTGGTGTTCGTGATCCTGATGATCATCAACTTCACGGTGATCACGAAGGGCGCGGGGCGGATCGCCGAAGTGTCGGCGCGCTTCACGCTCGACGCGATGCCCGGCAAGCAGATGGCGATCGACGCCGACCTGAACGCCGGCCTGATCAACGAGGACCAGGCCCGCAAGCGCCGGGTCGCGGTGGCGCAGGAAGCCGAGTTCTACGGCTCGATGGACGGCGCCTCGAAGTTCGTGCGCGGCGACGCGATCGCCGGCCTGATCATCATGGTGATCAACGTGCTGGGCGGCCTGATCGTCGGCATTGTGCAGCACGACATGAGCTTTGCCGCCGCGGGCAAGAACTACACGCTGCTGACGATTGGCGACGGCCTGGTCGCGCAGATCCCGTCGCTGGTGATCTCGACCGCGGCCGGCGTGATCGTCTCGCGCGTGGCGACCGACGAGGACATCGGCACCCAGATCACCGGCCAGTTGTTCGCCAACCCGCGCGTGCTGCTCATTACCGGCGTGATCATCGCGGTGATGGGCCTGATCCCGAACATGCCGCACTTCGCCTTCCTGCTGCTGGGCGGCGGGCTGATCTGGCTGGCGCGCTCGATGAGCCGCCGCGAGGCCGCCAAGCGCGCCTCCGGCGACGTGACCGAGATCGCGCCGCCCGCCGCGCTGCCGGCCGACAGCCACGAAGCCACCTGGGAAGACGTCACGCTGATCGATCCACTGGGCCTCGAAGTGGGCTACCGGCTGATCTCGCTGGTCGACAACAGCGGCGATGGCGAACTGCTCAAGCGCATCAAGAGCATCCGCAAGAAGTTCGCGCAGGAAATCGGTTTTCTGCCGCCGGTGATTCATATCCGCGACAACCTGGAGCTGCGCCCGAACGGCTATCGCATCGCGCTGAAGGGCGTCGAGGTGGGCACCGGCGAAGCGTTTCCGGGCCAGTGGCTGGCGATCAACCCGGGCCAGGTCACGGCCGCGCTGCCCGGCGCGCAGACGCGCGACCCGGCGTTCGGCCTGCCGGCGGTGTGGATCGACGTGTCGCAGCGCGAACAGGCGCAGGTGTACGGCTATACCGTGGTGGACGCCAGCACCGTGATCGCCACCCACCTGAACCATCTGGTGGTGCAGCACGCCGCCGAGCTGCTCGGCCGCCAGGAAGTGCAGGCGCTGCTGGAGCGCACCGGCCGCGACGCGCCGTCGCTGATCGAGGATCTGGTGCCGAAGACGGTTTCGCTGACCACGCTGCAACGCGTGCTGCAGAACCTGCTGGAAGAAGGTGTGCCGATCCGCGACATGCGCACCATCATCGAAGCCGTGTCGGAGCAGTCGGGCCGCATCACCGATCCGTACGAACTGACCGCCGTGGTGCGGCTCGCGCTGGGACGCGCGATCACGCAACAGTGGTATCCGGGCACCGGCGAAATGCAGGTGATGGGTATCGACGCAAATTTGGAGCGGGTGCTGTCGCAAGCGCTCGCCACGGGCGCGAACCCCGGTCTCGAACCGGGTCTCGCGCACACGCTGCTGATCGGCACGCAAGAAGCGATGCTGCGGCAGCAGAACATGGGGCTGCCGCCCGTGCTGCTGGTGCAGCACGCGCTGCGCGCGATGCTCGCGCGTTTCCTGCGCCGCAGCCTGCCGCAACTGAAAGTGCTGTCCTATGCCGAAGTGCCGGAAACACGCACGATCAAAGTCACGAACGTCATCGGGGGTAACGCTTGAACATCCGCAAATTCACTGGCGCAACGAGCCGCGACGCACTGCGTCTGGTGCGTGAAGCGCTTGGCGGCGATGCCGTCGTGCTGTCGAACCGCACGCTCGACGACGGTTCGGTCGAAATCGTCGCGCTCGCGGACGCCGAGCTGGCCGCGCTGGCGCCGAAATCGCCGGCCGCCGCGCCCGCGCAGGCCCGCGCGCTGCCGCCCGCCGCCCGCCCGGCGCCGGCCGCCAACGCTGCCGCCGCGCCCGCCGCGCCGCGCATGCCGGCCAATCCGTACGCCTCGGGCGACGTGTTCTCGTCGATGTTCGGCGCGAGCGCCGACACCACGGAACCGGCCTCGGCTGCCTCGCGCTACGACCTGGGCGACGACGACCAGCACGACGCCGCCCCGGCCGCCGCCGCACCCGCCTACGAACCGGCCCCGGCCGTCGCGCCGTCGACGCCGGCCCCGTGGCTCGTCGAGCACGCGCGCCGCCTGACGCGCCAGCACGATGCGATCTCGGCCCCGGCCGCACGCGGCGAACCGGTCACGGCCGCCGAATTGAATGCGGCGCTCGACGATAGCGCAACGCCCGAATGGGCGCGCGACATCGTGCGCAACGTCGCCGCCCGCGTGGAGCCGCCGCAACGCCCGGCCGCCCCGGCCGCTGCGTCCGCCCCGGCGATCTCGCCGGCCGTCGCCAAGCTCGCCGAGCGCGTGGTGCGCGGCACCCAGACGCCGGCCGCCTCGATCGCCGACGAAGTCAATTCGCGCATCGAGCGGATCGTCAACGAGACGGTGATGAACGAGCTGTCGGCGATGCGCGGCATGATGGAAGAGCAGTTCGCCGGCCTCGTATGGGGCGACCGCCAACGCCGCAGCCCGCTGCATGGCGCGCTGACCAAGCGCCTGTTCTCGGCCGGCTTCTCGGCGCAACTGGTGCGCACCCTGGTCGACAACCTGCCGGCCGACGTGTCGGCGGGCAGCTTCGAAGGCGCCTGCGAGTGGGCCGAAACGGTGCTGGCCGGCAACCTGCCGGTGCTCGACAGCGAGGATGCGCTGATGGAGCGCGGCGGCGTGTTCGCGCTGATGGGGCCGACCGGCGTGGGCAAGACCACCACCACCGCCAAGCTGGCCGCGCGCTGCGTGATGCGCTTCGGCGCCAGCAAGGTCGCGCTGCTGACCACCGACAGCTACCGGATCGGCGGCCACGAACAACTGCGCATCTTCGGCCGGATTCTCGGCGTGCCGGTGCATGCGGTGAAGGATGGCGGCGATCTGCAACTGGCGCTCTCGGAGCTGCGCAACAAGCACATCGTGCTGATCGACACGATCGGCATGAGCCAGCGCGACCGCACCGTGTCCGACCAGATCGCGATGCTGCAAGGCGCCGATTCGCGCGTGCAGCGGCTGCTGCTGATGTCGGCGACCAGCCACGGCGATACGCTCAACGAAGTGGTGCAGGCCTATCGCGGCGCGGGTCAGACCGATCTCGCCGGCTGCATCCTGACCAAGCTCGACGAGGCCACCAACCTCGGCAGCGTGCTCGACACGGTGATCCGCTACCAACTGCCGGTGCACTACGTGTCGACCGGCCAGAAGGTGCCGGAGAACCTGTACGTCGCCACCCGCAAGTTCCTGCTCAAGAGCGCGTTCTGCGTGCCGCGCGACGGCTCGCCGTTCGTGCCGCACGAAGACGAACTGCCCGGCATGCTGTCGGCTCTGGCCGGCCGCCCGGGCGCCGGACAACACGAGGTCTACTTTGGATAAGCGCACTACCGATCAGGCCGAAGGATTGCGGCGCTTGCTGGCCGGCCGCGCCACCCGGATCGTTGCGGTCACCGGCGGCCCGTCGGGCGTCGGCTGCACCTCGGCGGTCGTCAATCTGGCTGCCGCGCTGGCCGCGCTCGGCAAGGACGTGCTGGTGGTCGACGAGCGCTCGGACGTGGAATCCGCCACCGCGACGCTGGCCGGCGCCTGGTTGCGCACCGGCACCACGGTGCGTCACGAGGCCGGCTTCTCGCTGTGCGTGGCGGCCGATCTGGCGCGCGACGGCTACGACGACGAGCGCCTGGCCGCCTATCTCGACGGCGCGGCGGACATCGTGCTGGTGGACGCCCAGCGCGACGCGAACGGTGCGCTGTCGGCGCTCGCGCGCGCCGCGCACGACGTGCTGATCGTCACGCGGGTGGCCGGCGCGGCGATCACCGAAGCCTATGCCTGCATGAAGCGCCTGCACTACGCGCACGCGCTCGCGCAGTTCCGCGTGCTGATCAACCACGTGCAGAGCGAAGCCGATGCGCGCGCCGCCTACGAGAATCTGGCCGGCGTGGCGGGGCGCTACCTGACGGTCGCGCTGGAAGAAGGCGGCTACGTCAGCGCCGATCCGCTCGTCGCGCGTGCCCGCGAACTGGTGCACACGGTGGTGGACGCGTTTCCGTCGGCCGCCGCCGCGCGCGACTACCGGCAGATCGCGTCGGACCTGCTGTACTGGCCGATGCGCTCGGCGCCGGTCGCCGGCCGGCCGTTCGCCGCTACGCCGGCCGTCGAACGGGGTGCGGCGCAAGCCGCCTGACCCAAAGGGCTATCAGGAGAGAGCCGATGTACAACGCTCAAGGAAAACTGTCCACGTCGGCGATGGCCGAGGCCGGGATGGGGCAAGCCGAGGTGCTCGCGAAATATGCGCCGCTGGTGCGTCGTCTGGGCCTGCAACTGGTCGCGAAGATGCCGGCCAGCGTCGATCTCGACGACCTGATCCAGGCCGGCATGATCGGCCTGCTCGACGCGGCCGGCCGCTACAAGGAAGATCAGGGCGCGCAGTTCGAAACCTACGCGACGCAGCGCATTCGCGGTGCGATGCTCGACGAGCTGCGCAGCAACGACTGGTTGCCGCGCAGCCTGCGCAAGACCTCGCGCGAGGTGGAGCAGGCCGTGCACCGCGTCGAGCAGAAGCTCGGCCGCCCGGCCAACGAAACCGAGATCGCCACGCACCTGGAGATGCCGCTCGACGAGTACCAGTCGATGCTGCAGGATCTGCACGGCAGCCAGTTGATCTATTACGAGGATTTCGACCGCTCCGCCGACGACGAGCCGTTCCTCGACCGCTATCGCGTGGACCATTCGGACCCGCTGTCGGCGCTGCTCGACGATCACCTGCGCGCCGCGCTGGTGGAGGCGATCGATCGCCTGCCCGAGCGCGAGAAATTGCTGATGTCGCTGTATTACGAGCGCGGGCTGAATCTGCGCGAAATCGGCGCGGTGCTGGAGGTCAGCGAATCGCGCGTGTGTCAGTTGCACAGCCAGGCCGTGGCGCGTCTGCGCGCCCGCCTGCGCGAACAGGCCTGGGTCGGCGCCGAACACTGAGCGCCGCGTATCGGGTGCCGCAGTGCGCCACGGCGCGCCGCACGAGGCCCGCAGGCGAGTGCCCGCCTGCCGCCATCGTCGCGATCGATCGCGGGATTTCGGCCGCCGAATCCCGCGCCGTGCGTGTGGGAATTGTTCACGACTGTTTGCTACAATCCGTGCTCGTTTCCGAGGAGCGTTGCGACGGGCGTCCTGCCCGCCAGGCTCGGAAATCTTCACCGCGCGGCCCGCACCGCCCGGCGGGTCCGTCCCCACGAACCCTCCGGCCAGCGAGCCGCTCCTTGAACGGCGCTCACGTCACCAATCTTTGATCCATCAAGAAAGGAGGGCGTGATGAACGCCGTTATCGATTCGAAAGCTTCCAACGATTACCTCGTCGCCGACCTGGCGCTGGCCGCCTGGGGCCGCAAGGAACTGAACATCGCCGAGACCGAAATGCCCGGCCTGATGCAGATCCGCGAGGAAAACAAGGCATCGCAGCCGCTGAAGGGCGCGCGCATCGCCGGTTCGCTGCACATGACGATCCAGACAGGCGTGCTGATCGAGACGCTGAAGGCGCTCGGCGCCGACGTGCGCTGGGCCTCGTGCAACATCTTCTCGACGCAGGATCACGCGGCCGCGGCCATCGTCGAAGCCGGCGTGCCGGTGTTCGCGTTCAAGGGCGAATCGCTCGACGAATACTGGGAGTTCTCGCACCGCATCTTCGAATGGCCGAACGGCGAATTCGCCAACATGATCCTCGACGACGGCGGCGACGCCACGTTGCTGCTGATCCTCGGCGCGAAGGCCGAGAAGGATCGCTCGGTGATCGCCAAGCCGACCAACGAGGAAGAAGTCGCGCTGTACAAGTCGATCGCCGCGCACCTCGACGCCGATCCGGTGTGGTACTCGACGCGCCTCGCGCATATCAAGGGCGTGACGGAAGAAACCACCACCGGCGTGCACCGTCTGTACCAGATGGAAAAGGACGGCCGCCTGCCGTTCCCGGCGTTCAACGTCAACGATTCGGTCACCAAGTCGAAGTTCGACAACCTGTACGGCTGCCGCGAATCGCTGGTGGACGGCATCAAGCGCGCGACCGACGTGATGATCGCGGGCAAGATCGCGGTGGTGGCCGGCTACGGCGACGTGGGCAAGGGCTGCGCGCAATCGCTGCGTGGCCTCGGCGCGACCGTGTGGGTCACGGAAATCGATCCGATCTGCGCGCTGCAGGCGGCGATGGAAGGCTACCGCGTCGTGACGATGGAATACGCCGCCGACAAGGCCGACATCTTCGTGACGGCCACCGGCAACTTCCACGTGATCGGCCACGACCACATGAAGGCGATGCGTCACAACGCGATCGTCTGCAACATCGGCCACTTCGATTCCGAAATCGACATCGCGTCGACCCGCCAGTACCAGTGGGACAACATCAAGCCGCAGGTCGACCACATCATCTTCCCGGACGGCAAGCGCGTGATCCTGCTGGCCGAAGGCCGCCTGGTCAACCTCGGCTGCGCGACCGGCCACCCGTCGTTCGTGATGTCGAACTCGTTCGCCAACCAGACGCTCGCGCAGATCGAACTGTTCGTGCGTGGCGAGCAGTACGAGAACAAGGTGTACGTGCTGCCGAAGCATCTGGACGAGAAGGTCGCGCGCCTGCATCTGGAGCGCATCGGTGCGAACCTGACGGTGCTGTCGCCGGAGCAGGCGTCGTACATCGGCGTGTCGCAGGAAGGCCCGTTCAAGCCGAACCACTACCGTTATTGATCGCCAGCCCGGCCTGCGGGCCGGGTCAGGGCGTGGCGCGCGGTGCTCCTCGCGGAGCGGCGCGCCACGCAGCGTCGGCCGCAAGCGCGGCCCAGCCGGGCCGTGTCGAACGGCCCGGTTTGTGTTTGTACTAGGAGCCTCTCATGTCCGTCATCCTGACCTGGATCATCAACGCGCTGGCGCTGCTGATCATCACGTACCTGGTGCCCTCGATTCATATCAAGAGCTTCGGGACGGCGCTGATCGTCGCGGTGGTGCTCGGCCTGATCAACACGATCCTGCGGCCGGTGCTGATCCTGTTGACGCTGCCCGTCACGATCCTCACGCTCGGCATCTTCATCCTGGTCGTCAACGCGCTCTGCTTCTGGTTCGCGTCGTCGCTGCTGAAGGGCTTCGAGGTGTCGGGGTTCTGGTCGGCGTTCTTCGGATCGATCCTGTACAGCATCGTGTCGTGGCTCCTGTCCGCCCTGATCTTCGGCCAGCGCAACCTGGGCTGAGCCGCTTTCCCGAATCATGAAACCGATCGAACTTTCCCTCGAATTCTTTCCGCCCAAGACGGCGGAAGGCGTCGACAAGCTGCGCGCCACGCGTGCGCAACTCCTGCCGCTCAAGCCGAAGTTCGTCTCCGTGACGTTCGGCGCCGGCGGCTCGACGCAGCAAGGCACGCTCGACACCGTGCTCGACATGCAGAAGGACGGCCTGGAGGCCGCCCCGCACCTGTCGTGCATCGGTTCGTCGAAGGACAGCCTGCGCGCGATCCTCGAGCAGTACCGCTCGCACGGCATTCGCCACATCGTCGCGCTGCGCGGCGATTTGCCGTCCGGCATGGGCGAGGTGGGCGAGCTGCGTTATGCGTCCGAGCTCGTCAGCTTCATTCGCGCCGAACACGGCGACTGGTTCTGGCTCGAAGTGGCGGCGTACCCGGAATACCATCCGCAATCGCGTTCGCCGAAGCTCGACCTGCAGCACTTCGCCGACAAGGTGAAGGCCGGCGCCAATTCGGCCATCACGCAGTACTTCTTCAACGCGGACGCGTATTTCCGTTTCGTCGACGATGCCGTGCGGCTCGGCGTGGACGTACCGATCGTGCCCGGCATCATGCCGATCACGAACTACACGCAGTTGATGCGCTTCTCGGAGATGTGCGGCGCGGAAGTGCCGCGCTGGATCGCGCGCCGGCTCGAAAGCTATCACGACGATCGCGAGTCGATCCGCGCGTTCGGCGCCGACGTGATCACCGCGATGTGCGAGCGGCTGATCAAGGCCGGCGTGCCGGGGCTGCATTTCTACACGCTGAACCTGGCTTCGCCGACGCGGGTGATCTGCGAGCGGCTCGGGTTTTGAGCGGCGCGTAGCCGGTTGCCGGTGCGGGATGCCGAGTGAAAAAACGGACCTTTCGGGGTCCGTTTTTTTCGGCTTGCGTGGCTCAACGCACGGCGCTTGGCGTGATGCTCTTGCGCCGGACCGGCACCAGCCCGACCTGCAGGCCGAACAATTTCGCGATGCTGTTCAGCGATTCGACGGTCGGGTTGCCGGTGCCGCGCTCGATGTCCTGAATGACGCGCCGGCTGACGCCGCGATGCGCGGCGAATTCGGCTTGCGTCAGGCCGGTCATCTTGCGCATCGCCTTCATGGCTTCCGGCAGCGTCAGGGCGCCTTGGCCGATCTGTTCGTAGAAGGCCAGGCGCAGGGCGTTCTGCTCGTCTCGGCTGGGGCGGGTCAGGCGCGGCATGAAAGGGCTCCGGGGTTCAAAGGGCTTGCAGTTGCCGGACCTGCGTGGCGATCGACGGCTTGAGGAATTCGGTGATGTCGGCATCGACGCGCTGCGCGGTCATGATTTCGGGGAGCTGTTCGAGTTGCTGCCCGAAGCGGCCGAGTTGCTCGCGCAGCGCGATGCGCTCGGGTTCCGGCACGGGCAGTGCGTCGAGAATCCTTCGCCAATCCGTCAGCTCGGCCCGGGTGTCGGGCGCGTACCAGCGCAGCGTGCGCGAGATCGCTTCGGGGTCGAGGTACATCGGCGCGAAATCGAACAGGGGCGTCAGTTGCACCGTGCCGTCGACGATCTGCACGGCCGTGTTGCGCGCGTGATTGTCGGTGTTGCGCATCGCCAGATTGAGCACGTCGCGCTTGATGAACTCGAGTGTTTCGGCGGCCGGATCGGTGACGACCTGGCGGATGCCGGCCACCACGTCGAAGAGGCTCGGACGACCATCGAAGCCGGCAAGCCCGAGCAGCGACGCGATGCTTTCCTGGTGAAGCCGTTCGACCTTGCCGTCGCGCACTCGCCGGTCGAAACGCGGGATGAACAGCACGTCGCCATGCAGGGCCGGCAGCTCGGCATGCGTGCGAATGCCGAGGGTTGCGGCCACGCGCATGTAGGCCGCCTCGTTGTGCAGCACCTTGCGGTCTGCCGCGCTGCTGCCTCGTGCGAGCTTGACGATGAAGTGATGGCGCGCATCGGCGTCGGCCAGGACGGCATCGCCATGCAGCAAGTCGGCCTCGTCGCGCGTCAGCAGATACTTCGGCGCGGCGCCCTGAATGCCTGTCGTACCGGAGTCGAGCATGCCGTGCAGGAACATCCTTTCCTTGAATTCCTCGCCGCGAGCAGCCACGTCGTCGATCGTCAGGCCCGGCAAGCCGCGCGTGTCCGGGTGCCGCGCGACGTGCGCGTCGAAGTACGCAACGGCTTCGGCCACGCGAATCCGACCGATCGGATTGAAGGCGCCCGCGCGTAACAGCGGAAAGTCAGCGGCCGGCCCATCGGCGAGCACCAGTTCACTGAGCAGGAAGCGACGGCCCGCGCCTTGCGGCACCACGTCGTAGAGGAATGCGGGCAGGGTTGGATTCGAGTGGATATCGAGCTCGACGGGTGCGGCCAGCGAAATCGGCGCGTGCATGTGCTCGATCGCGTAGCCGACGTCGTAGTTCCATTGGCAAAGGCCGCCGTCGAATTCGATTTCCGCGCAATCGACCCAATCACCAGCCAGGCATATTTGTAGTGTGCAATCCATCGATCAGCTCCTTATGCTTCATAAATGTAGCATAAAACGTCAATGGCGGGCTATCTGGCATCTTATAAGAAGCTTTATTCGCAATGAACGCGAAACCCGGACCCCCCCTCGGTTTCGCGCCCGCATAAAAAACCCCGAGGCAACGTGCCTCGGGCTTCTCGTCATCCGGCCGACCCTCCGGCCAGGACGCCTTCTGTTTACAGATGCTCGGCCAGGAACTGCAGCGTGCGCCCATGCGCCAGGGCGGCCGCGCGCTGGTTGTACGACGCGCGCACGTTGCAGTTGAAGCCGTGGTCGGCGTCCGGATACAGATGGAAATCGGCATGCGGCCGGCCCGCGAACGCGGCCTGCACCTGCGAGACGTGTTCCGGCGTAATGCCGTGATCGAGCCCGGCGTAGTGGAACAGGATCGGCTGCGTCACGTGGTTGGCCACGTCGAGGTGATTCTGGATGCCGCCGCCGTAATACGCCACGGCCACGTCGAATGCACCCGAGGCGGCGGCCAGGTAGGCGAGCCGGCCGCCGAAGCAGTAGCCGATGCCGGCCACGTTGCCGTCTACTTCAGGCCGTGCGCGCAGCGCGGCGGCGGCAGCGGTGATGTCGGCCGCGGCCTGATGCACGTCGGTTTTCTGGAGCAGCTCGATGCCCTTGTCGCGATCGGCGCCTTCGTAGCCGAGCTCGACGCGCGGCTGGGTGCGCCAGAACACGTCCGGCGCGAGCGCCACGTAGCCGGCCGCGGCATATTGATCGGCCACCGAGCGGATATGGCTGTTGACGCCGAAGATCTCCTGAATGATCACGACGGCCGGGCCCTTGCCGCCCTTCGGCAGTGCAAGGTAGCCGCCGAACGTTTCGTTACCGGTGGGAATGTCGATCCATTGCGAGGTCATGCTGGTCTCCAGACAAGGGACGCGCGCGGGAGGTGGCGCGCCCGCGATGAAAAAGGGCGGCGTCAGTGTGCCATCGTTCAGGCTTCGTTGCAGCGCGTCAGCGCACGGTCAACAACAGCGTGCGACGAGCGCATCCGGCGTGCCCGCATGACATCGATGCGAAGCGATCGCGTGCTATGCGAAGCGGCGCGCCGGGGTGCATGCGGTTGAATTGTTTTCGCCGGAAGTCATTGATCCTCCACATTATCCGAGGTGTTGAACAGGTGAATAAATCAACCGTTCGTGGTCCGGAATGAATTAGCGGAAACCCTTAACCATCAAGGCTTTTCACGAAGGCATACAGGCTGTCGCGGGCATCCGACATCGGTAGAGTTCCCACTACTTCAAAAAGATCCCACAATTTAATTTGATCACCTACACTTGCGCGCAAGTACTGCGGTGCGGCCGTTAAAAGCGTCCACCTCGCGTGCTTGCAGCCACGTGCATGACAGATGCGGCCGGCGACACTCCAATGGTGGATACACCGGGGATGGAGCGGGGAACCGGCGATGGCATTTTTTGGATCGAAACTGGAGACTTCCATGACTATCAAGATGCAAAAGCTGTTGCCGATCAGCGCGGCGGCGATGGTGTTTGCGGCGTTCGCGACGAACGCATCGGCTGACCAGGTCGTCAAGATCGGCCACGTCGCACCGTTGACGGGCGGCATCGCCCACCTCGGCAAGGACAACGAAAACGGCGCCCGCCTCGCGGTTGAAGAAATCAACGCGAAGGGCCTCACGGTCGGCGGCCAGAAGATCACCCTCCAGCTCGATGCACAGGATGACGCGGCCGACCCGCGTACCGCCACGCAGGTTGCGCAGAAGCTCGTCGACGACAAGGTCGTCGCGGTCGTCGGCCACCTGAACTCGGGCACCACGATCCCCGCGTCGAAGATCTACAGCGATGCAGGCATCGTCCAGATCTCGCCGTCGGCAACCAACCCGGCCTACACGCAGCAAGGCTTCAAGACGGCGTACCGCGTCGTCGCGACCGATGCGCAACAAGGTCCGGCACTGGCGAACTACGCACAGTCGAAGGGCTTCAAGTCGGTGGCCGTGGTCGACGATTCGACCGCCTACGGTCAGGGTCTGGCCAACGAGTTCGAGAAGAAGGCCAAGTCGCTCGGCCTGAAGGTTCTCTCGCACGACGCAACCAACGACAAGGCTGTCGACTTCCGCGCAATTCTGACCAAGATCAAGGGTGAGAATCCGGACGCGATCATGTACGGCGGCATGGACGCCACCGGCGGCCCGTTCGCCAAGCAAGCGAAGCAGCTCGGCCTGCGCGCGAAGATCCTGGCTGGCGACGGCGTGTGTACGGAACAGCTGTCGGACCTGGCTGGCGATGCAGCGGTGAACGTGGTCTGCTCGCAAGCTGGCGCGGCACTCGAAAAGATGCCGGGCGGCGCGGAATTCCAAGCCAAGTACCAAAAGCGTTTCGGCCAGCCGATCCAGATCTACTCGCCGTTCACGTATGACGCCGTGTACATCATCGTCGACGCGATGAAGCGTGCGAACTCGACCGATGCCGCGAAGATCCTCGCGCAAATGCCGACGACGGACTACAAGGGCGTGATCGGTGAAACCGTGTTCGACTCGAAGGGCGACCTGAAGCACGGCGTGATCTCGCTGTACGACTACAAGGGCGGCAAGAAGACGTTCCTCGACCAAGTCAAGATGTAAGCTGCGGTCACAGAGGGGGTAAAGGGCGCCCGTCGCAAGACGGGCGCCCTTTTTATTTGGCGCGGAAGACACCGCGACATGCCGCGCGGCATCTGATCGGCGGCGTCAGACGTTGAGCTTGCGCATCACCTTCGGTGCGGTCACGGCGACGATCGCCGCGCAGAGCGCCACGATCCACAGGCCGACCGTGAGGCCGGCCGCCTGCGCCACACCGCCGATCACCACCGGCCCGAACATCAGGCCGAAATACGCGAGGCTCGCGACGTGGGCCAGGCCCTCGGCCGGCGAGATGCCGGCGACGCGCGCGGCGGCGGCGAACAGCAGCGGCATCATGTTGGCGAGGCCGAGGCCCATCACCATGAAGCCGATCAGCGCGGGCGCGGGATACGGCAGCAGCAGCGCGCCGACCATTCCCGCGCAGGCCAGGCTCGCGCTCGCGAACACCAGTTGCGGCGAGCCGAAGCGCGCGCGCACCACATCACCGGCGAAGCGCCCGGTGGCCATGCCGCCCGAGAACGCCGCGTAGGCCGCGCTGGCAAAGGCCGGCGTGGCGGCCACCACGTCGCGCATGTATACGGTGGCCCAGTCGTACATCGCGCCTTCGGCGATCAGCGACACCAGCGCGATCGCGCCGAGCATCCAGAGCGCCGACGAGCGCCAGCGGTTCGCCGATTTGCCGTGCGCGGCTTCCTCGTGCGGCACGTGCGGCAGCACGGCCGGGCAGGCGATCACCAGCACCACCGCGCACACGGCCGAGGCCAGCGCCAGATGCACGGCCGGCGTCATGCCGGCCGACAGCGCCGCGCCGCCGAGCAACGCGCCGGCCATCCCGCCGATGCTGAACATGCCGTGCAGCATCGAGATGATCGGCCGGCCGAACGCGATTTCGACGGCGCTCGCCTCGGCGTTCATCGCCACGTCGAGCGTGGCCATCGAAAAGCCGAACAGCATCAGCACCAGCACCAGCAGCGGATAGCTCGGCGCGAGCAGGATCAGCGCGCCGAACACGCACATGCCGATCCCGCCGGCCAGGCAGGCGCTGCGCGTGCCGACGCGCGCGATCCATTTCGCGTTGGTCGTCATCGCGACGATCGAGCCGATCGCCACGGCGAGCAGCGCCAGCGACAGCAGCGCCGGGCTCAGGGCGAAGCGGTCGCGCACGGTCGGCACGTGCACCCCCCACGACGCGTACATCATGCCGGCGATGAAGAACAGCGCCATGGTGGCCGCGCGCGCTCGGCGGCGGGCGGAATCGGACAGCTCGCGATGGGCGGCGGGCAGCGGGGGAAGCCGGGAGGAATGGTCGGACACGGTGAGCTCGGCAACGTGCGATGCGGCGCTGGGCGGCCGGCTCGCACGGATGGTTGTTTTGAATGGCGCGGATGCGCCCGGCCAGGGCGATGGGCGACAATGCGCGCAAGCGTTTGATTCTAGCGGAGCGTCGTGGCGGTTGCGCGACCTCGCTCGGCGCGTCCGGCCCAGGGAGCTGCATGAATATTTCCGTCGAACTGCCGATTCATCTGTTGCATCGCCGTCAGATCGCCACGCTCGCGACGCAGGCGCGCGAGCCGGCCGGCTTTCCTTATCCGACCGCCGTGCCCTATGCGACCGATGCGCGGCACCGCCCGGTGGTGCTGATCAGCGCGCTGGCCGAGCACACCCGCAACCTTGTCGACGATGCCCGCGCGGGCTTGCTGGTGGCCGACGCGGCTGACGCCGCGGTGCTCGAAGCCGAGCGCATGACGCTGGTGGGGCGCTGCGCACGCGTCGACGGCGATCCGCATCTGGCCGCGCGCTATGTGCGTTATCACCCCGATGCGGCGCGTTATCTCGATCTCGGCGATTTTTCGTTTTGGGCACTCGATTGCGAGCGCCTGCGTTTCATCGGCGGCTTTGGCCGGATGGGCTGGCTCGACGGCCGGCAACTCGACGCGTTGCCGCCGCTGTCGTTTGACGAGGAACAGGCCGCCTGGGCGTTATATCCGAATAAAGTCAGCGAATTCGAATTGGCCGGCGTGGATCGTTATGGCGCCGACTGGCGAATGGCGGGCCGTGTGCAGCGCACGCCGTTTGCCGATGCGGCTGCCGATTTCGACCAATTGGCGGCTTCTCTGCATGTCGCGGCGGCTGGATTGAGCTTGTCCTGAAAGCGAATTGCGACATTTCTGAAAAACGTCGGCGTATCTTTTTGTGTAGCCTTAGCGGGGCCAAAGTAAGTATTCAGCAAGCTTTCGCACTTTTTCGGTGCATTCAATGATGCGTGGTTTTTAGCTAAACCTCTCGCTCGATGACAACTTTCAAACGAGAAAGTCGTGCCCGTTGCGTGGCCTGAAAGTATGAATATATGAACCATTCCCACCTAATCGATTGTGTCAATCATTTAAGCGGTAATTGAATTGCCGAGCAGGCGGTTGGCGCGTTCGCGATTAATCACAATCTTGCACACATATTTGCGTACACGGCGATTCCCACGTTTGATTTTTGTGCTAACCTCTGGCTCCATAATCCGAGGCATCAATACATGAAAATGGGTTAGCCGGCACAGACCGGCTCCGTTTAGTCAGAGAAAAGGAAATATATGTCTTCTTACAAGGACCTTCTCGCGCAGCGAGAAAAGCTGGAGAAGCAGATCGAGGAAGCCAAGGCGAGCGAATATACCGAGGTCCTCAATGATGTGAAGCAGAAGATCTCCGATTACGGTTTCTCGCTGGCCGACCTGGGCCTCAGCCGTACCAAGGCAGTCAAGGCTGGCCGCGTGCGCGCCGGTGTTGCAGCGAAATACCGCGATCCCGAATCGGGTTCGACCTGGTCGGGTCGTGGTAAGCCGCCGCGTTGGATCGCCGGTAAGGATCGCGAGCAATTCGCGATCTGAGTGTCGATGCAGCACGTTAAGACGGCTTAAGTCTGTCTTAAGAAAAGCAAGGGCCATTCACTCCGTCAAAGGAGTGCATGGCCTTTTTGTTGCGCTATTGAACAAAATGGGGATGCATCATGACTAGCCAATTGGCTGCATGATCGCGGGGCTAATCGCACGGTGTGGCGCATCGCTCTTTCGAGGCGATCCATAAGCACCTGATTTGCCGGGTTTTTCCTAAGTGCGTCAGCAGACGGACACGGCCTGCTTGATGAAATCTAAGAATTACTGATTGTATTGGTAATCATGGCCATATTTACCGCTGATGTGTCCGATGAAGAAAAGCATGCGGTGGCGCGCAAGAGCACCGGCGTCAGCATTGCGCTCAATGTGGTGCTGGCCACATTGCAGATCGCGGTCGGGGTAATCGGCCATTCGCAGGCCTTGATTGCCGACGGCGTGCATTCCCTGTCCGACCTGATCTCGGATTTCATCGTGTTGTTCGCCAATCGGCATAGCGGCGCCAAGCCCGACGCCGATCACAATTACGGCCACAGCCGATACGAAACCGTCGCTTCCTTATTACTCGGCGGCATTCTGATTGCCGTCGGTATCGGCATGCTGTTGCGTGCCGGCGAGCGCTTGGTGAATCTCGATGAAATTCCGCCCGTGCATGCGGTGGCGCTCGCGGTCGCCGCGTTGGTAGTGGTATCGAAGGAAGCGTTGTTCCGCTACATGCTGCGCGAGGCGCGGCGCGTGCGATCGGCGCTGCTGGTCGCGAATGCGTGGCATGCGCGCTCCGACGCGGCGTCGTCGCTGGTGGTGGCGATCGGCATCGTCGGCAGCCTGGCCGGCGTCAGGCTGCTCGACCCGATCGCGGCGGCCATCGTCGGCTTCATGGTTGCGCGCATGGGCTGGACGTTCGGCTGGGACGCCTTGCAGGATCTCTCGGATCGCGCGCTCGACGCCAAGGCCGCCGACGAGATTCGCGCGCTGCTGGTGGCGACGCCCGGCGTGCGCGACGTCCACGAATTGCGCACCCGCAAGATGGGCGATGCGGCGCTGGTGGATGCGCATATCCTGGTCGACCCGATGATTTCGGTGTCGGAAGGGCATTGGATCGCGGAGACGGCGCGCGCTCGCGTGCTCGACGACCCGCGCGTGCTCGATGCGCTGATTCACGTCGACCCGGAGAACGATACGGTCTGGCGCCGCCCGGCGCTGGCCTTGCCGGCGCGCGCCGAGGTGGAAGCGCGGATTCATGCCGCGCTGCGCGAACTCGGCGTGCATGCGACGTCGATGCAACTGCATTACCTGAGCACCGGCCTCGAGATCGACCTGACGGTGGCGAGCGATCCGGCATCGATCGATGCCGCCGCGTTGCGCGAGCGGCTCGGCGCGCGGCGACTCGACATTGCGCGGGTGCTGGCCGGCGACCCACGCCGTGCCTGAACGCGATGGAGGAGGCCGCGTTCCGTGTGCGGTCGGCTATCTCGGCCCGATCGCCGTCAAAGCGGCAGTTGCGTATCGAATTTGATTTCGCGCAGCACGACGCTCGTGCGGACCTGTGAAACGGCCGGAATTTTGAAGATCCGTTCGTGCAGGAAGACGTCGTAGGCCTTGATGTCGGGCGCGACGATCTTGAGGATGTAGTCGGCCTCGCCGGTGGTGCTGTAGCACTCGGTCACTTCGGGGCAGGTCGCGATCTCGCGCTCGAACTGCTCGACGCCGCCCTCGTTGTGGCGCGTCAGGTGCACATGCGCGAGTGCGCACACGTGCAGGCCGAGCTTTTCGCGATCGAGCAGCGCCGTGTAGCGCTGGATCACCCCCGCCTGTTCCATGTCCTTGATGCGGCGCCAGCACGGCGTGCTCGACAGGCCCACTTGATCCGAGATTTCCTGCACCGAACGCCGCGCGTCGAGCTGCAACAGGCGAAGGATTTTTTGCGAAAACGAATCGAGTATCACCTGCGTCTCCCGGAGGGCGGCTGGAACGCCTCATGGTAGTGGTGCAAGAAAACTCGTGCAATGGATGTCGCGGATGCGAGGGAATTTTGCTTCGTGATGCCGGCGGAACGGGTGATTTTCACCGCTCCGCCGCATCGGATCGCGCATGGCGCGCGTTTTATTTAGCGGCCGGGCCGGTCGAGGCAGCCGGGGCATTCGTGCCGGCGCCCGCGGCCTGGTCGAACGCCGCTTGCCGCACGCGCAGGTCGGCCAGCATGTTGCAGAACAGCGCGCCCTGTTCGATCGCATCGTCGAGCGCGACGTGCGTGTGCGGGTGATCGTCGAACCAGTGCTTCGGGAAGCGCGGCTTGATCGCCTTGCGATAGGGCAGGCCGGTCAGCGCGAAGGCCAGCGTCTTGATGTCGAGCGCGGACCACGAGAACGGGCAGCGCCCCGCGAACCGCATCATGTACCAGAACATGTACGTGAAATCGAAGCCGGCCGGCATCGCCACGAACACCGGCTTGCCGGGCAGCGCCTCGACCCATTCGACATAGGCGATCAGCGCCGCCTCGGGCGCCTGCAAATCCTTCCGGCAGGCGGCCCAGGCTTCGGGCTGGGTCTTCCACCAGGCTTCCTGCACCGGATGCGCGGTCGCGCCGGGCAGCGTGTCGAGATTCGCCGAGAACGTGGCGATCAACTGCTTGTCTTCGGTGAATGCCGCCGAGGCGAAACTCAGCATCGAGTGCGGGCCGGGGATCGGGCCATCGGCCTCGACGTCCGTGCTGACGTAGATCTCGCCGCTCATCCGAACCTCCGGTCCGACACGAACGGATTGGTTTCGCGCTCCTGGCCGAACGTCGACACCGGGCCGTGGCCCGGCACGAACGTGACGTCGTCGCCGAGCGGCCAGAGCTTTTCGCGGATCGAGCGCAGCAGATCTTCATGATTGCCGCGCGGGAAATCGGTGCGGCCGATCGAGCCGGCGAACAGCACGTCGCCGACGATCGCCAGCCGATGTTCGCGGCTGAAGAACACCACGTGGCCCGGCGTGTGGCCGGGGCAGTGATAGACCTCGAGCGTTTCTTCGCCGACCGTGAGCGTATCGCCGTCGACCAGCCAGCGGTTCGGCTCGAACACCTGGGCATCGCCGCTGAAGCCGAAGCGCTGCCCTTGCGCGGGCAACTGCTCGATCCAGAAACGTTCATCTTCCTGCGGGCCTTCGATCGGCACGCCGTAATGCTCGGCGAGCGCCTTCGCGCCGGCGCAGTGATCGATGTGGCCGTGCGTGACGAGCACCTTCTCGACCTGGGCGTTTTGCCGCTCGACCTCGCCGCGGATCACGTCGAGATCGCCGCCCGGATCGACGACGGCGGCGCGGCCCGTCTTTTCGCAGACGATCAGCGAGCAGTTCTGCTGGAACGGCGTGACCGGTATCAACGTGACTTTCATGGGGTTGGTACGTAAGGCGGGAAAGGCTCGATTGTACTGGCTCGTCCGCCCGCGCGTGCCGTGCGCTGGCCGAACGGGCAAGGCCGAACAGGCGCAGCGGGCCGCCACGGCGGGTGTGCCCGGGATTGCATCATAGTGAGAATCAATCAAGGGGCCAGGCCGATTTCCGGGTGACTAATTTCATTTATGTATAATGCCGTCCATTGTGCGTGGTTCATCCACGTGTTCAAGCAGGCGTCAAGGCACCGCAAAACGGGCCGTCGCGCCGTCAATGCACTAGCCGCCGGCTGTTTCGGCGGCGCATCTCAGTACCGATCAATCGGTGCTCACGTCTTGTCCGGCCGGGTGTTACGAATACCCGCCGCGGCCATGCTGCCGCATGCCGGATGAGGCCTATGCCGCCGTTCCTGCGCGTTGGGTTTACCGCGACGCGTGCGAACTGCCTGTCATGTTCGATGGCGGCATTTGGGGTCTGGCCAGGCTGCCGGGGATAGGCTGCGCCAGACGTGAAAGCTAATCAGGACGGTCGCGGCAAGTACGACAGCCGCACCAGTGCAAGCCGCTTGCTCGCAAGGAGCAGGCGCGTGCGCGCATATCCGTCCGGGCCGCCTCATCAGCAGTTGCGCGGCCCGCACCCATAGGCGACACGTCGATGAAATTTCGATTGCCGAGGCAACTCGGTTCAGTAGTGATGGTGGCAGCGCTCACCGGGTGTGCCATGCCGCCGACCGCCGATCAGGCGTCCAGCAACGGCAACCCGAAGGATGCGCTGCGCACGGCTTCCGCCGCAGCAGCCGACGACGACAACAAGCAGGCGAATTTCGATTCGGCGCTGGCCACCATGCCGGCCACCGACACCGACGACGCCAAGCGCGCATCGCTGGCCGATGCAAAGCCGATCGACGCGGCCGATGCCTCCGACTTCCGTCAGACGGGCCGGGCCTCGTGGTACGGCCGCGCCTTCCACGGCAAGCGCACCGCGAACGGCGAGCGCTTCGACATGAACGAATTGACCGCGGCGCATCGCACGCTGCCGCTGTCGTCGTACGTGAAGGTCATCAATCAGTCGAACGGCAAATCGGTGGTCGTGAAGATCAACGATCGCGGCCCGTTCGCGCGGGGCCGCGTGCTCGATCTGTCGTATGCGGCAGCCAAGTTGATCGGCGTGGTGAAGGCCGGCACGGCGCGCGTGAAGATCGTCGGTTTGTCGCCGGAACAGGCGCGCGTTGCGCGTGACGAGATGGTGGCGTCGAACACCAGCACGCACTGAGCGTCAGGCGAGCCGCTGAGCGTCAGGCGAGCCGGCTTCCCGGCGCCGCTTGGCCCGTGCATTCCAGGCAGTTTCCAGATACGGCGTGACATCGGTCACGCCGAGAGATGTGATGCGCCGCGCGTTCGCGCTGCGTCCGGTTTCCCTCAGTCTTCCTTCAGTTCCAGCGCCCGTGCATAGAGCGTGTTGCGCGATGCGCCCGTCATCGCGGCCGCCAGCTTTGCCGCACTTTTCACCGGCACTTCCGACAGCAGCAGCTTGAGCAGCGCATCGTGCGCGTGCGGATCGTCGTCGTCCGTCTGCACGGGCGCGCCCTGCACGACCAGCACGAATTCGCCGCGCTGGCGATTCGCATCGGCGGCCAGCCACGCTGGCCCTTCGGCCAGGGTGCCGACGAACACGTCCTCATGTAATTTGGTCAGCTCGCGGCCGATCAACAGCCGGCGCTCGCCGCCGAATGCCTGCGCCAGCGCCTCGACCGTTTCTACGATGCGGTGCGGCGCTTCGTAGAACACCAGCGCGTAGGGGTGCGCTTTCAGCGGTTCGAGCGCGGTGGCGCGCTGCTTCGGCTTGGGCGGCAGGAAGCCCGCGAAGGTGAACGGGCCGGCCCAGTCGCCGGCGATGCTGACGGCGGCCGCCGCTGCGTTCGCGCCGGGCAGCGGCACCACTGGCAGCGCCGCGGCGCGCACCGCGTCCACCAGCTTCGCGCCCGGGTCGGAAATGCCGGGCGTGCCGGCGTCCGACACGTAGGCGATGCGCTCGCCCGCGCGCAGCAGTTCGACCACGCGGCCGGCGGCCTCGCGCTCGTTGTGCTGGTGCACGGCCAGGAGCGGCTTCGAGATGTCGTAGCGCGCGAGCAACTGGCCGGTGTTGCGCGTGTCCTCGGCCGCGATGCGATCCACGAGCCCGAGCACATGCAGCGCGCGCACGGTGATGTCGGCGGTATTGCCGATCGGCGTCGCGACCACGTAGAGCGCACCGGTCGGGAAGTGCTGCGATTGGGCGAGATCGAGGAGGGAAGTCATGGCGGAACGGATGCGCAAACGCGCGGCGGGCGGGACAAGCCACGCATTGTGCCACGCGGGCGCGGCGCGGCCGTGCGTGGATTCGGACGAGGCGGGGAATGCGCGGGGCGGTAGGCCGGAGGTCGGCGAAACGGTTGAGGATTTTGGCGAGGCGGCGAATGTGAAGGGCGGCAGGCCGAAGGTCGGCGAAACGGTTGAGGATTTTGGCGAGGTGGCGAATGTGAAGGGCGGCAGGCCGAAGGTCGGCGAAATGGCTGATGGTGCGGGCGAGGTGGCGTATGCGGAGGGCCGCATACCGAAGGCCGGCGCAATGGCTGACAACGTGATCGACGCGGTGGCCGAGGACACATCCGGACGCCCCGGCTCGAAGCGCGTCGGCGCCCGGTTCGAATGGCAGGCGCGGCGCTTTCTCGAACGTCGGCAATTGGTTTTCGTCGCGGCGAACCTGGTGGTGCGGGGCGGCGAACTCGATCTCGTGATGCGCGAGCGCGACGGCACGCTGGTGTTCGTCGAGGTACGCGCGCGCCGTCATGGCCGGCATGGCGGCGCGCTCGCCAGCATCGGGTCGCACAAGCGGCGGCGTCTCGTGGCGGCGGCGCGCGCGGTGTGGGCGCGCTTCGGAGGAAGCAGCGCGTGCCGCTTCGACGTGGTGGCGTTTGAGGCCGGGCAACTGATCTGGCTGCGCGACGCGTTTCGCGCCGACGACACCTAGCCGGCCACGCGCCCTGCGTGTTTCGTGCCCGGTTCTTGTGTCGAGTTGTAAAGGACGCGGCGGTGGCGGCCCTGGAGTGCGGTAAACTCGCCGCACCCACGCTACCGCGCGGCTTGCCGCGCGCTTCTTCCCGGGTTTCACGCTACACGCGATAGGACGATGTCAGTCGAACGTATTCAGCAACATATCCGCGACAACGCGGCGCTCGCGCTCGAGGTGCTCGATGCGCTGTCGCTGCCGATCGCAGCCGCCGTCGACGCGATGTTCATGGCGCTCGCGAACGGCAACAAGATTCTCGTCTGCGGCGACGGCCCCTCGGCCGCTGCGGCGGAACGGCTTGCCAACGCGCTGGTCGGCGGCTTCGAGCGCGAACGGCCCAGCCTGCCGGGCCTCGCGCTTGCCACCGATGCGAGTCGCGCCGGCCCGTTCACGAGCGGTGAGGCGGCCGATCAGATCTTCGCGCAGCAGGTGCGCGCGCTCGGCCAGACGGGCGACGTGCTGGTGGTCATCGATCCGGCCGGCGATTCGCCGCGCATTCTTGCCGCCGCCGCCGAGGCGGGCGAACGCGAAATCACCGTGATCGCGCTGGCCGGCCGCGACGGCGCGCTGGCCGCCGCGCTGTCCGACACGGATATCTATATCGGCGTGCCGTCCGACCGGGCGCTGCGCATCCAGGAAGTCCATCTGCTGACCATCCACTGCCTGTGCGACGGCATCGACGCGATGCTGCTGGGCGAAGACTGATTCGAAGGAGAGCTTGTCGATGATTACCCGCCGCGTTGGACAGACGCTTGTGAGAACCACGTTGATGATCGCGTTGTCGGCCGGCCTGGCCGTTTCGCTGCAGGGGTGCGTGCTGGCCGTGGTGGGCGCCGCAGCCAGCGGCGGCGCGTTGATCGCAACCGACCGCCGCACGCTCGGCACGCAGACGGAAGATCGCGAGATCCAGCTCAAGGCGGCCTCGCAGTTGCGCAGCGGCCTGCCCGACGACGCGCACGTCGCCGTGACGGTGTTCAACCGCCGCGTGCTGCTGACCGGCGAGGTGTCGAACAACGCGTCGAAGCAGCGCGCCGAGGAAATCGTCCGCGCCATCAACAACGTCAACGCGATCGTCAACGAGCTGGCGCTGCAACCGGCCACGTCGCTGTCCGACCGCACCAACGATTCGTATCTCGAAGGCCGCGTGAAGTCGGCGCTGGTGGGCGAGAAGGGCATTTCGGCGAACAACTTCAAGGTGGTGTGCGAGCGCGGCAACGTCTACCTGATGGGCCTCGTGACCGTCGACGAAGGCAACATCGGCGCCGACGCGGCCAGCCGCGTGCCGGGTGTCCTGCAGGTGGTGAAGGTGTTCCAGTACATCAAGCCGGCCGACTCGCCGGCCCTGACCTCGTCGAGCGCACCTGCCAGCGACCCCGGCGTGACGCAGATCCCGCCGGCGGCTGTCGACGTTGGCCCGACCGTGGGCGCGGTGCCCGATTCGAGCGT
Source organism: Burkholderia sp. 3C (assembly GCF_054589155.1). NCBI lineage: Bacteria > Pseudomonadati > Pseudomonadota > Betaproteobacteria > Burkholderiales > Burkholderiaceae > Burkholderia > Burkholderia sp. 3C. Next base: position 28,085 of record NZ_BAAILN010000043.1, read on the forward strand.
CAGCGCCACGCCGCTGCAGTCGCAGGCGCCCGCGCCGGTGACGAGCTCGCCGAACGTGCATCCGGGCAACGCGAAGGCGGTGAAGCAATGAGCGTTCGCCGCACCGTTCGCCGCGCGGCGGCATTGGCTGTCACCACGCTCGCGCTGGGCGCGGGCCTGTTGGCCGCGCCCGCCGCGCAGGCCGCCGACGATGGCCTGCGCGTGGCGCGCGGCAACGCCTGCATGGGCTGCCACGCGGTCGACCGCAAGCTCGTCGGGCCGTCGTTCAAGGATATCGCCGCGCGCTACAAGAACGATCCGGCCGCGTCGGCCAAGCTCGAGAAGAAGGTGCGCGACGGCGGCTCCGGCGTGTGGGGCGTGATCCCGATGCCGGCGCATCCCGGCATGAGCGACGCCGACGTCAAGGCCGTCGTCAAATGGGTGCTGGCCGGCGCGCCGTCGAACTGATCGAAACGGTTCGCGGCGGGCTTGCCATCCCCGGATCGGCTTGTGTATGATCGATCGAATGTTGGGGGGGTAGCTCAGCTGGGAGAGCGTCGCGTTCGCAATGCGAAGGTCGGGAGTTCGATCCTCCTCCTCTCCACCAACGGATGTCCAGAAAGCCGGCCTTGCGCCGGCTTTCTGCTTTTCCGCCGCCGCTCATCCCTTGATGAAATCCACGAACGCCCGCAACGGCGCCGGCAGCAATCGCCGGCTCGGATAGTACAAAAACGGCCCGGAAAACCCCTGCCACCACGGCGTCAGCACCGGTATCAGCGCACCGCTGTCGAGATGCGGTTGCAGCCATTCCTCGAACAGATGGACGATGCCGACCTCGGCCCGCGCCGCATCCACGAGGATGTCCACCGCTACGCCGGGCCGCACCCGCAACGGCCCTGTCGGCTCGACGCGCACCACCTCGCCATCCCGCTCGAAGATCCACGGCGTCAGCGCGCCGCTCGGAAAGCGGCTGCGCAGGCAGGCATGCGCGAGCAGGTCGCGCGGATGCTGCGGCGTGCCGCGCCGGGCCAGGTAGCCGGGTGCGGCGGCGGTGGCGAAACGCTGGGTGTGCGGGCCGATCGGCACGGCGATCATGTCGGCCTCCAGGCGCTCCTCGTAGCGGATGCCGGCATCGCAGCCCGATGCGAGCACATCGACGAGACTCTCCTCCACCTCCAGCTCGACCTCGATCTCCGGATACGCCGCGAAAAAGCGCGGCAGGATCGACGGCAGGATCAGCCGCGCCGCAATCGGCGGCACGTTCAGGCGCAAGGTGCCGGCCGGGCGCTCGCGATAGCCGTTGACGACGTCGAGCGCGGCGTCGATCTCGGCGAACGCGGGCGCGACGCTTTCGAGCAGCCGCGCACCGGCCTCGGTCAGCACGACGCTGCGCGTCGAACGGTTGAACAGCCGCACGCCGAGTTTGTCTTCGAGCCGCCGGATCGACTGGCTCAACAGCGACGGGCTCCTGCCGTTCACGCGCGCGGCGTCGCGAAACCCGCCGGCCCGCGCGACGTCCACGAACAGACTCAATTCACCAGGGTCGATCTTCATTGTTCTTCCATATAAACAACCTGTTCACATTGTGCTGAATTGTCGATCTATCAACAATCGACGAGCATGCGAGGCATTCTTGAACGGGAGATCGACATGACGGATACGACACAAACCAAAGTGGCCCTGGTGACGGGCGGCAGCCGGGGGATCGGGCGCGATATCGCGCTGTCGCTGGCGCGCAAGGGCGTGGATGTGGTGCTGACCTATCAAACGCGGCGCGCCGACGCCGAAGCGGTGGTCGCGCAGATCGAGAGCATGGGCCGCAAGGCGGCGGCGCTGCCGCTGGACGTGTCGGCGATCGGCGCGTTCGCGCCGTTCCTGGCCGAGCTGAAGGCCGTGCTGCAGGCGCGCTGGAACACGGGCAAGCTGGACTTCCTCGTCAACAACGCCGGGATCGGCGCGGCGGTGCCGATCGCCGAGGTCACGGAAGCGGTGTTCGACACGTTCTCGAACGTGCACTTCAAGGGCGTGGTGTTCCTGACCCAGCAATGCCTAGCGATGATGAACGACGGCGGCGGCGTGGTGTTCATCACGGCGGCGGCCACGCGCTTCATCGTGCCGGCCTACGCGATCTACGCGGCCTGCAAGACGGCGGTCGAGACGTTCTCGCGCTATGTGGCGAAGGAGTACGGCGCACGCGGCATTCGCGCCAACGTGATCGCGCCGGGCGGCGTCGAAACCGATTTCGCCGGTGCGCGAATCCGCAACTCGCCCGAGCTGCAGGCCTACGTGAAGGCGCAGACGGCGCTGGGCCGCGTCGCGCAGGCCGACGATATCGGCGGCACGGTGGCCTTCCTCTGCACCGACGATGCGCGCTGGATCAACGGCCAGCGCATCGAAGTATCGGGCGGAATCAACCTCTGAGCCGTCGGCCGCGCCCCGGCATCAAACCCACAGATCATTCGCCACGGTTCGCTCGTTGCGCGCCCCATCGCCGGTATTCACCACCCCACGCGGCTCGACCAGCAGCAGCTTCACCTCGCCGAGCGCGTGCGGACGGTGCTCGACGCCCTTCGGCACGACCGCCATCTGGCCCGCGCGCAGCACGATGGTGTGCTCGCCGGCCGGGCCGCCGCGCATCTCGATCTGCAGTTCGCCTTCGAGGACGATGAAGGTTTCGTCGGTGTCGTCGTGGGTGTGCCAGACGAATTCGCCGTCGAGCCGCGCGACCTTGAACTGGTAGTCGTTCATTTCGGCGACGACGCGCTGCTGCCAGTAGCCTTCGACGCGCGCGAGCTTGTCGGCCAGATCGATGGTCTGGCACTGGCCGCGCAATGCCGGGGTGGGGGTGGTCATGGTGTGCTCCGTCCGCAGGGAAAGGTGAGGGAGCCGCGAGCATACGAAGCCGCTCGCGCGGCGTATTGAACGATCGTGGGCGCGTGACGGCGTGAAGATGTGACGCCGCCGCGCGGTCAGCCGCCCGGCCGGGCGGCGCTC
>NZ_BAAILN010000044.1:0-5853 GCF_054589155.1 Burkholderia sp. 3C
GGCTCGCGCTGATGCGCGAGCATGGCCTGGAGCAGGAACTCGAGGAAAGCGCGCGCCGCTGACGGCGCGCCGCCGCCCGGCTCAATGCCGGCGGTCGTCCGGCCCCGGCGCGACGGTGGCGGCATCGGGCTGCGCCGGGCCAGCCGGGCCGATCGCACCGGACGGCTGCGCGGCGGGATCGGGGCCGGCCAGCGGCGCCGCCCCCGAACCCGATCCGCCACGCGCCGCCGACTGCGGCACGTCGTCGGGCATGCGTCCGCGCACCACGCGCACCCGGTTGTCCACGTCGCGCACCCACACGCAGCTATCGGCCAGATCCTCGATCTCGTGCTTCATCCAGCGCTCGGGCACGGTGCCGTCGAGCCGCACGCAGCCCGCCTCCACCGCCACGCTGACCTCGCTCACGTCGATATCGATGGCGAAGGCCAGGCGCTCGCAGACATCCTCGCGAATCCGTTCGTCGGAACGCGTGTAGCCCTTCGGCCCGCGCAGGGGCTGCGCGCGGCGCTCGGCGTGGCGCGGGTGATAGGTGGTGGGCGGCGGATCGTAGCGCGCGTGCGACGGCGCGCCGTGGCCACCGCCCTGCCACGCGTGCTGCTCGCTCTGCTCGTGCCGCGGCGCATCGCCGTAGCGCGCGTCGCGGCGCGCAGCGTGCTCGCCCGCGTGGCCGCCATGCTCGCGTTCGCTGGGCGCGGCCGGCCGCGCGGGGCCGCCGCCGACGCGTACCGGGTCACGCTGGGCATCACGCTCCCGCCCTCCTTCATCGGCCGCACCGCGCGCTCGCCGTGCATCGCCGGAATCGTGCCGGGCGTCGTGCTCGCCGCGCTCGCGCCGCGCGTCGAAACGCTCGGCGGGCAGGCGCTCGCGGGCGTCCTGAAAATCGATGTCGCGTTCGTCGTCGGGCAGCAACAGGTCGTCGTAATGCGGCAGGTCGTGCTCGTCGCTGCCCCAGTAAGCCCGTTCGTTGCGCTCCTGCCAGTTCGCCGGCCCGCGCATGTCTCGCGAGCGATTCGGATGGCGTCGTTGCATCGCATACCTCCTCGATCGGTTGGGTAACCCCGGCGCGGATTCGGCCGGCGTCACCGTTTTTCATCATTTACTTCAAACGATATTGAAAGATTTGCCGGATCGACGGCGATGGCGCCACGCGCGGGCGCCGGCCGTCGGCGCTCATGGCGCGTCGTCGTCCTGCTCCGCGTCGTCGCTGTCGGCCAGCCGGCCGGTGCGGTCCGGCTCGATGTCGGCGCTATCGACGAAGTTCGAATCGCCGTCCGCCGACGCGCGCTCGCCCGTGCCGGCGCGGTCGGTGCCCGCCGCGCCGGCCGCCGCGCCGCGTTCGAGCGCATGGGCGTCGAGCTCGTCGTCCACGTCGAACGGGCGGCGTTTCGCGCCGCGCGTGTCGCTGCCGCTGTCCGACGAATCGCTCGGGCCGAGCGCGTCGGCATCGCTGCCGTTGCCGCCCGACGGATCGAGCGGTTCGTTGTCGGGGTTCAAGGTGCTGCTCATAAAGCCTCCCGGTCCTGGGTAATCCAATGCGAAAACCCGCCGGCCGCACGCGGTGGCCGGCGGGGACGGGGGATCAGCCCCCCGACGCGCCCGAGGCCGGCGACGCACCGGCGGCACCCGACGAATCGGATGCGCCCGTGGCGTCGGAAGCCGCGCCCGGCGCCGTCATCGGGGCCGGCGATACGCCGCTGGCCGCACCCGGTTGCGACGTATCGCTCGATGCGGCCGGTGCACTGGCTGCGCTGCCGGCACTGCCGCTATCGCTCTGCTTCGAGCAGCCGGCCGCCGCGAGCAGCCCCGCACACAGCGCGCCCATGGCGAACGCGCGCCATACGGGTCGTGTCAGGGGTCGTGTCAGATCGTGTTGCATAAACCCTCCGGTCGTGGATGGACACCATGAGCCGCAAGACATGTGCCGCGCGCGGCCTGCCCGGCTGGCATGGCCGTTGCTGAAGGGAATGGATACGCCGCCGCATCCCTGGCCCTCTCGGCCGACGCGGCGTACCGGGCCGGCATCGCCGCCGAACCCGGCCAAGCATGGAGGACTGACGCGTGACACAAGTGGACCTGCTCCGTTACCTCGTGACGAGCCAATTGGTCGCACGCATCCAGACCGGGCGCTGGATGCCGCCCGACCGTATCGTGGCGGCCACCCGCCTATGGCTGGACAGCCATCGCGTGGAATGCGAGTGGCTCGACCGGATTCGCATCGCGATGGCCGCGCGCGGCCTGGCCAACGAGATCTACGACGTGGCCACCTCGGGCAGCGGCCCGGGCCTCGCCGACGGCCTGCTCGCCGACGAAGGCTCGCCGCAGATGGAAGCGCTGCGCGCGCGCTGCGAGCATTATCTGCAACGGCTGCACCGCGATTGACGTTCGGCGCGGCGCAATGCGATTCGGCACGAGCTTGCACCGCGCGCCGAACGGCTCGGCGTGTGCGGTTGAAATCGATTCGAAACCCGACTGCAAGACGATGAATCGGGCGGCGCCGTCCGAGGCCATGTCGGGCGATTATCCATTCGGTTCACGTTCCGATCGTGGCGGCTTCGATCGGTTGTGCCTCGCGCCCTCTCCCGCCGCGCCCGACATCCCGCCCGGCCGCCGTTCCGCGCCGAAGCGCAAACCCTGTCGATAATCGTCTGCGGTTTTAATTAGCGGGTTTTCCCTTTCCCGTTTACCCGCTAATTCGCCAATAACAATCCATACGATCCTTTTCAAATTTCGATTGGCAGCACTATTTTTCTTTCCTGCGCTGCATTCCCCGCCATCCCCGCCGTTAACAAGAAAAAGAATAAATCCATCGTCATATCGGCAAATAAAAGTCCGAATTGCATCGACTTTCCGGCAAGGGAACAGGGATGAAAGCAAGAGACAACACGGGGCGGGGAAACACGTCGAAATCGATTTCGGGAACGGGAGCCCGCAGCGGATCGCGCGCGATCCGGCATATCGGAGCGGGCCTCCTGGCGGCCGCCATACTGGCGCTGGCGGCCTGCGGCGGCGACGACAACAACGGCAGCCCCAGCGCGCTCGGCGCCGTTTCGAACCAGGCCTTCATCGACAACACCGCATACGCCACCGGCGCGGGCGCCAGCCTGAATCTGTGGCAAGTCAACGAATCGGCGGCGGTCATGCATCGCCAGTGGGCCGGCAACGGCAAGAGCGTCGATTACACGTCGACCACCGGCCATCTGAGCGCGCTGGCCCCGGACGGCACGCCCGAGGCCAGCCTGTCCTACGTGGCCTACACCGCGCCGAGCCAGGACGGCCAGCCGCGCCCCGTCACGTTCTTCTACAACGGCGGCCCCGGCTCGTCGTCGGTGTGGCTGCGGCTCGGCGCGTTCGCGCCCACCCGCGTGGCCACGCCCGATCCGCTCATGACGAACTGGCCCGACTTCCCGCTGGTCGCCAACGACGACAGCCTGATCGACACCACCGACATGGTGTTCATCGATCCGCCCGGCACCGGCTTCTCGGAAGCCATCGCGCCGAACACCAACCAGACGTTCTGGGGCACCGATGCCGACGTGGCCGTGATGCGCGACTTCATCCGCCGCTATATCGCCGTCAACCAGCGCACCAGCGCGCCGCTGTACCTGTACGGCGAGTCGTACGGCACGCCGCGCACCAACATGCTGGCGCTGGCGCTCGAATCGGCCGGCGTGAACCTGAGCGGCATCGTGCTGCAGTCGTCGATCCTCAATTACTTCGCGGACCCCGGCGAAACCTACGCGATCACGGGTGGCAACACGGCCAGCGCGTCGCTGGCGCTGAAGGCCGCGACCGACGGGATGATCGGTTACTTCCTCGGCTACGCGCAGGTGGCCGCCTATTTCAACCAGGTGTCGCCCGCGCCGGCCGACCCGGCGCAATTCGCCTTGCAGATGCAGGCCTTCGCGACCGCCCAATACGCGCAGCTCGCGCAATACGGCCCGAGCTTCTTCTTCGCCGGCACCCCGCTGGTGCCCACGCCGACCTACCCCGACATCAACACGCTGTCGCAATGGTCGACGCAAACCACCCTGTCGTTTGCCTCGCTGAGTGCGTATTTCGGCACGAAGTTCTACGGCCGCGCGCTGGTGCCCGGCTCGACCATCGGCCGCTACGACGGCCGCGTGATCCTGCCGAGCGGCGACCCGCGCCTGCAGGCGGATTCGGACCCGTCCGACATCCTCGTTTCACAACCGTTCACCGCCGTGCTGGCCGCGCAGTTGCCCAACGAGCTCGGCTATCAGGCGCCGAACGCGACCTACGCCACGCTGAACAACGCCGTCATCAACGGCTGGGATTTCAGCCACGCCGGGCAAGCCGTGCCCGACACCATCCCAGACCTGCTCGCCGCGCTCCAGCTCAATCCCCAGTTGAAGGTGCTGTCGGCCAACGGCTATCACGACTTGGCCACGCCGTATTTCCTGACCGAGAACCAGCTCGCGCGCTTGCAGACCGTGCCCGGCATCGCGCCGAATCTGCAGATGACGTTCTACCCGGGCGGCCACATGATCTATCTCGACAACGACGCGCGGCCCCGCCTGCGTGCCGATCTGGCCGCGTTCTTCGCGAACCGGCCGATCGCCAACGCGCTGTCGCTCGCGCAATTGCCCGCGCCCTGGCCCGACGAAAGCCCGGCGGCCGCGCGAACCTCGAACACCGCGATCGCGGCCCGCTGATGCCGCTCCCCTTCTCGACGAGACACGCCATGCTCCATCCGCATCCGATTCCGCGCGGTATGTCATTCGCGGCACTGGGCCGCGCCGTTTCGTTGGCGGCCCGGGCCTTGGCGGTCGTGGCGGCCACCGCGCTGGCGCTGCCCGCCGGCCCCGCCGCCGCGGCCGCGCAGCAGGCCGTGTCCACCCCGGTACCGCTGCAAGGCGGCGTCGACGGCCCGTTCCGGCCGCGCCAGCCGCTTGCCGCGCCGGCCTCGGCCACCACCGGCAGCGATCTGGCCCGGCAGGCCCGCTCGCGGCTCGCCGCGAGCCTGGCCACCAATGCCGCGCTGTCGGACGGACGGACGATCACCGCGGCGCAGGCCCGGGCCCACGGCCTGCCGTTCATCGCGCGCCATTTCGACCAGATCGACACGGCCCACAGCGGGCGCGTGAGCCTGCAACAGGTCCGGCAGTATCTGCAACGCGAACCGCAATAGGCGGCAGAGGGCGGCAGCAGGCCGCCATGCGCCGCGCGGCCTCTGCCTCGGCGCCACATCACAAGGCAACGGCAAACCGCTGCGCCGCCGCCGCGTTTTCGCTATGATCGAAACACGCCGCGCCGGCGATCAGGGTCAACCGGGCGCGGCGGGCCGGCTGCATGCGCACCGGCTTTCTCGCCACCAGAACAACAACATCACCGACTTGCGCCGTATGAAAGCACACCACCTCGCGGCCGCCGGCCTAGCCTGCGCCGCCCTGCTGACTGCCACCTCGCCCACCTTCGCCGCGGAGCCGAAAGCGCTCGACGCTGCGCTCGATTGCTCGTGGAACGGCCACAAATTCGTCGCGCCGCTGGCCGAAGCCGGCGACATCGACACCAAGCCGATGCACGTCGAAGCGAATTCGATGAACGCATTCCATACCGCCCACCCGCTGACGGCCTACGGCTTTTCGGTCTACGTGGTGCTCGGCTACCAGGAGAACGATCCGCTGTTCCAGCATGGCGACGGCACGCAGATCGACCAATGGGGCTACGGCGTGGTGGTGCGCGGCTCGAAAAGCAGTGTCGAGGCCAAGGTACGCGCCGCCGGCAGCACCGCCACCGTGAAGGCCGCGTTCCCGTTCCTGACCGCCATCGTCTGCACGCCCTGAGCGCGGCGCGAGCCTCGACGACATGAAAAAGCGGCTGCATGCCCGACGC
>NZ_BAAILN010000044.1:5987-69900 GCF_054589155.1 Burkholderia sp. 3C
ATACGGAATACCGACCTTCTCCCACTCCGCCGCTTCCTGGCTCAGGCTGTAGTCGGTCAACGGGTTCTGCTCGACCCAACTGCCCGGCAGCCGCACCTCGTAGCCGCCCTTCTTGGCGTCCGACACCGAAATCTCGGGCAAGCCGGCATCGGTTCGGCGACGGCACAGCAGCGCCGCCAGGCGCAGACAGAACAGCAGCGGCCATTCGACGTCGCGCGACTGCGAGAGCTTGCCGAGCTTGCCCGCATGGCCGAGCACCAGCGCCGCCAGGCGGGCCTGATCGGTGCGCGAGAAGCCGGGCATGTCGGCATTGCTGGCGATATAGGCCGAATGCTTGTGATAGGCGCTGTGCGAGATCGACAGGCCGATTTCATGCAACGCGGCGGCCCAGCCCACGAACGTGCGATCTTCCGGACGACGCAGTTCCTCGGTCTGCTCGAGCTGGTCGTAGAAGCTGGTAGCCAGCGAGGCGATCCGGTCGGCCTGGGCGCGATCGACGCCGTAGCGGCGCGTGAAGCCCTCGACCGTCACCGCGCGCATGTCCTCGTGCTGCGCCCGGCCGAGCAGGTCGTACAGCACGCCGAGGCGCAGCGCGCCGTCGGTGGTGTCCACGTAATCGATGCCCAGTTCCTCGAACACCGCGAGCATGATCGACAAACCGCCGGCCAGCACCGGGATGCGATCGGGCTTCAGCGCGACGAGCTTCAGGCGGTTGACGTTCTCGGCCTTGATCAGCGCGCGCTTCAAGCGTTCGAGCCCGCCGCGCGAGATGCCGTGCGTGATGCCGGCATCGTTGAAGCCGTTGCCCTCGACCAGTTCGGCCAGCGCGCGCGCCGTGCCCGACGAGCCAATCGCCTGATCCCAGCCGGCCTTCTTGTACTCGCCCGAGATAATCTGGATTTCGCGCTTGGCGGCCAGTTCGGCCTGCCGCATGGTGTATTCGTCGACGTTGCCGGCCGGGAAGAACTGGCGGCTGTGGCTGACGCAGCCGATATACAGGCTTTCCATGACGATCGGCGTGTAGTGCTGGCCGATGATGAATTCGGTCGAGCCGCCGCCGATGTCGACCACCAGCCGCTTGCCCGCATTGGCCGGCACCGAGTGCGCGGCGCCCGCGTAGATCAGCCGCGCTTCCTCGCGGCCCGCGATCACTTCGATCGGGAAGCCGAGCGCCGCTTCGGCCTCGACCAGGAATTCGCCGGCATTCTTGGCGACGCGCAGCGTATTGGTGGCCACCGCGCGCACGTGATCGGGGTGGAAATCGCGCAGGCGTTCGCCGAAACGCTTCAGCGCGTCCCAGCCCCGCTCCTGCGAGGCGCGATCGAGCATCTTGTCGCGCGACAGGCCTGCCGCGAGGCGAACCGGCTCGCGCAGGGCGTCGACCGGGTAAATCTGGCTGCCCGCAGGCGTTTCCTCGACGCGGCCGACAATCAGCCTGAAGCTGTTCGAACCGAGATCGACGGCGGCGAGTAGTTGCGGGGATGTGACCATCGGGTAGTTGCTCCGTTCTCGGCAGGCGAGCCGCCGCTACGCCAAACCATGACATTCAAACGCAGCATTTTAAATGCTGTCGCCGCCGCGGTGTCGGATCATCGCAGGCAATTGCAGCGCCGGCGAATGGTTTCGTTTGAAACAGACGATGAGATTTGCCGATTGCCGACGTATTATTTGCTGAACCATCCTGCATTGTCATCAATACGTCATCAAATCATGGAATGCCAGGACGTATCATTCGAAAAGAAGGTCAAATACGTCATCAATATGTCATTAAACCGTGAGAATTTCCGAGCACCCCTTCCTTCCCTCCGCACCTGACCAGCCCTCCACGCTGCCGATGTCCATCCGCTACCCGCTGCTCAACCGTGAACTGGGCATCCTCGGCTTCAACGAGCGCGTGCTCGCGCAAGCCGCCGATCCGCACGTTCCGCTGCTGGAACGGCTGCGTTTCATCTGCATCACCAGCAGCAACCTCGACGAATTCTTCGAAGTCCGCATGGCCGGGCTGCAGGAGCAGATGCGCGACAACCCGGGCGCGCCGTCGCCCGACGGCATGTCGCTGCAGCATGTGTACGACCTGGTGGTGCAGCGCGCGCAACGCCTGGTCCACAAGCAATACGCGATGCTGCACGAGACCATCATCCCGGCGCTCGAAACCGAAGGCATTCATTTTCACGGCACCGACAGCTGGAGCGAGGCGCAGCTCGACTGGGCCCGCAACTACTTCCTCGACGAACTGCTGCCGGTGCTGACGCCGATCGGGCTCGATCCGGCGCACCCGTTCCCGCGCGTGCTCAACAAGAGCCTGAACTTCGTGGTCGAACTCGAAGGCCGCGACGCATTCGGCCGCCAGGCGCTGCTCGGCATCGTGCAGGCGCCCCGCGCGCTGCCGCGCGTGGTGCGCATGCCGCAGGAGCTGTCGGGCTTCCGTCACGGTTTCGTGCTGCTCAGTTCGCTGATGCAGCGCTTCGTGGGCGAGCTGTTCCCGAAGCTCGTCGTCAAGAGCTGCAACCAGTTCCGCATCACGCGCAACAGCGAGCTGTTCGTCGACGAGGACGAAATCACCAACCTGCGCGTCGCGCTGCAGGGCGAACTGCCCGCGCGCCACCTCGGCAACGCGGTGCGGCTCGAAGTGTCGGCCGACACGCCCGCCCACATCGTGCGCCGCCTGCTCGACGAAAGCGACCTCAGCGAACGCGATTGCTACCGCGTCAACGGCCCCGTCAACCTGGTGCGGCTGATGCAGTTGCCCGACCTGGTCGATCTGCCCGAACTGAAGTTCGTGCCGCACACGCCGTCCACGCCGGCCGAAGTCACGAACGCGGCGTCGATGTTCGCGGCGATCGATCGCGCCGACATCCTGCTGCACCATCCGTACGAAAGCTTCCAGCCGGTGCTGCAACTGCTGCAGGAGGCCGCCCGCGATCCGAACGTGGTCGCCATCAAGCAGACCATCTACCGCACCGGCACCGATTCGCCGCTGATGGACGCGCTGATGGAAGCCGCGCGTAACGGCAAGGAAGTGACGGTGGTGGTGGAGCTGCTCGCGCGCTTCGACGAGGAAACCAACATCAACTGGGCGTCGCGGCTCGAAGCCGTGGGCGCGCACGTGGTGTACGGGGTGGTCGGCCACAAGTGCCACGCCAAGATGGTGCTGATCGTGCGCCGCGAGAAGCGCGGCGGCAAGAACGTGCTGCGGCGCTACGTGCACCTCGGCACCGGCAACTACCATCCGCGCACGGCGCGCCTCTATACCGATTTCGGGCTGATGACGGCCGAGCCGAGGATCTGCGAGGACGTCCATCACGTGTTCCAGCAGTTGACCGGCATCGGCGGCGAGCTGCGGCTGCACGAGCTGTGGCAATCGCCGTTCACGCTGCATCCGAAGATGATCGAGGGCATCCGCCGCGAAATCGCCAACGCGCGCGCCGGCAAACGCGCGCGGATCGTCGCGAAGATGAACGCGCTGCTCGAACCGTCGGTGATCGCCGAGCTTTACGAGGCCTCGCAGGCCGGCGTGAAGGTCGATCTGATCGTGCGCGGCGTGTGCGCGTTGCAGCCCGGCGTGCCGGGCCTGTCGGAGAACATCACGGTGCGCTCGATCATCGGCCGCTTCCTCGAACATCACCGCATCTACTACTTCCATGCGGGCGGCGCCGAGGAAGTCTATCTGTCGAGCGCCGACTGGATGGACCGCAACCTGTTCCGCCGCGTCGAGGTGGCGTTCCCGATCCACGATCGCAAGCTCAAGCGTCGCGTGATCGCCGAAGGGCTGTCGGTGCTGCTCGGCGACAATCAATCGGCGTGGCTGATGCAGAGCGACGGCCACTACAAGCGCCGCCGCACCGGCAAGACCTCGCGCAGCGCGCAGCTCGGGCTGCTGGAGAAGTTCGGCGGCTGAAGCCGGAAGCGCGCCGGCGCGCGCGTCGGGCTCGAACGAAAATGCCACCCTCGCGGGTGGCATTTTTCATGGCGGTGGCAACCGGTGTCGATCCGTTGTCCTGCGAATGCGCTCAGACTTCGTGCCGCCGCCGCGCCACCGTGCGCTGCGCCGGAAAGCGCGCCGTGAACGTGCTGCCGCGCCCTTCCTCGCTCTGGATCAACAACTGGCCGTCGTGGCGTTGCAGCACATGCTTGACGATCGCGAGGCCCAGGCCCGTGCCGCCGGTATCGCGCGAACGGCTGCGATCGACGCGATAAAAACGCTCGGTCAGCCGCGGCAACTCTTCCGCCGCAATCCCGAACCCGCTGTCCTTCACCGAAAACACCGCCTGCGAGCCGTCGCGCCGCCAGCACACGCGGATCTTGCCGCCCTCGGGCGTGTAGCGCACCGCGTTCGTGACGAGGTTGCCGAGCGCGCTGAAGATTTCCGTCTCCGCGCCCGTCACCGTCAGCGCTTCGTCGATCTCGAACGAGATCTCGTGATGGCCGGCCGACAGCGATTGCGCGACATCCTCGAGATGGCCGAGCACGTCGTCCATGTCGACCGGCTTGTCGGTCGGCGGCTTGCCCTCGCCTTCGAGCTTGGCCAGCACCAGCAGGTCGGTGACGATCTTGCGCATGCGCGACGCCTGCTGCTCCATCATGTCGAGATAGCGCGCGCGTTCTTCCTCCGACACCGGCAGCTCGCGCAGCGTTTCGAGGAAGCCCGACAGCACCGTCAGCGGCGTCTTCAGTTCGTGCGAGACATTGGCCACGAAGTCGCGGCGCATCGCGTCGGTGCGTTCGACCTCGGTGATGTCCTGCGTCAGCAGCAGCTTGCGGTTGTCGCCGTACGGGAACACCTGCACCGCGATCACGTGCTGACGTCCCTCGCCCATGCCGCGCATCACGAGCATCTCGTCGTAGTGCTGGGCATTGAGGTAACGCACGAAATCAGGATGCCGAACCAGATGCGTGATGTGCTGGCGCAGGTCGCGCTTCGAATCGAGCCCGAAATGCAGCTCGGCGATCGCATTGCACCATTCGATCTGGTCGTGGTCGTCAAGCATCGCCACGCCGTTCGGCGAGGCCTGGATCGCCTGGATGAAGCGCGAGTGCTGCTGCTCGACCTGACGCACCTGCGAATGCCACTGCTTCGCGAGCTTGTGCAGGCGATAGTAGATTTCGCCCCAGATGCCCGGCGCGCTCGGCACTTCGCCATACACCGGCGCGTCGAGCAGGCGCCAGAGGCGCTGCGTATGGAAGGTGCTGAAGAACGCCTGCGCGGTCAGCAGGATGATCGCGACCGCGAGACCCGCGCGCATGCCGATCAGCGCGCCGGCCAGCGCGGAAACCAGCGCGAGCAGGACGAGCGAGACCAGAAAGCGCGCCCAGATGATGTTCATGGTTGGCGCTCTAAAGAGAACGGGAATGAGCGGAGCCGCGGCGCGCGGGCGATCGCCCGAATCGCGCGCCGCATTGCATCAAGCGTGTTTCGCGAGGCGGTAGCCGCTGCCACGAACGGTTTCGATCATAGCATCGCACCCTGCCGGCTTGAGGGCCGCGCGCAGGCGCTTGATATGCACGTCCACCGTCCGTTCCTCGACGAATACGTGATCGCCCCACACCTGATCGAGCAGTTGCGTGCGGCTGTGCACGCGCTCGGGGTGGGTCATGAAGAAATGCAGCAGGCGGAACTCGGTCGGACCGAGATCGAGCTTGATCTCGTTGCCTTCGGCGCTGGCCGCGACACGGTGCGTAGCCGGGTCGAGGCGCAGGCCGTTGATCGACACCACGTCCTCGGTGAGCTGCGGCGCGCGGCGGCGCAACACCGCCTTGATGCGCGCCATCAGTTCCTTCGGCGAGAACGGCTTGGTGACGTAGTCGTCCGCGCCGATCTCGAGACCCAGCACCTTGTCCTGCTCGTCACCGCGCGCGGTCAGCATGATGATCGGGATGTGCTTCGTGCGCTCGTTGTTGCGAAGTTCGCGCGCGAACGCGATGCCCGATTTGCCCGGCAGCATCCAGTCGAGCAGGACCAGATCAGGCAGCACGTCGCTGATCAGGTTTTGCGCCTGCTCCGCGTTGTACGCGCGAATCGCACAATGGCCCGCGTGTTGCAGGTTCACCGAAATGAGTTCGGAAATCGCGGGCTCATCTTCGATGACGAGAATGTTGCTGGGCATCGGCACCTCTATCCGTCCTTATCCTGGCTGATTAACTGTTGGCTTCGCGGTCGAGCAGGTCGCGCGGCTTGTGCCGCACGTCGGTGCCCTTGACGATGTAGATGATGAATTCGGCGATGTTCTTGGCGTGGTCGCCGACGCGCTCGATCGCCTTGGCGATGAACAGGAAGTCGAGGCCGACCGAGATCGTGCGCGGATCTTCCTGCATGTACGACACGAGCTTGCGCACGAACGCGCGGAATTCCTGGTCGATTTCCTTGTCGTCCTTGACGATCTGGGCCGCGGCCACCG
Source organism: Burkholderia sp. 3C (assembly GCF_054589155.1). Lineage (NCBI taxonomy): Bacteria > Pseudomonadati > Pseudomonadota > Betaproteobacteria > Burkholderiales > Burkholderiaceae > Burkholderia > Burkholderia sp. 3C. Next base: position 12,383 of record NZ_BAAILN010000044.1, read on the forward strand.
TGTCGAGGCGCGCGAACGCGTCGAGCGCGCGGCGCAGGATCGTCACGGCCATTTCGCCCGACACCTTGATCTCGGCGATGTTCACGCCACGCGCGATCGGCTCGTCGGCGAGACGGCGCACGCGCTTGGCGATCTTTTCGGCTTCGTCGCCGGCGCGCTCGAGATTGGTGATGGTCTTCGAGATCGACATCAGCAGGCGCAGGTCGCGCGCGGCCGGCTGGCGGCGCGCGATGATGTTGCCGCACTCTTCGTCGATGTCGACTTCCATCTGATTCAGGATGTCTTCGTTGGCGATCACGCGCTCGGCCGCTTCGCGGTCGAATTCGTTCAGGGCGTGGATGGCCTCGGTAATTTGCGCCTCGACGAGGCCGCCCATTTCGAGAACCTTCGACGACACCGCGTTCAGGTCGGCGTCGAATTGGCTCGACAGATGCTTATCGGTCATTGTTCTTGCTCCGTCATCAACCGAAACGGCCGGTGATGTAATCTTCCGTTTCCTTGCGGGCCGGCTTGATGAAGATTTTTTCAGTATCGCCGAATTCGATCAGCTCGCCCAGATACATATACGCTGTGTAGTCCGAACAACGTGCGGCCTGCTGCATGTTGTGCGTGACGATCACGACCGTATAGTCGCTCTTCAGCTCCGCGATCAGCTCTTCGATGCGGCCGGTCGAGATCGGGTCGAGCGCCGAGCACGGCTCGTCGAGCAGCAGCACTTCCGGGCGGATCGCGATGCCGCGCGCGATACAGAGGCGCTGCTGCTGGCCGCCCGACAGGCCGTAGCCGCTCTGGCCCAGCTTGTCCTTCACTTCGTTCCACAGCGCGGCCTTGGTCAGCGCCCACTCCACGCGATCGTCCATTTCCGAGCGCGTGAGCTTCTCGAACATCTTCACGCCGAACGCGATGTTGTCGTAGATCGACATCGGGAACGGGGTCGGCTTCTGGAACACCATGCCGATGCGCGCGCGCAGCAGCGAGATGTCCTGCTTCGATTCGAGCAGGTTCTCGCCGTCCATCACGATCGCGCCTTCGGCGCGTTGTTCCGGATACAGCGCGTACATCTTGTTGAACGTGCGCAGCAAGGTGGACTTGCCACAGCCCGACGGCCCGATGAACGCGGTCACCTTGCCTTCCGGAATGCGCATGTTGATGTTCTTCAGCGCATGGAACTTGTTGTAGAAGAAGTTCAGATTGTTGACTTCGATCTTCGCTTCAGGCGCTGCAAGCGGGCTCTGGCCAGGTGATGCGCTGGCGCCGGCGGGCGCTTTGCCGAGTTGGATCGGATTCAGGTGGCTTTCTGCCATATTCATCGGATTGCTCCGCCGTTACTTTTTCGAGAAGATCGAGCGCGCCAGGATGTTCAATCCCAGCACGCCCAGCGTGATCAGGAAGACGCCCGCCCAGGCGAGCGATTGCCACTGCGCAAACGGGCTCATCGCAAACTTGTAGATCGTGACGGGCAGGTTGGCGATCGGGTGGCTCATGTCGAGCGAGAAGAACTGGTTCGACAGCGCCGTGAACAGCAGCGGCGCGGTTTCGCCGGCGATCCGTGCAACCGCGAGCAGCACGCCCGTCATGATGCCGGCGATCGACGCGCGCAGCGTGATGGTCAGCACCATGCGCCACTTCGGCGTGCCGAGCGCGAACGAGGCTTCGCGCAGCGCGATCGGCACCAGGTTCAGCATGTTTTCGGTGGTGCGGATCACGATCGGCACTTGCAGCAGCGCCAGCGAGATCACCCCCGCCCAGCCCGAGAAGCGGCCGGTCGGCGCCACCACCACGGCATAGACGAACAGGCCGATCACGATCGACGGCGCCGACAGCAGGATGTCGTTGATGAAACGCATCGTGCTCGCCAGCAGGTTCTTCTGGCCGTATTCGGCCAGGTAGACACCGGCCATCACGCCGATCGGCGTGCCCACCAGCGTGCCCAGAACAACCATCATCAGGCTGCCGACGATGGCGTTGGCAAGACCGCCGCCATCGGTATCCGGGGCCGGCGTCGACTGCGTGAACAGGTCGACCGACAGGCCGCCGATGCCCAGGCGCAGCGTCGTGTAGAGAATCCACACCAGCCACACCAGACCGAACACCATCGCGGCGAGCGAGAAGGTCAATGCAACGGCGTTGGTGCGCTTGCGGCGAGCCTGCAGCCTGGTGCGCATCGCCTCGAGTGCGGGGCCGGACTGGCCGCCCGGCATGTTCAGGACGCGTTCGCTCATTTCTTGCCTTCCGACTTCTGGAGACGCAGCAGCATCAGTTTCGAAACCGACAGCACGACGAAGGTGATCACGAACAGGATCAGGCCCAGTTCCATCAGTGCCGACGTATGCAGGCCCGGCGCGGCTTCCGCGAATTCGTTCGCGAGCGCCGAGGTAATGCTGTTGCCCGACGAGAACAGCGAAATATCGTTGAGCAGGTTGGTGTTGCCGATCACGAACGTGACGGCCATCGTCTCGCCGAGCGCGCGGCCGAGGCCGAGCATCACGCCGCCGATCACGCCGGTCTTGGTGAAGGGCAGCACGATCTTCCACATCACTTCCCAGGTCGTGCAGCCGATGCCGTACGCCGATTCCTTCAGCAGGACCGGGGTGACCTCGAACACGTCGCGCATCACCGAGGCGATGTACGGGATGATCATGATCGCCAGGATCACGCCGGCGCTGAGCAGGCCGATGCCGATCGCCGGACCGGCGAAGATCGCGTTGAGGCCCGGGATGGGTTTCACGAGCTTGCCGAGCGGGCCTTCGAAGTATTCCGCGAAGATCGGCGCGAACACCAGCAGGCCCCACATGCCGTACACGATCGACGGAATGGCGGCCAGCAATTCGATGGCGATGCCGAGCGGGCGGCGCAGCCACACGGGCGAGAGTTCGGTGAGAAACAGGGCGATGCCGAAGCTGACGGGCACGGCGATCACCAGGGCGATGATCGACGTGACGATCGTGCCGTAGATCGGCACGAGCGCGCCGTAGACATCGGCGTTGGGGTCCCATTCGGACCGCCAGAGGAAACTGAGGCCAAACTTCTCGATAGTCGGCAACGACGCGATGAGCAGCGACACGATGATGCCGCCGAGCACCAGCAGGGTCACGATCGCGGCAATGCGCGCAAGACCGCCGAAGATGACATCGCCGAGCCGGCCCGGCGCGCGCATCTGGCCTGCGGCGGGACGTGACGAGAGAGGAATGTCGGACATGGGTGCCTGATTGTTCAGTGGCAGGCGGCGCATGCCGCCCCGCCGATACTGCACCGCGCCGCCCGACACATGCCGGACGGCGCGACCACGACTTGCTTGCTGCCGATGAAGCTTACTGAGCGACCGGCTTGCCGGCTGCGTCGGTCACCTTCACCTTCCATTGCTTGCGGATTTCATCCGTCACCGACTTCGGCAGCGAGATGTAGTCGAGATCCGTTGCAGCCTTTTCGCCGTTCTTGAACGACCAGTCGAAGAACTTCAGCACTTCCGCGCCTTGCTCCGGCTTGTCCTGCTTCGTGTGCAGCAGCACGAACGTTGCGCCGACGACCGGCCATGCGTCCTTGCCCGGCTCGTTCGTCAGGATCTGGTAGAACGACTTCGTCCACTCCGCGCCGGCTGCGGCGGCGGCGAACGTCTTGGCATCCGGCGCCACCACGTTACCCGACGCGTTCTTGATGTTGGTGTAGATCATGTGGTTCTTCGTGGCGTAGGCCGATTCGACATAGCCGATCGAACCCGGCAGGCGTTGCACGAAGGCCGCGACGCCGTCGTTGCCCTTGCCGCCCGTACCCGTCGGCCAGTTGACCGTTGCGCCTTCGCCGATCTTCGACTTCCACTCGGCGTTGACCTTCGACAGGTAGTTCGTCCAGATGAACGAGGTGCCCGAACCGTCAGCGCGGCGAACCACGGCGACGTCCAGATCCGGCAGCTTGACCTTCGGGTTCAGCGCGACGATGGCCGGGTCGTTCCACTTCTTGATCTTGCCCAGGTAGATGTCGCCGAGCACTTCGCCCGACAGAACGATTTCACCTGCCTTGATGCCCGGGATGTTCACCACCGGCAGAATGCCGCCGATGACCGTCGGGAACTGGAACAGGCCTTCCTTGGCCAGCTCGTCGTCCTTCAGCGGAGCGTCCGAGCCTGCGAAATCGACCGTCTTGGCGATGATCTGCTTCAGGCCACCCGAGGAACCGATGCCTTGGTAGTTGACCTGAGCGTTGGCAGCGTTCTTGTACTCGGCTGCCCACTTCGTGTAAATCGGTGCGGCGAACGTGCTGCCGGCGCCGGTGATGTCGGCTGCGTGGGCGGCAACAGCGAAGAGCGCGCCAGCCAGACCAGCGAACGCAGTTTGCATCAACTTCATGAGACCTCCAGTGTGTGAGCGGATGACTACGGCACCGCGAAGATTAGGGGGTACCCATGACAGTAATATGACAATTGATGAACCTGATGTGACAACAACATGACAGACCGAAAGCTGTGAGCCGCCCTGCCCGGCCGGCGGGCCTCGCCGCGGATGTCCCATCCGGCAAGGCTTCGCGGCGGCTGCGCGGGGAGGTTCGCGAAGGGAGGTCGAGCGGGCCGATGCCGCGAATGCATCGAAATCGCGCATCGAACGGCACGATTGTTCAACGCCGTCCGGCCCGAGCGGCAGCGCTCATCCACAGTAGTCGAAATGTCACGAAACGGAAGATTTTTGCCGATGCAAACGATTTTTTCGGGTAATTGCGGAGAAAATCGGGATCGAACGGCAGTGGCGTGGCGCGCACCGGTAAACGTTTTCATCCGAGCCATGACGAGATCGGGCGACGCCTGCGTCCGATCCGCTGCCGTGCGACAAGGTGGCGCGTCATCACGGTGCGCCGTCGGACCAATAAAAAAGGGCGACGCCCCACGCCGCCCTTGCCTTTCGTCCGCCTGGCCTGTCAGGCCGTCGCGGCCCGGACCGCCGCGGCGATCGTTTCGGCATGATGCTGCGCATCCGCGGCTTCGCGCGCCTCGACCATCACGCGCAGCACCGGCTCGGTGCCCGAGGCGCGGATCAGCACGCGCCCGCTTTCGCCCAGCTCTCGCTCGGCCCTGGCAATCGCGGCCTGGATCGAGGCGTCGCCCTTCCAGTCCGCGCCGGCCTTCATGCGCACGTTGATCAGTGTTTGCGGGAACAGCTCGACGCCGTCGAGCAGTTGCGCCAGCGTCTTGCCGCCGCGCGTCAGCGCGGCCAGCACCAGCAGCGCCGAGACGATGCCGTCGCCGGTCGAATGACGGTCGAGCGACAGGATGTGACCCGAGCCTTCCGCGCCGAGCTGCCAACCGCGTTCACGCAATTGCTCGAGCACGTAACGATCGCCGACGGCCGCGCGCACGAACGGCACGCCGAGCTTCTGCAGCGCCACTTCCACGGCCAGGTTCGTCATCAGCGTGCCGACCGCGCCCGGCACCTTGCCGTCGGTGGCCATGCGATCCTGCACCAGCACGTAGAGCAGTTCGTCGCCATTGAACAGACGGCCGGTGGAGTCGACCACCAGCAGGCGGTCGGCGTCGCCGTCGAGCGCAATGCCGAGATCCGCGCCGTTTTCCTTGACGGCGGCAATCAGCGCATCGGGCGCCGTGGCGCCGACCTTGTCGTTGATGTTGAAGCCGTTCGGCTTCACGCCGATCGGCACGACATCCGCGCCCAGCTCGTGGAACACGTGCGGCGCGATCTGGTACGCCGCACCGTGCGCGCAATCGACCACCAGCTTGAGCCCGCGCAGGTCGTATGAGGCCGGAAACGTGCTCTTGCAGAACTCGATGTAGCGGCCGTTCGCGTCGTCGAGCCGGCGTGCCTTGCCGAGGCCGTCGGACGCCTCGCAGGCCAGCGGCTTGTCGAGCCAGGATTCGATTTCGGCTTCGGTTTCATCGGGCAGCTTGTTGCCGTCGCCCGAGAAAAACTTGATGCCGTTGTCGTGATACGGATTGTGCGAGGCGCTGATCACCACGCCGGCGGCGAGGCGCAGCGCGCGCGTCAGGTAGGCGACGCCCGGCGTGGGCATCGGGCCGGCCAGCATCACGTCGACACCCGCCGCCGAGAAGCCCGCTTCGAGCGCTGCCTCGAGCATGTAGCCCGAGACGCGCGTGTCCTTGCCGATCAGTACCGTCGGGCGGCCGGCCGTGCTGCGTGCGTTCGAGCGCGCCAGCACCTTGCCGGCCGCATAGCCGAGCCGCAGCACGAATTCGGGGGTGATCGGGCCTTGGCCGACTTCGCCGCGAATGCCGTCCGTACCGAAATAACGACGTCCCATGAATGCAATCCTCCTTGTATGTACTTACGCGCGCCGTGCTGCCTCGCGCACGGCGCGCCAGATTTTCAGCGCATCCACCGTCGCGGCGACGTCGTGGACGCGAATGATGGCCGCCCCCCGCTCGGCGGCGCACACGGCCGCCGCCACGCTCGCGGCCACGCGCTCGGCGGGCGGCTTGCCGATCAGCGCGCCGAGCATCGATTTGCGCGACATGCCGGCCAGCACCGGGTAACGCTGCCCGTCCGGCCGCGCGGGGGCCGTTTCCGGCAAGCGCGCCAGCAAGGCGTAATTGTGCTCGACCGTCGCCTTGCCGAACCCGAACCCCGGATCGACGCTGATCCGCGACGGCGCGATCCCGGCCGCGACAAATGCCGCGGCGCGCACGGTAAGAAAATGTCTCACCTCCGAGACGACGTCAAGATAGTCCGGTTCGCCGATCTGCATCGTCTGCGGCTCGCCGAGCATATGCATGACGCACAGCCCGCAGTTGCTGTCCTTCACTGCCTCGATCGCACCGGCCTGCCGGAAGCCCCAGATATCGTTGATCAGGTCCGCGCCAGCGGCCAGCGTCGCGCGCATCACGTCGGGCTTGTAGGTGTCGATCGAGAGCGGCACGTTCATGCCGTGCAGCGCCTCGACGATCGGCACGACACGCGCCAGTTCCTCGTCGAGCGGCACGGGCGGCGCGCCCGGGCGTGTCGATTCGCCCCCGATGTCGATCAGATCGACGCCATCGGCCAGCATCTGCTCGGCCTGGCGCAACGCGGCGTCGCGGGCCACGTAGCGGCCACCATCGGAAAAGGAATCGGGGGTGACGTTCAGGATGCCCATCACGAGCGGACGGTCGAACGTCAAGGTGAAACGGCCGCACTGCAAAGGCGGCGGCGCGATGGAAGCGGTATCGGTCAACACGAAAAATCCGGAGGCAGAAACAAAACGGGCCGGTGTGAATCACACCGGCCCGCTCATGAGATCTCGTTTCGAGATTATGCCGGCGCAGTCGCGCTACCCGGCTTGACTTCGGCACCCGCGCCACCGGACGGGTCGCTGGCCGGCGGCACGTTGCCGCTGCTCTTCGGCGAGCGCGGCGGGCGGCCCGCCATGATGTCGTTGATCTGATCGGCGTCGATCGTTTCCCACTCCATCAGCGCGGCCGTCATGGCCTCGACCTTGTCGCGGTTCTCGTCGAGCAGGCGGTGTGCGAGCTTGTACTGATCGTCGATCACGCGACGGATTTCAGCGTCGACCTTCTGCTGCGTCGCTTCCGAAATCGCACGCGTAAAGCCCTTGCCGAACGGGCCGCCTTCGTTTTCGTCGTCGGCATACACCATCGGCCCGAGCGCATCGGTCATGCCGAAGCGCGTGACCATCGCGCGCGCCGTTTGCGTCGCCTTGTTGAAGTCGTCCGACGCACCCGTGCTGATCAGGTTCATGAACAGTTCTTCAGCCGCGCGGCCACCGAACAGGATCGCCAGACGGTCGAGCAGGTAATCCTTCGAATACGTCTCGTTGTCGTGCTCGGGCAATTGCCACGTCACGCCCAGCGCACGGCCACGCGGAATGATCGTGACCTTGTGGACCGGATCGGCCTTCGGCAGCAGCTTGGCCACCACGGCGTGACCTGCCTCGTGGTATGCCGTGGCACGCTTCGATTCCTCGCGGATCACGGCCGACTTGCGCTCCGGACCCATGAAGATCTTGTCCTTGGCATCTTCGAAATCCTGCATTTCGACGATGCGCTTGCCGCGACGCGCGGCGAACAGCGCCGCTTCGTTGACGAGGTTCGCCAGATCGGCGCCCGAGAAACCCGGCGTGCCGCGTGCCAGCACGGCCGCGTCGACGTCGTTCGAGATCGGCACCTTGCGCAGGTGAACGCGCATGATCTGCTCGCGGCCACGAATGTCCGGCAGGCCGACATAGACCTGGCGGTCGAAACGGCCCGGACGCAGCAGCGCCTTGTCGAGCACGTCGGAGCGGTTCGTTGCAGCAACCACGATCACGCCCGAGTTCGCCTCGAAGCCGTCCATCTCGACCAGCATCTGGTTCAGCGTCTGCTCGCGCTCGTCGTTGCCGCCGCCCATGCCGGCGCCACGATGGCGGCCGACCGCGTCGATTTCGTCGATGAACACGATACACGGTGCGTGCTTCTTGGCTTGCTCGAACATGTCGCGCACACGTGCCGCACCGACACCGACGAACATTTCAACGAAGTCCGAACCCGAGATGCTGAAGAACGGCACCTTCGCCTCGCCGGCGATCGCGCGGGCGAGCAAGGTCTTGCCGGTACCCGGAGGGCCGACCAGCAGCACGCCGCGTGGAATGCGCCCACCGAGCTTCTGGAATTTCTGGGGATCGCGCAGGAAGTCGACCAACTCGGACACTTCTTCCTTCGCTTCGTCGCAACCCGCGACGTCGGAGAAGGTCACCGCGTTGTTGTTCTCGTCGATGAGACGCGCGCGCGATTTGCCGAACGAGAACGCCCCGCCCTTACCGCCGCCCTGCATCTGCCTCATCATGTAGAACCAGAACACGATGATCAGCAGCGTCGGCCCGAGGTAATACAGCGCGGACACCAGCGCGTTCGGTTCGTCGTCAGCCTTGCCGCTCACCTGCACGCCGTACTTCATCAGGTCGCCGACCATCCAGATGTCGCCGGGCGACACGATCTGGTATTTCTGGCCTTCTGCCGGAGTGACGGTGAGGTTGCGGCCTTGCACGATCACGTTCTTGATCTTGCCGCCCTTGGCGTCGTCCATGAACTGCGAATACGACACACCTTCCTGGACGCGGGGCTTGTCGAATTGCTTGAACACGGTAAACAGCACCAGTGCGATCACGAGCCACACTGCCGCTTTCGATAACATATTGTTGTTCAAAGCACCACTCCTTCACTCATAGACGAGCGCCTACATTTTTCTTGCAGCGCTCCTGAGGCATTCTAATCCAGTCCGTAGCCCATCGCCATAAGCTTCGCCAAACGCTTCGATAGGCAAATCCCATGACCGGCAAGGCTCCCGGCTGGCCTGCGGCGCCTGCCGCATCCGTCAGCGCGGATGTTTCAGATGCCGACCCAAAATAAACGTCTCCGACGATTTATCGCGCGAGGCTTTCGGCTTGCGCGGTGCAACCGTACGGAATTGATGCTTGAACTTCTCGACGATCTGGCTGTAGCCCGTGCCGTGAAAGCATTTCACCAAAAGGGCGCCATCCGGTTTGAGATGGTTCTGTGTGAATTCGAGCGCGAGATCGCAAACGTGTTCGATCCGGGCCGCATCCGCAGTCGCCACGCCCGACAGATTGGGTGCCATGTCCGAAATTACAAGGTCGACGGCGCGGCCTTGCAGCACTTCTTCGAGCTGATGCAGCACCACATCCTCGCGAAAATCGCCCTGGATGAAGTGCACGTCGGCGATCGGCTCCATCGGCAGCATGTCGAGCGCGATGATGGTGCCGTCGATCCCGCCGTCACGCTGGGCGTCGCGCTGCTTGCCCTGCGCGAGCTTGTTGCGCACGTACTGGCTCCAGCTGCCGGGCGTCGAACCCAGGTCGACGATCACCTGACCGGGGCGGATCAGCTTGTCCTGCTCGTCGATTTCCTTGAGCTTGTAGGCCGCGCGTGCGCGATAGCCTTCCCGTTGCGCCAGCTTGACGTACGGGTCGTTGATATGGTCGTGCAGCCACGAATGGTTGAATCGGTTCTTTGCCATGCAGGAGGAAAAATGTCGGCCAAATACCACAGAGCCGGGACCGTTCGCCGATCGAAGCACCCAATGAATGGCGTCGATCGTGCAATGGTTCCGTCAGCTCGCGCTTTTGGCGGATAATACGCGTCTTGTTCGCGCGGCAGACGCCTCGATGGCGGTCCCGCAGCGATTTTACGTGGTTTTCGAGCGCGCCCATGCGGCGCGCCGATCTATTGATTCAAGAGTTCCGATGCCCGCCCTTTCGCTTTCCCCTGTCGAGCGCTCCGCGCTGCGTTCCCAAGCCCACGCGCTGAAGCCCGTCGTGCTGATCGGCGCCGAAGGCCTGACCGACGCCGTGCTGGCCGAGATCAAGGTCCACCTGGCCGCGCACCAGTTGATCAAGATCCGCGTGTTCGGCGACGAACGCGACGCCCGCATCGCCATCTATGAAGAAATTTGCGATCGCCTGAACGCCGCGCCGATCCAGCATATCGGCAAGCTGCTGGTGATCTGGCGCCCCGAGCAGGCCGAAGTGGCGCCGGCTCGCAGCCGCCGCGGCCCGCCGAGCGCTCGCGAAGCGGCGATGCAGCGCGCCGCCGGCGAGCCGGAAAGCCGGGGTGGCCGCGCGCCGCGCGTCGTGAAGGTCGTCAAGCATTCGCCCGATGCCAGCCCGGTTCGCAAGCCGCGAGCCACCAAGGTGGTCGTGCGCGGCAACGAGCGCGTAACGGCGGGCGGTACGGTCAAGCGCGCCAAGAAGCGCCAGCAAAGCACGAAGCGCCCGTTCCAGAACGACAAATAAGTATCGGGCAGCACCCGGCCGGGCAAGCAAGCCGCAAGGCATGCCCGGCTGCCGGTGCCGTCAGGCGCGGAGCATCACGCCTCGCAGCCTGCACGGCATTCAGGCACCCGCGGTACGCGATTCGCCCGCTGCGGACAGCCGCCACACCAGCCCGATACCGAGCACGCTTTCGACCAGATAGAACAGGCTCGAAACGCCGTGCAGCATGCCGAAGCGGCTTGCATATTCCGAATGGCCGACATCGGTGCCCGCCGCCTGCGCGGCCAGACGCATCGCGTCCATGAACGGCTCGATCGCGAAATACCCGAGCAGCACGCACAGCAGCATCGCGCCGACGATCACGCGCAGCCGGCGATAGTCGCGCTCGCCCGCTCGCACGCGTGCGTTCGCGATCAGCAGCATGACGACGCCGCACACCACACCGATCAGGCCCTCGATCCGGAACAGGCGTGCCGCCACGCCGCCCGCTGCGACGCGGTCGAGCGTGGTGAACAGCACCGGCGCAACCGCATAGCCGATCGTAAGCAGGCTGCCGACCCAGACGGTGGAGAGAAAACGGAACAACCGGGGCGCGTTGCGCATCGAAGCGCTCCCGATCAGATGTAGCTGACCGAGATGATCTCGTACTCGCGCACGCCGCTCGGGGCCTGCACCGCAGCCACGTCGCCTTCCGACTTGCCGATCAGGGCACGCGCGATCGGCGAGCTGATGGAAATCAGGCCGTGGTCGATATCGGCTTCGTCGTCGCCGACGATCTGATATTTGACGGTGTCGCCCGATTTGAGATCTTCGAGTTCGACAGTGGCCGCGAACACGACGCGCCCTTCCGCGTCGAGCAAGGACGGGTCGATGACTTGCGCCGCCGACAGCTTCGACTCGAGATCGGCGATCCGACCCTCGATGAAACCCTGCTTTTCTTTCGCGGCGTCGTATTCGGCGTTTTCGGACAGATCGCCCTGCGCGCGTGCTTCGGCGATCGAATTGATCACGGACGGACGCTCGACCGATTTCAGGCGCTGCAGCTCCTCGCGCAGTTGTTCGGCGCCACGCTTGGTCAACGGAATGGTGCTCATAAACGGCTCAATAACAAAAAACGGGCGTAAAAAAAATCACCGCGATTAAGCGCATTTCCGGTGAACCGGAAACGCCGCCTAACCGCGGCCTGTGAGTGCCTGGGAAAACCCGACGACTTAGTTTAGGCGAGCGTGAAGACCTTGTAAATCATAGACTTCGAGGTCCTTCAGGTAGCGCAAACCTTCGACCGCGGCGCGAGCGCCCGACATCGTCGTGTAGTACGTCACCTTCTGCGCCTGCGCGCTCATGCGGATCGAACGCGAATCGGCGATCGCCGTGCGCGTCTCGTCGACCGTCGTGAACACCAGGGCGATCTCGCCGTTCTTGATCATGTCGACGATGTGCGGACGGCCGTCCTTCACCTTGTTGACGACCTTGACCGGCACACCGGCCGCCTCGATCGCGGCAGCCGTGCCGCGCGTGGCGACGATCGGGTAGCCGAGGTCATGCAGCATGCGAGCGACTTCGACGGCCTTCGGCTTGTCGGCGTCCATCACGGTCAGCAGCACCGTGCCCGATTCCGGCAGGCGCGAGCCGGCCGCGAGCTGCGACTTGAACAGCGCTTCGCCGAAGGTCTGGCCAACGCCCATCACTTCGCCGGTCGAACGCATTTCAGGTCCGAGCACCGGGTCGACGGTCGGGAACTTGACGAACGGGAACACCGCTTCCTTGACGCTGAAGTACGGCGGCACGACTTCCTTCGTCACGCCCTGGTCGGCCAGCTTCTGACCGACCATCGCGCGCGCCGCGATCTTCGCGAGCGGCAGGCTGGTGGCCTTCGACACGTACGGCACCGTGCGCGAGGCGCGCGGGTTCACTTCGAGCACGTAGATGACGTCTTCCTTCGAACCATCCGCCTGCGGCACTTGCTGGATCGCGAACTGCACGTTCATCAGGCCGACCACGTTCAGCGCACGGGCCATCGCGCCGGTCTGGCGCTTCAGTTCGGTCACGGTTTCCGGCGACAGCGAGTACGGCGGCAGCGAACACGCCGAGTCGCCCGAGTGAACCCCCGCCTGTTCGATGTGCTCCATCACGCCGCCGATGAACACGGCTTCGCCGTCGCAGATGCAATCGACATCGCATTCGATCGCGTCGTTCAGGAAGCGGTCGAGCAGCACCGGCGAATCGTGCGACACCTTGACGGCCTCGCGCATGTAGCGTTCGAGGTCGCGCGGCTCGTGGACGATTTCCATCGCGCGGCCACCCAGCACGTAGGACGGGCGCACCACCAGCGGGTAGCCGATTTCGGCGGCCAGCGCGAGCGCTTCGTCTTCGGCGCGTGCGGTGCGGTTCGGCGGCTGGCGCAGGCCCAGGCCCTGCAGCAGCTTCTGGAAGCGCTCGCGATCTTCCGCGGCGTCGATCATGTCCGGCGAGGTGCCGACGATCGGCACGCCCGCGGCTTCGAGATCGAGCGCGAGCTTCAGCGGCGTCTGGCCGCCGTACTGCACGATCACGCCGACCGGCTTTTCCTTGTCGACCACTTCGAGCACGTCCTCGAGCGTCAGCGGCTCGAAGTACAGGCGGTCGGACGTGTCGTAGTCGGTCGACACGGTTTCCGGGTTGCAGTTGACCATGATGGTTTCGTAACCGTCCTCGCGCATCGCGAGCGCCGCGTGCACGCAGCAGTAGTCGAACTCGATACCCTGGCCGATCCGGTTCGGGCCGCCGCCCAGCACCATGATCTTCTTGTTGTTGGTCGGCTGCGCCTCGCACTCTTCCTCGTAGGTCGAGTACATGTAGGCCGTCTTGGTGGCGAACTCGGCCGCGCAGGTGTCCACGCGCTTGTAGACTGGGCGCACGTTCAGTTCGAGACGGCGCGCACGCACGTCGGCCGCGCTGGCGCCGAGCAGGGTTGCCAGGCGACGATCCGAGAAGCCGCTCTGCTTCACGAAGAACAGCTCTTCCTTCGACAGGCTGGCCAGCGTGCGGCCGCGCAGCGCCGCTTCCTTCTGGATGATCTGTTCGATCTGAGCCAGGAACCACGGGTCGATCGCGGTTTCCTCGAAGATCTGCTCGGCCGTCAAGCCGACGCGGAACGCATCGCCGACGTACCAGATCCGATCCGGGCCCGGCTCGCCGATCTCGCGGACGATCTCGTCGCGGTCGGTGGTCTTCTCGTCGAGGCCGTCGACGCCCACTTCGAGGCCGCGCAGCGCCTTCTGGAACGACTCCTGGAACGTGCGGCCGATCGCCATCACTTCGCCGACCGACTTCATCTGCGTGGTCAGGCGCGAATCGGCTTCGCGGAACTTCTCGAACGCGAAACGCGGGATCTTCGTGACGACGTAGTCGATCGTCGGCTCGAACGAGGCCGGCGTCTGGCCGCCCGTGATTTCGTTCTTCAGTTCATCGAGCGTGTAGCCGACCGCCAGCTTCGCCGCGACCTTCGCGATCGGGAAGCCGGTGGCCTTCGAGGCCAGCGCCGACGAACGCGACACGCGCGGGTTCATTTCGATGACGACCATGCGGCCGTCCTTCGGGTTGATCGAGAACTGGACGTTCGAGCCGCCGGTGTCGACGCCGATCTCGCGCAGCACCGCGAGCGACGCGTTACGCAGGATCTGGTATTCCTTGTCGGTCAGCGTCTGGGCCGGTGCGACGGTGATCGAGTCGCCGGTGTGCACGCCCATCGGGTCGAGGTTTTCGATCGAACAGACGATGATGCAGTTGTCCGCGCGGTCGCGAACCACTTCCATCTCGTATTCCTTCCAGCCCAGCAGCGATTCCTCGATCAGCAGCTCGCGGGTGGGCGAGAGGTCGAGGCCGCGCTTGCAGATTTCCTCGAATTCCTCGCGGTTGTAGGCGATGCCGCCGCCCGAGCCGCCCAGCGTGAACGACGGGCGGATCACGGTCGGATAGCCGCTGCTGCCGGTCAGCGCGGCGATTTCCGCCTGCACCTGCAGCGCTTCTTCCATCGAATGCGCGACGCCCGACTTGGCCGAACCGAGGCCGATCTTGGTCATCGCGTCCTTGAACTTCTGGCGGTCTTCCGCCTTGTCGATGGCTTCCGGCGAGGCACCGATCAGCTCGACCTTGTACTTTTCCAGCACGCCGTGGTGGTGCAGGTCGAGCGCGCAGTTCAGCGCGGTCTGGCCGCCCATGGTCGGCAGGATCGCGTCCGGGCGCTCCTTGGCGATGATGCGCTCCACCACTTCCCACGTGATCGGCTCGATGTACGTGACGTCGGCCGTGTTCGGGTCGGTCATGATCGTCGCCGGGTTGCTGTTGACGAGGATGACCTTGTAGCCCTCCTCGCGCAGCGCCTTGCATGCCTGCGCGCCCGAGTAGTCGAACTCGCACGCCTGGCCGATGATGATCGGGCCGGCGCCGATGATGAGGATGCTCTTGATGTCTGTGCGTTTTGGCATGGCTCGAATATTCAATAGGTAATCGTTAATGCGTGGCGGCGGCGGAGTCGGTCATCGGAGCGTCGCGAAGGCGAGCTTGAGGCCGAAGCCGATGAACAGACTGCCCACGCCGCTCGCCGCGCCCGCCGCGAGCTTGCGGCGGCGGCGAAACTGTTCGGCAAGACGCGCGCCCGCGAAGATCAGCGTGCTCAGGTACAAAAAGCTCGCGAACTGCGAGATCGCGCCCAGCACGACGAACGACACCACCGGATACCGGTAGGTCGGATCGACGAACTGAATGAAGAACGAAATGAAGAACAGGATCGCCTTCGGGTTCAGCAGGCTGACGACCAGCGCCTTGCGGAACGGCCGCTCGCCGTCCACCGGGCGTGCGTTGGCGGCCGGGGCGCTGGCGACGGGCGTGCCGTTGCGCGCGGCGCGCAGGGCCTGCCAGCCGCTGCGCAGCATGTTGAACCCGATGTAGAACAGATAACCGGCGCCGCCGTACTTGACGACCGAGAACAGCAGCGGGTTGGCCTTCAGCAGCGACGCGACGCCGGCCGCCGACAACACCATCAGGACGGTGTCGCCGACGAACACGCCGCACGCGGCACGATAGCCGGCCTTGACCCCGCGCTGCGCCGCGAGCGACAGCACGTACATCGAATTCGGGCCGGGCAGCAGGATGATGAACACCACGCCCACGACGTAGGTCCAGAAATCCGTGATCCCGAGTGCATGACCGAACATGATGCGCCGTCTCCGTTCTTCGCTCAGGCGCCGTGCGCCTTGGCCTTGTCCATCAACGCCGTGAAGCGATCGAACAGGTAGCCGATATCGTGCGGGCCGGGCGAGGCTTCCGGGTGGCCCTGGAAGCAGAACGCCGGCTTGTCGGTCAGCTCGAAGCCTTGCAGCGTGCCGTCGAACAGCGAGACGTGGGTCGCGCGCGCGTTGGCCGGCAGCGAATCGGCATCGACCGCGAAGCCGTGGTTCTGCGACGTGATCACCACGCGGCCGTCGGTCAGATCCTTGACCGGGTGGTTCGCGCCGTGATGGCCGGTTTTCATCTTCAGCGTCTTGGCGCCGACCGCGAGGCCCATGATCTGGTGGCCGAGGCAGATGCCGAAGGTCGGCACGCCGCGCTCGATGAATGCCTTGGTCGCCGCGATCGCGTAGTCGCACGGTTCCGGATCGCCGGGGCCATTCGACAGGAACACGCCGTCCGGATTCAGCGCGAGCGCGTCGGCCGCGCTGGCCTGGGCCGGCAGCACCGTCACGTCGCAGCCGCGTTCGGCCAGCATGCGCAGGATGTTGTACTTCACGCCGAAGTCGTATGCCACGACCTTGTAGCGCGGCGCGGTCTGCTCGCCGTAGCCGCCTTCGAGGCGCCATTCGGTCTGCTTCCAGGCGAACGGTTTATCGGTCGAGACGACCTTGGCCAGATCCATGCCGGCCAGGCCCGGGAACGAGCGCGCCAGCTCGATCGCCTTCGCTTCGTCGTCGGAACCGGCCAGGATGCAGCCGCCCTGCGCGCCCTTGTCGCGCAGCACGCGGGTCAGCTTGCGGGTATCGATGCCGGCGATGGCGACCACGCCTTCGGCGCGCAGGTAGGCGTCGAGGGTCTGGTCCATGCGGAAGTTCGAGGCGAGCACCGGCAGGTCGCGAATGATCAGGCCGGCTGCGTGAACCTTGGTGGCTTCGACGTCTTCGCGGTTCACGCCGACATTACCGATGTGCGGATAGGTAAGCGTGACGATCTGCCGCGCATAGCTCGGGTCGGTCAGGATTTCCTGATAGCCGGTGATCGCGGTATTGAACACGACTTCGCCGATCGTATGGCCGGGCGCGCCAATCGAATAACCGCGAAACACCGTGCCGTCGGCGAGAGCGAGCAAAGCGGGAGAAAAAGACGGCAACACGGGAGGCTCCTTGGGGGACACCCTTGCTGCCGACCTGTCGACCTGCCGCTGGCCGGTTCGCCTCTCGGGAGGCGGTCGCCGGCGCTCGCTCGGCTCACCCGGAAGACGCGCCAGGAACGCGCGCGCTGGCTAAAAGCGCGGGCTGCATTCGGCGGCGTCGCGTGCCGGGCGGCAGGCGGCGGAAGACGGGGATTTGGAGGTAGGCGCTAGGGTGCGGGGTTGAATTGCGCAAACCTTCAAATTATAGCGTGAAACCCCGACTATCTCAAATCTGACTTACCCGGCATTGTGTGACAGGGGTTTGACAGGCGGCCCGGAACACCCGCCCTGCCCGCCCCGGCTCACGATGCGCCCGGTTCGACGCCGGTTCGCGCCCGCCCCGGCCGCCCCGGCAATACGTACCAGATCGCGCCGGCGATCTGCAGCGCCACCAGCACGCCCCACGCCACCAGATGGGCGGCGCGCGGGTAGTGCCCGCCCTGCGTCGGCCATTGCGACAGCACCGCGCCGACGCCCAACTGGAAACCGAAGATCAGCACGAAGATCACCAGCGTCAGCGTGGTGTTCGCACGGCCGATCAAGTGAACGGGGAAATGCTCGGCCAGAATCGCGTAGCTGAGGATGCCGATACCGCCGAACGCGCCGTAGGCGGCCCACAGCACCCCCGCCGGCAGCGGCGCGCCGAGCATGATCGCGATCTGGGTCAGCACGAAGCAGCCCATGCCGATCCCGCAGAACGCGTAGACCGACACGCCGTGCCCTTCCAGCCAGCGCGCCGCCACGCCGGTGCCCACGCTGCCGGCCATCATCGCGAGGCCGATCACCGAAACCAGCGCCGCCGCCTCGTGCGGCGCGAAGCCCATCACGTCGCGCATCCAGGCGCCCACCCACAGCGACTGCATCGCATAGAACACGCCCTGCGTCACCACCGAGAACGACGCGATCTTCCAAAACGCCGGGCTGCACAGGATGTGCCAGGTGCCCTTGAACTGGCTCGCGATGCCGGCCTGTCGGTGCGTGCGTACGGCATCGGGCGCGCCGAGCCAGATCAGCGCGGCGACCGCCACGGTGAACACCGCGAGCGCCGCGCACATGGCGCGCCAGCCCATGAAGCCGAGCGTCCAGGCCAGCGGCGAGCCGACCGCCACGCCGCCGAAGCCGCCCACCGCCATCACGAAGCCGTTGACGAGCGGCAAGCGCGCCAGCGCGAACTGCTCGGCGATCGCCTTGAACGCGGCGCCCAGGCAGACCGACACCCCCACCCCGATCAGCAACCGGCCGGCCATCATCGCCCCGATGCCGTGCGCCATGCCGAACACGGCGATGCCGGCCGCCGCGAACAACAACATCGCCGCCGTCACGCGGCGCGGCCCGAAATGGTCGAGCAGAACGCCGGCCGGAATCTGCGCGCCGGCGAAACCCAGGAAATACAGGCTCGTCAGCAGGCCGAGATCGGCGGCCGACAGCCCGAGGTCGTGCGTGATCAGCGGCGCGAAGCCGAGATTGACGCCACGAAACACATAGGACACGAAATAACCGAGCGAGAACAGCACGAACACGCGCAGCTTGATGGACGACATAGGCACCTCGAAACCACCGCCCGCGCTCGCGAACGGCCACGCCAAACGAAAACGCCGTCACCTCGGTGACGGCGTGGGAGCGGGATCATAAGCGACGCGCGGCGAATCGGGCGAAAGCCCCTCGCGCGCAGCGACCGATTCGCGTTATTTCTTGTTGGTTTTGCGCGAGGCGGACTTGGCGGCCGGCTTGCTGCTGCGAACCGGCTGCTTGGCGGCGGCCTTGACCGGCGCGCGGCGCACGACCTTGCCGCCCGAGCGCAGGCTGGCGCGCTCGATGCGGGCGCCGCCCGTCGTGGTGGCGATCCGCTCCGGCCCCGGCTCGGCCGGCACCGCACGGCCCACCGGCACATGCAGCACCATGGTCTGGCCCGGCATCACCATGTCGCGGCGCGTGCGGTTCCAGGCATGCAACTGCCCGACCGACACGCCGTAGCGGCCGGCCAGCGACGCCATCGTCTGCTTGCGGCGCACCCGGATCAGCATCTTGCGCGTGTCGGGCACATCCGCTTCCATGGCCAGCGCGCCGTTCTCGGCCACGTCGGCGCTGATGTCCTCGTCGTCGTCGTCGGCGCGCGGCACCACGATCGTCGAACCGGGCTTCAGGCGCATGCCGGCCGGAATCTTGTTGACGGCCATCAGCGTATCGGCGTCCACGCCGATCTTCTCGGCGATCGCCGCCGGGCGCGCGCGCTCGGTCACCGTGTAAGTGGTCCACGACGACAGCTGGCCACCGTACGACTTCAGGCCCTTCTCGAACTGCGATGCGTTGTCGAACGGCAGCAGGATTTGCGGCTGCGTCGCGCCGACGATCACCGGCTTCGAGAACGACGGGTTCAGCGCCTTGAATTCCTCGAGCGACAGGCCCGACAACTGGGCGGCCATCTTGACGTCGATGTCGTGCGACGTGGTGACCGTCACGAAATACGGGTGGTTCGGGATATCGGGCAGCGTCAGGCCGTATTGCTGCGGATTCGCGATGATGTTCTTGACCGCCTGGAGCTTCGGCACGTAGTTGCGCGTCTCGTTCGGCATGCGCAGGCTTTGGTAGTCGGTCGGCAGGCCGGCCGCCTGATTGCGCGCGATCGCGCGCTGCACGTTGCCCTCGCCCCAGTTGTACGCGGCCAGCGCCAGATACCAGTCGCCGAACATGTCATGCAGGCGCGACAGGTAATCGAGCGCCGCGCTGGTCGAGGCCAGCACGTCGCGCCGCTCGTCCTGCCACATGTTCTGCTTGAGGTTGTAGGTGCGGCCCGTGCCGGGAATGAACTGCCACATGCCGGCCGCCTTCGCCACCGACAGCGCCTGCGGGTTGTAGGCCGATTCGATGAACGGCAGCAGCGCCAGCTCGGTCGGCATGTTGCGCGCCTCGAGCTCCTCGACGATGTGATAGAGGTACTTCTGCGAGCGCTCGGTCATGCGCTGCACGTAGTCGGGACGCTCCGTGTACCAGGTGGTCTGCATGTCGACGAGGTCGCTCTGCAGGTCCGGCATCTGAAAACCACGGCGAATGCGCGCCCACAGATCGGAATCCTTGGTCGTCAGGTCGCCGACCGACTGCTTGTCGACGTCGACGGTTTCCTTCGAGGTGGCGGACTTGCGGAGAAAATCGGAGGCGGCCTGCGGATTGGAAGCGGCGGCGGCGGGGACGTCAGGCCCGGGGCTCGCACAAGCGGCCAGCAACAGGACCAACATCGCACTGATCAGAAATCGCATGTAAATCTCGGCTTCCAACGGCTGAAAATTGCAGGCGATAGTAAGGTGGCCCGAGCATCGCGTCAATAAAAACGCCGAAAAATGCCAATAAATCCGGTATTTGGGGCGCATTCTCCAGATTCAGCTTGAGCATTGGCTGAATCGAATCAGGCAGTTTCTGATGGCCGTCGCCCGATCATGCGCCGCTTCGCGCCATCGAAACATTGAGAATTGTTGCGCGCGGGCCGCCGGCCTCGCGAGGCGGCGGCCCTACGCGAAGACAGGTCGGGAACAGCGGCAGCGGATAGTGGAACGATCAGCGGAAGCGGTTCTTCCACTCGCGCATCATCGTGAAGGCGGCGAGCCGGTCGGCCGGCGCCTCGTGCAGCTCGGCTTCGAGCGTCGCGGCGATCGCCGGGCTGTCGGCGCGCAGGAACGGATTGACGGCACGCTCGTGGGCGATGGTGGTGGGCAGCGTGGGCACGCCGCGCGCGCGGCGCGCCTGGGCGTCGTCGCGCCAGGCGGCCAGCGCCGCGTTGTCGGGCTCGCACGCGAGCGCGAAGCGGATGTTCGAGAGCGTGTATTCGTGCGCGCAGTGCACCTGGGTTTCGCCCGGCAGCGCGGCCAAGGCGTCGAGCGAGGCCAGCATCTGCGCCGGCGTGCCCTCGAACAGCCGGCCGCAGCCGCACGAGAACAGCGTGTCGCCGCAGAACAGGTGCGGCGCGCGGTTCGCCGCGCCGGCGGCCTGGTAAAACGCGATGTGGCCGCGCGTGTGGCCCGGCACGTCGAGCACCGTGAATTCGAGCGCCGGCTTGCCGATCGCCACGCGCGCGCCGCCCGCGAGCGGCACCGTGACTTGCGCGATGTCCTCGCCGGCCGGGCCGTAGACGGGCACGGGGTCGCCCTGCTTCGGGTCGTCGAGCAGCGCGGCGACGCCGCCGACGTGGTCGGCATGATGGTGGGTGAGTAGAATAGCGGCTAGCCGCCAGCCCCGCGCATCGAGATACCGACGCACCGGGGCGGCGTCGCCCGGATCGACGGCGATCGCGTCGCTGCCATCCGACACGAGCCAGATATAGTTGTCATCGAATGCCGGTACCGGCACGTATTCCAGCTCGTTCATGGGCGCGCACTCAATCGATATGTCAGACCGTCCGATTATAGACTGGCCCGCCTGGAGCGCTTCGCCGCCCGGCCGCTACGTGCTCGAGTGGGAACAGGCCCAGCTCGACCGCGTGGTGTCCGACGTGTTCGGCTTCCACGCCTTGCAACTGGGCCTGCCCCAGCTCGATTCCCTGCGCGAGAACCGCATGCCCGGCCGCGGGCTGGTGCTCGATCCGGCCAGCGGCGCCAGCGCGCCGTTCCGCTTTCCGTGGGCCGGCGACCCGCCCGGCCCGCATCATGCGCCGGTCGGCCGCAGCACCGTCTGGTGCGACCTGCTCGACCTGCCGTTCGAATCGCAGAGCGTCGATCTGATCGTGATGCCGCACACGCTCGAATTCACGGCCGATCCGCACGGCCTGCTGCGCGAAGCCGAGCGCGTGCTGATGCCGGAAGGCCGGCTCGTGATCACCGGCTTCAATTCATTGAGCCTGTGGGGCGCGCGGCAATCGTTCGGCCGCATCGCAAAACGCCCGTTCGTGCCGGGCGCGCGCGATCCGATCGCCTTCATCCGCCTCAAGGACTGGATGAAGCTGCTCGGTTTCGACATCGAGCGCGGCCGCTTCGGCTGCTATCGCCCGCCGCTGGTCACCGACAAGTGGATGTCGCGCTACGCCTTCATGGAAGCGGCCGGCGACCGCTGGTGGCCGATCTTCGGCGCTGTTTACATGGTCACGGCCGTCAAGCGGGTGCGCGAGATACGCCCGGTCGGCCCGATCCGGGTTCGCAAGCCGGCGCGTGCGCCCGCGCTCGCACCGGCCGCGGCCCCTACCACCCATCAAGAGCATTCATGACGTTGCAATCGATCGATATCTATACCGACGGCGCCTGCAAGGGCAACCCCGGCCCCGGCGGCTGGGGCGCCCTGCTGCGCTTCGGCGACCAGGAAAAGGAACTGTTCGGCGGCGAGCCGGGCACCACCAACAACCGCATGGAGCTGCTCGCCGTGATCAAGGCGCTCGAAGCGCTCAAGCGCCGCTGCCAGGTGGTCGTGCATACCGATTCGCAATATGTGCAGAAAGGCATCAGCGAATGGATTCACGGCTGGAAGAAAAAAGGCTGGGTGACGGCCGCCAAGACGCCCGTCAAGAACGCCGATCTCTGGAAGCGGCTGGACGAACTGGTCGCCGGCCACGAGATCGAATGGCGCTGGGTCAAGGGCCACGCCGGCCACGCCGAGAACGAGCGCGCCGACGCGCTCGCCAATCGCGGCGTCGATTCGCTGTCGCAGCAGGCCTGAGCGGCGGCACGCGCCGCGCTCCCCTGCCGCTTCGTCTTCGTTACCGCCGGCCCGCGCGCCGGCCTCACTGAATTACCGACATGCGCCAGATCATCCTCGACACCGAAACCACCGGCCTGAATGCCCGCACCGGCGACCGCATCATCGAAATCGGCTGCGTGGAAATGCTGAACCGCCGGCTGACCGGCAACAATCTGCACTTCTACGTGAACCCCGAGCGCGACAGCGATCCGGGCGCGCTGGCCGTGCACGGCCTGACCACCGAATTCCTCAGCGACAAGCCGAAATTCGCCGAAGTCGCCAACGCGATCTGCGATTTCGTGCGCGGCGGCGAGCTGATCATCCATAACGCGCCGTTCGACATCGGCTTTCTCGACGCCGAATTCGAGCGCCTGAAACTGCCGCCGCTGCTCAAGCACTGCGACGGCGTGATCGACACGCTGGTGCAGGCCAAGCAGATGTTCCCCGGCAAGCGCAATTCGCTCGACGCGCTGTGCGACCGCTTCGGCATCAGCAACGCGCACCGCACGCTGCACGGCGCGCTGCTCGACTCGGAGCTGCTGGCCGAGGTCTATCTGGCGATGACGCGCGGCCAGGAAAGCCTGGTGATCGACATGCTCGGCGATGGCGACGACGAAGGCGGCGCGGGCGGCGGCTCGCGCGTCGCGCTGGCGTCGCTCGCGCTGCCGGTGCTGACCGCCAGCGACGAGGAACTGGCCGCGCATCAAACCCAGCTCGACGAGCTCGACAAGTCGGTCAAGGGCACCTGCGTCTGGCGCAAGGAAGCCGAGCCGGCCACGCCGGCGGCTTGACCCGCCGCGCCCGCGCCATCCTTCAGCCGCGCGGCTGAAGCGCAATCACCGCCATACCGGCCAGCGCCAGCACGGCGCCGGCCGTATCCCAGCGTGTCAGCGGCACGCCGTCGACCACCCGCAGCCAGCCGAGCGCCACCGCGATATACACGCCGCCGTAGGCCGCGTAAGTCCGCCCCGCGGCCGACGGATGCAGCGTCAGCAGCCACGCGAACAGCGCCAGCGATACCGCCGCGGGCACCAGCAGCCACGCGCTGCGCCCCTCCTTGAGCACCTGCCACGGCAGATAGCAGCCGACGATCTCGGCGAGGGCGGTGAGAACGAACAATCCGGCGATCTTGATCAGGTCGGGCATGGGTCGGGAAACGGATTCGAGGGCCACTCGCGGCGGCGAACATTGACGAGGGAAACCGGACAGGAACGGACGCTGCAACGCGCCCGCGCGCATCGCCAGCGCCGTGCCGGCACCGGCTGGATTATCTCCCGCCAATCCCCCACCGGGCGGGGCTGAGCCGGCAATTTGCACGATCTCCTGCGATCGTGGTACTATAGCCGCTCTTTCATTTATCTATTTCGTTCATTCTGTTTGAGCAGCGAGCGTTTGCGGAATTCCCGCCACCGTCTCGTCGCACGAAATATCGATCACAGGCAGGCAGCCGTTTTCGGCCCACCTGCTTCGTTTCAGCGCCCTTTCCAGGGTTCGTTTCCGGTCGCAGGCGCCACGCCGCGTACCGGTCGTCGTCGGTCCCCCTTGTCAGGCCAGCCCGGCGGCAATCTCATGAGCGCATCGACGCGGCGGCCACTGGCGCGCCGCACGCGGCCCCGTCCGATCTCGGCGTCTTCGTGCGCCCGACGTTCCGTGCTGCCACGCCGCTGCGCTCCTCGGCAAACCGTGGCGATGCTCGCGCCTTCCGGCAACGCGCATCGTCCGCTGTCAAAGGAGCCTTCACCTTGACTGCATCACACGTCAGCCCTTCCGCTGTCTCCGCGTCGTCCAGCGACGCCCCCGTCACCGTCAACGACATCACCGTCGTCGATCAATCGCTGCTGAAGCGCGCCGTGCGCGCCATGGCCATCGGCAATGCGATGGAATGGTTCGACTTCGGCGTCTACAGCTACATCGCCGTCACGCTCGGCCAGGTGTTCTTCCCGTCGAGCAACCCGTCCGCGCAGTTGCTGGCCACCTTCGGCACGTTCGCGGCCGCCTTCGTGGTGCGCCCGATCGGCGGCATGGTGTTCGGCCCGCTCGGCGATCGCATCGGCCGCCAACGCGTGCTCGCCATGACCATGATCCTGATGGCGCTCGGCACGTTCTCGATCGGCCTGATCCCGAGCTACGACTCGATCGGCATCCTGGCCCCGATCCTGCTGCTGGTCGCCCGCCTCGTGCAGGGCTTCTCGACCGGCGGCGAATACGGCGGTGCGGCCACCTTCATCGCCGAATTCTCGACCGACAAGCGCCGCGGCTTCATGGGCAGCTTCCTGGAATGCGGCACGCTGATCGGCTATGTGCTCGGCGCGGGCGTGGTCACGCTGCTTACGGCCGTGCTGCCGCACGACGCGCTGACCTCCTGGGGCTGGCGCGTGCCGTTCCTGGTGGCCGGCCCGCTTGGTCTGATCGGCCTGTATATCCGGATGAAGCTCGAGGAAACCCCGGCCTTCAAGCGTCAGGCCGAACTGCGCGAGGCGCAGGACAAGACCATGCCGAAGGTCAAATTCCTCGACATGCTCGTCAAGCACCGCAACGCGATGCTGCTGTGCGTGGGCCTCGTGCTGATCTTCAACGTGACCGACTACATGGTGCTGTCGTATCTGCCGAGCTTCCTGTCGTCGACCCTGCATTTCAACGAAACGCACGGCCTGGCGCTGGTGCTGCTGGTCATGGTGCTGATGATCCCGATGACGATCGGTGCAGGCCGCCTGTCGGACGTGGTCGGCCGCAAGCCGGTCATGCTGGCCGGTTGCGTGGGCCTGCTGGTGCTGTCGATCCCCGCGCTGATGATGATCCGCACGGGCGAGATGCTGCCGGTGTTCGGCGGCCTGATGATCCTCGGCGTGATGCTGTCGTGCTTCTGCGGCGTGATGCCGTCGGCGCTGCCGGCGCTGTTCCCGACCGAGATCCGCTTCGGCGCGCTCGCGATCGGCTTCAATATCTCGGTGTCGCTGTTCGGCGGTACGACGCCGCTGGTCGCGGCCTGGCTGGTGGAACGCACCGGCAACCCGATGATGCCGGCGTACTACCTGATGGGCGCCGCCGTGATCGGTGCGATCTCGGTGCTGGCCCTGCGGGAAACGGCCCGCCAGCCGCTGGCCGGTTCGCCGCCGGCCGTGGCATCGCGCCGCGAGGCGCATGCCCTGGTTCGCGAACTGCGCGAACAGGCGGAAGAAGATAACAACGACGCTTACCATAGCGTATCGGCGGCCCGCGCTTAAGCCACTTCGGCCACTTCAGCCACTTTAGCCGGCTCAAGCCCCTCCGCCGTTCCCAACGCCGCGCCAGCTCGCCAGAGCCGGCGCGGCGTTGTCATTTCCGGGCGCCCAAAAACGAACACCCCCGCCGAGGCGGGGGTGTGGGCGTGTCCGGCGCCGGGTGACGCGGCGCGCTTCAATGCGCCGTGCAACCGCCGTGCCGGCAGGCCATGCAGGTCACGAACGAGCGCGAACGCTCGACCACGGCCCGCATCCCGCGCCCGGCCACCACGAACCCGACCTGGCTCAGGTTGAAGTCGTGCGTCACCATCAGTTGCATCAACGACACCATCGGCAGCACGACGGACGGGTGATACAGACGATTTTCGATGAGGGTTCGCATGACGGGCTCCGACGGGACGATGAACTGACCCGACGAATTCTACGAACCGGCAGCCCGCGGATAAATGGGCTGCACACGAAGTCAGTTGTTTGCCTGCGCGAACAATCGGTGGCAACCCTAGGTTTGCCGCCCCCGCTCAGTCGGGCGGCGTGCTGACGAACTCCGGCAGTTGCTCGGCGCGCGCCGACAGCGCGGCGATGGTCGGGAAGCGCTGCGCATCGAACGGCGCCAGATCGCGCTGGTGGGCGCGCTCCGCCTGCGTGAAGCGCCACGCCACGGCCACCGTCACGTCGGCCTGGGTGATGCGCTCGCCGAGCAGCCAGCCGGTGGTGCCGAGAATGCGCTTCTCGAGCGCGCCGTAAGCGGCGTCGACCTGCTCGACTAGGCGGTCGAGCCACGGCCGATGCACCTTTTCGTCGGGGCGCATGTTGTTCTCGTACACCACCTGCACCGTCTTCTCGGCGGCGACGAGTGCGAGGCCGATCAGTTCGATCGAGCGCAACCGCGCGGCCGCGTCGTCGGGCATCAGCCGTTTGGACGGCTCGACGAGGTGGTCGAGATAGTCGACGATGAGCGACGAGTCGAGCACCATCGTGCCGTCGTCGGTCAGCAGCGTCGGCGCTTTCACGACCGGGTTCACGGCCTTGAACTGGTCGAAATGACGAAACACCGACAGCGGCAGGTGCTCGAACGACAGCCCGAGCAGCTTGGCGGACACGGCGCTGCGGCGAACGTACGGGGAATCCAGCATTCCAATCAGCTTCATCTGACACTCACTCTGGTTGAGGGCGGGACCGACGACTGTAGCAGCCTCGCGTCGCATCGCGCCAGCGTCGATCGTGAGGAGATCTCGCGCGCTGCCCGTTCAGCGTGCGCCGAACCAGGCGGCCAGCGACGGCCAGAGCGCGCGATTGTCGTCGCGGAAATAGCCGACCGCGCCGATCGGGCGTTGGCCCGGGTGCGGCGCGAGGGTGCGGAATTCGACCTCCGCGGCGGTGAAGCGCCGGTGCAGCGCGGCCACGGCGGCGGGCGGCGCGAACGGGTCGTCCTCGACGGCATAGGCCAGCAGCGGGCCGCGATAGGCATCGAAGCCGGCGCGCATTTCCCGGCCCGCCGCCGCCACGCGGCCGCCCGGCCCCCGCCCGCCAACGGCGCAATCGAGCGCGATGCCGGCCGGCACGTCGGCTTCGGCGCCGAGCAGGCGGCCCGGCACGCGCGTCATGAAGCGGCCGGCCAGCGGCAGCGCCACGTAGGTGGCGAACGCAAGCGCGATGCCCGCCGCGCCACGCGCATCGCCGCAATAGCCGGTGCCGGCGGCCACCGTCGCGATGCCGGCCAGCCGCCCGAGGTTCGGCGCAAGGCCCAGCAGGCGGCCGCCCGTCGCATGGCCGAGCGCGAACAGGCGCGCCGCGGGCGCGTGGGTGGCCAGGCAATCGAGCGCGGCGGGCAGATCGGCTTCGCCCCATTGGCGCAGCGTCACGCGATCGGTGTCGGCCACCGCCGTGCGCGAACCGCCGATGCCGCGATTGTCGTAGCTGAGGACCGCGAACCCGGCTTCGGCCAGGCTGCGCGCAAACGCGTCGTAGCGCACGCGCGGCATGCCGAGCGCGCTGTTGATCAGCACCGCCCGTTCAGGGTTCAGGTGGGGAAGATAGAGCGAGCCCGTCAACGGTCGTCCGTCGCGCGCCGCGAACTGGAGAGTTTCGACCGTGATCGCCATCGTCTGCCTCGTCGTGGAAGCGGCTATTGTGCAAGCGAACGACGCGGGCCGCTACCTCGATCGGTGCGCGGTTTGAGGTGTTTGGGTTACGCGTCAGCGCGCCCCGGCGGCCACGCGATACCACTGCCAGAACGTACGTGTATAGGCCTGCGCCAGTTGCGGCACGTCGCGGAATACGTTCAGCGCACGCACGGTCATGGCGCCATCACCGGCGGTGGATGGGCCGTGGGCGGGCGGCGTGACGGCGGTGTCGATCGCCACGGCGTCGTCCGCCACGATGAACGGCGTGCGCGTTGCGCCGGCCCGACGCGCGAACGCCACGTCGATGCCCGATTCGGCCAGAAACGCCGCGCCGCTGTAGCGCGCGGCCGGCGCCGAGCGGTCGAGCACCACGCGCACCGCCACGCCGCGCCGACGTGCCTCGCACAAGGCCGAGGCCAGCGCCGGCGACACCGAGGCATACCCGGCCACCAGCACGCGCCGGTGTGCACCGTTCACCAGTTCGGCCGCCACGCCGAAGGCGTCACCGACATGCGCGAAATAGGCGCTCGCCTCCCCGCCGACAAAGGGCGCGGGCAGCGCGGAAACGGCTGGCGAAGCAAGGGCGAGCGCCGCGCAGGACAGCGCGGTCAGGTAGGCGTGTGGTCTCATCGGGCGCGTATTGTAGTCACGCCGATCGGCCCCGCAAGTGGTTTCTGAGAAGCGTGGCGCGGCGGCGACGAACGCGTGTTCGCGGTGCGGAAAATCGCGCCCGGATCAGGTGCGGAGCGAGCCGCCGAACGGATTGATCGGAGGATTATCGAAGGCCGCCGAACCGTGCCGTTCTTGATGAATTCAGGCCGCGTCGAGCTTCGCCAGCCACGCGGCCAGCCCGTCCCACGAGCGGAAATCGGCCACGCTGCGCGCGGGAACCGCCGGATACGCGCCGGCAGCCATCTCGGCCAATGCGCGGCCCGGCCCCAGTTCGAGGAACGCGCTCGCGCCGGCTTCGACGCAGGCCGCGAGGCATGCGGCCCACTCCACCGGCTCGGCGATCTGCCGCGCGAGCTTGTCGAGGCCATCGCCCACATCGAGCACCACGGCGCCGTCGATGCCGCTGAACAGCCGCGTGCCGGCCGCGCCACGCCCGACGCTCGCCTGCCCGAGCGCGGCGCGAAACACCGGCACGGCGGCGGCCAGCCGTGGCGTGTGCGAAGCGATCCGCACCGGCACCTCGACCACGCGCGAGGCGCCATGCGCCTGCGCCTCGCCGGCCAGCGCGGCCAGCGCCTCGGTGCTGCCGGCCAGCACGCAGGCCTCGCCGGGGTTGACGATCGCGACCGCGGCGTCGTGCCCGGCGCACAGTGCGTCGAGCGCCTCGCGCGCGAGGCCGCGCACGAACAGCATGCCTTCGTTGCCCGCGCTTGCCGCATCCATTGCATCGGCGCGCGCCGCGATCAGGTCGAACGCATCGCGCGCGTCGAACCGGCCCGCCACATGCCACGCGGCGATCTCGCCCACGCTGTAGCCGGCCACGCAGCGTCGCCTGGGCAGCAACGGCGCGAGCCGGGCGTACACGGCCAGCGCATGCAGCGTGCACAAGCGCTGCGCCGCGCCATTTTCACGCAGCGCATCGCGGCCGGCCTCGCGCACCCAGTCGCGCGGATCGCCGCCGAACCAGCGCGACGCGTGCGCGAACAGCGGCGCAGCGGCCGGATCGTCGCCGATCAGGTCGAACATGCCGGGGCCTTGATGACCCTGGCCGGAGCACAGGAGCGCGAGCGTCATTGCGGATCGAGCCCATCGGCGAACAGGCTCATCGCGAGCAGGTCGGCCGTGCCGCCGGGGCTCAGCCGCCGCGCGACGAACGCGCGATGCACGGCGGCGGCCTGCTCGCGCCAATCGTCGGCACCCACGCCGCCGCGTGCCAGGAAATCCCGAGCGGCCTGCTGCGCGAACGCCAGGCCGGCCTCGCCGCCGCGATGCAGCAGATTGGTGTCGTCGAGCGCCGCGATCAGTGCGAAGCAGGCCTGCACGCGCGCCGCCTCGGCGTGGCCGGGGCGCAGCGCCCGCGCGGCGCGCAAGGCCGGCACGCCGATCGCGTAGACCGCCGGAAAGCCGTTGGCCGCCTCGCCGCGCGCGCCGCCGACGCCGTAGCGGCGGATCGCCCGCTCGCCGTGGCTGTCCGACGGACGCGGGCCGCCCAGGATCTCGTCGCCCCATTGCGCGGCAACGCACGCGCCGAGCGTGAGCGCCGGCACCGGTTCAGCGGTCGCTCGCCAGCCCGCCGCCGCGCACAGCAGGCCGAGCCCGAAGATCGCGCCGCGATGGGTGTTCACGCCGCCGGTGGCGGCCAGCATCGCGTGCTCGGCGCGCAGTCCGATCCGGCGCAGCGCCGCCATCTCCGCCCGCGCCGCGCCGGCCCGCGCCAGTTCGGCCAGGAACGGGCGAATCGCGGCGGCGCTGCGCGCGAACGTGGCGGCATCCATATCGTCATGGCTGCCCTGATCGACATGGCTGACGAGGCCGGGCTTCGGCCAGGTCCGCACTTCGAGCCGCAGGCAACGCTCGGCGAATTCGGCAATCGCGTCCGCGGCCTCGCGCGGCGACGGCTTCGCTTCGAACGCAGGCACCCGCATCGGCTGGATCATGCCGCCTCCTTCGCACCGTCGAGAAATTCGCGCGGCGACAGCAGCACCACGCCAGCCGAGGTCTTGGCGACGATCTCGCCGCGCTCCGCCAGCGCCGTACGCAGTTCGCGCCAGTTGGCGCCCGCGCCGTCGGCCCGAATCACTTCGCCGTCGATGCGCATCGGGGCCTCGCCGCCATCGGCACCATCGGCACCATCGGCCAGCGCCGCGACATCGTCGAGCAGCGCCGCGAGCGCCGCCTCGGCATCCGCGCCGATGGGCGCATCGAACAGCAGATCGAGATCGGAACCGGAAGACAGATAGGTCAGGCCCGTCAGGGCCTGCCAGGCCAGGCTGCCGAACGCGCGGCAACCCACGTGATGCCGCCGCGCGATCGCATCGAGCCGATCGAGCGTGGCGCGCCAGTGCGCCGGCGCGGCCTCGCGCAACCGCGCAACGGCGGGCGGCGGCTCGACCGAGACGATCGCCGACTCGGGCACCACCACGCCGATGCGGCGCTTGCCCAGCGACGGCGGCAACGGCAAGCCGAGCGGCACGCCGGCCGCGCCGGCATCGCACGGCCCGGCGCGCCGCACCATCAGCGGCCAGCCGCGCGCAGCCCACTCCCGTACCTCGGGCGGCGCGTCGGCCAGCGCCGGGTGGGCGGCCAGCACGTCGCGCCACGCATCGGGCGCGACGCGCACGACGCTATGACGGATCAAGCCGGCCTCAGCCGGCCGAGCGGGCGAGTTCATGGACGCGTTGCGCGATACGCGCGGCAGCCGGGCGGCCGCCGCGTTCCGCGCCGAGGCGATCGCGGCCGTCGGCGCGATCGGCCGGCGTATCGAACCACGGCGCCAGTTGCGCGCCGAGCGGCTGCGCCGGATCGAGCACGGCGTCGACCGCGCCCGTTTGCGCGAGATTGTCGAGGCCCGGCGCGAACACGGCGGTCGATTTCGCCATCTCCTGCAGCACGTCGAGCGGCAGCTTGGTGACGCGCGAGATCGACGGCAGATCCATCACGGCCGGCTCCGCGCCCGGCAGCGCGACCAGCACGCGGGTGGCGAGCGCGGTCGCGATGAACGCGCCGGCCGCCGTGCCGCCATACAACAGGCCGACGGTCGGATGGCCGCGCAGGCTCGCCAGCATCAGGCTCTTGGCCAGATGCGACAGGCATTCGTTGAGGCCGAGCAATTCGTCGCGCTTACTCATGCGCTGGCTCGCGCTGTCCACCAGCACGAGAATCGGCGTGCGATCACCACGGCGCACCACATCGAGCACGCGCGCCGACAGCCACAAGGCTTCGTCCACGCCCACGAACGCGCCGCCCGACACGCCGATCACGTCCACCGTGCGGCCGTCGACGGTGGCGCGGCCGGCCAGCAGGCCGTCGTCGCGCACCGCGACGTCATGGTCGAAGGAACCGAGAATCTCATCGAGCGTCATCGCGCGTCTCCTGAAGGCGGTCGGCCAGCGCGGCGAAGGCGTCGCCGGGCATGGCGGGAATGGCGTCGGCCTCGGCATCGGTCGCCCCGAGCCGGCGCCAAACGTCGCGTGCGTCGGCGCAATCGCCGAACGCCGCGAGGCGCGCCTCGAGCCGCGTCTGCTCGGCATCGAGCACCGCGAGGTCGAAGCCGTGGCGCACCGCGAGCAAATCGAGCGCGGCGGCGCGGAACGCCGGCAGCGTGTCGTCGACGAAGCGCTCGGCGCCGCCGATCAGCCGGCGATGCTTGCCGCCCATGGTGCGCCAGACCAGCGCGCGATCCTTCGAGTCGAATTCCTCGACGCCGCGATTCGTTTCGATCACCTCGGGCCCGGACACGCTGATGCGGCCCGGCTCCGACACCGCCAGCGCCGAACAGCACGCAGCGAGCAAGCCGCCGCCGCCGTAGCAGCCGGCGCGACCGCCGATCAGCCCGATCACCGGCACGCCGGCCTCGCGCGCATCGACCAGCGCGCGCATCACCTCGGCGATCGCCAGTTCGCCCGCATTGGCTTCCTGCAGGCGCACGCCGCCGGTATCGAACAGGATCAGCACGGGCGTGGCCGATTCGCGCGCGGCGCGCAGCAGGCCGGTGAGCTTCGCGCCGTGGATCTCGCCGAACGCGCCGCCCATGAAGCGGCCTTCCTGCGCGGCCACCAGCACGGCGCGGCCGTCGAGCGCGGCGCGGCCGACGATCATGCCGTCGTCGAACTGGCGCGGCAGCGTGAACAGCGGCAGGTGCGGGCTCATTTCGCGCTCGGCGGGCCCGATGAATTCGGTGAAGCTGCCGGCGTCGACGAGCCCGTCGATGCGTTGCCGCGCCGAGGCTTCGTACCAGCTCGCGCCGGCCGTGGCGAGTTCGAATCCGCTCATCGCTGGCCTCCCTCGATCGCACGGACCGCCTGCGCGAGCCGCAGCGCCACCGTATCGGGACGCGCGCCGCCGTCGTTGATCGAGAAGCGCAGGCCGCCCGGCGAGCGCCGCTCGACGAAATCGGCGACCACGGCCTGCCACACTTCGCCGAAGCCGGTGGCGGCGGTTTGAATATCGATCTCGCAGGCCGCGCCGGGCAGCACACGCTCGACGAGCACTTCGAGATTGCCGGACGCGACCACGCCGACCAGCGCCGACGCCGCATCCCCGCCCGCACGCTCGCGCGCGGTGTGAAGATAGTTGAGCTGTTCCATTCGATCTCTCCCGCCAGCCCGCTCGGGGCCGGCCGAAACGCGCACGGGGGCTCGACTGCCGCCCCGCGCGGCAGGGCTTACCAGTTGCGAAAGCGTGACGGCGGCGAATACAGGCCGCCGGACCAATGCACGAGGTCCTTCACCGAGCGCGCCGCGAGCAGGCGGCGGTCGGCATCGAGCGGATCGATGCCGAGATCCTCGGGGCGGCGGATCACGCCGCGCTCGCGCAGCCGCTCGACCATCTTGCGGTCGCGGCCACGGCCCACGTCCGTGTAGCCGGCCACGCCGCGAATCGCATGCTCGCGCTCGTCGGCGTCGCGGCACAACAGCAGGTTCGCGATGCCCTCCTCGGTCACGACGTGCGTGACGTCGTCGCCGTACACCATGATCGGCGCGAGATCGAGCGAGAGCTTGTCGGCCAGGCGCAGCGCGTCGAGCTTCTCGACGAACATCGGCACGTTCTTCTCGCCGAACGTCTCGCCGATCTGCACCACCAGCTTGCGCCCGCGCCGCAGCGCGGCCGGCGT
The DNA here is from genome assembly GCF_054589155.1 of Burkholderia sp. 3C. NCBI lineage: Bacteria > Pseudomonadati > Pseudomonadota > Betaproteobacteria > Burkholderiales > Burkholderiaceae > Burkholderia > Burkholderia sp. 3C. Next base: position 46,292 of record NZ_BAAILN010000044.1, read on the forward strand.
GTGCGGATCGGCCTCGGCGCCGGCCTTCAGCCAGGGCTCGCTCGAATGGCGGCGCCCGCGCGCGTCGCTGCCCATGTTCGGCGCGCCGCCGAAGCCGGCGATGCGGCTCTCGGTCACGGTGGACGAATGGCCGGCCAGGTCGATCTGCAGCGTCGAGCCGATGAACATGTCGCAGGCGTAGAGGCCGGCCGTCTGGCAGAACGCGCGGTTCGAGCGCAGCGAGCCGTCCGAACCCGTGAAAAAGATGTCGGAGCGCGCGCGGATGTAGTCGTCCATGCCGACTTCGGAGCCGAAGCAGTGGATCTGTTCGACCCAGCCCGATTCGATCGCCGGGATCAGCGTGGGATGCGGATTGAGCGCCCAGTGCGTGCCGATCTTGCCCTTCAGGCCGAGGCGTTCGCCGTAGGTCGGCAGCAGCAGTTCGATCGCCGCCGTGTTGAAGCCGATGCCGTGATTCAGGCGCTTGATGCCGTAGGGCTGATAGATGCCCTTGAGCGCCAGCATCGCGGTAAGAATCTGGGTTTCGGTGATCGCCGCCGGGTCGCGCGTGAACAGCGGCTCGACGAAGAACGGCCGCCCGGCCTCCACCACGAAATGCACGCGGTCGCCCGGAATGTCGACGCGCGGCACGCGATCGACGATGCGATCGACCTGGGCGATCACGATGCCGTCCTTGAACGCGGTGGCCTCCACCACGGTGGGCGTGTCCTCGGTGTTCGGGCCGGTGTAGAGATTGCCGTCGGCGTCGGCGCTGACGGCCGCGATCAGCGCGACCTGCGGCGTCAGATCGATGAAGTAGCGCGCGAACAGTTCGAGGTAGGTGTGCACGGCGCCCAGCTCGATGCGCCCGCCGAACAGCAGCTTGGCGATGCGCTGCGATTGCGGGCCCGAGTAGGCGTAGTCGAGACGCCGGGCGATGCCGCGCTCGAACACGTCGAGGTGCTCGGGCAGCACGACGCCCGATTGCACCATGTGCAGATCGTGGATCTTCGCGCTGTCCACCTCGGCGAGCGCGGTGGCCAGCAGGTCCGCCTGCTTCTGGTTGTCGCCTTCGAGGCAGACCCGGTCCCCGGGGCGTAGCACCGCTTCGAGCAGCGCCGTTGCGTCCTCGGCCGCCACCCGTTTGCCACGCGCGAGCGGCGCGCCCGCCGCGAGGCGTGCGTCGCGGGCCTGCCGCGCCTGATTCCATCCCGTCATTGCGTCTCTCCTGCGATGCGTATCCGGTGCTGGCGATTGTATGCCGCGCCGTGCGGGCCATTGATGAAGTTGCCCAATGCCACTCAGAGGCCGCGCCAATCGATCGCGCGCCGCCCTCGGGCGTCTTGCCGTAAACTGCTGCGACGGCCCAGCCGGGCCGCGCCCGCGCGCCGCTGCCGCCGTTCATCTGGATTCCACCATGCGTTCGTTATCGCCCGAACTGCTGCGCAGTTTCGTCGCCGTCGCCCAGACCGGCAGCTTCACCGCCGCGTCCGAGCGCGTCAATCTCTCGCAATCCACCGTCAGCCAGCACATCCGGCGGCTCGAGGAGCTGCTCGACCGGCCGCTGTTCGAGCGCGACACGCGCAACGTGCGGCTGTCCGCCAACGGCGATGCGCTGCACCGCTACGCGAGCCGAATCCTCGAACTGATGGACGAAGCGGTGATGTCGGTGTGCGGACCGCCGCTGTCGGGCAAGGTACGGCTCGGCATGTCGGAGGATTTCGCGTCGGCCCACCTGCCCGCCGCGCTGGTCAGCTTCATCCAGCGCAATCCCGAAGTCGAACTGGAGATCACCACCGGGCTGTCGGGCGACCTGTTCCACGCGCTCGACGAGGGCCGCCACGACCTGGTGTTCGCCAAGCGCATCGCCGGCAGCCGGCGCGGCCGCGTGATCCGCACCGAGCCGCTGTACTGGTGTACCGGGCCGGCCTCGCCGATCACCGGGCGCGAGCCGGTGCTGCCGCTCGCGCTGCACCCGGAGCCGAGCGTGTCGCGCCAGCGCGTGCTCGAAACCCTGAACGCGATCGGTCGCCCCTATCGGATTGCCGTATCGAGCAGCAGCATCGCGGCGCTGCGCGCAGCCGCGGCGGCCGGGCTGGGCGTGTCGGCGTTTGCCGGCTACGTGATCCCGCAGGGCCTGGCCAAGCTCGAAGCGGGCCTGCCCGCGCTCGGCGACCTCGAATACGTGATCGACCGGCCCGCCTCGGCGTCGCGTTCGACGCTCGCGCTCGAAGCCACGCTGGTGGCGGCAGCGGCGGAGTTCTGAGGCAGGCCGTCGCTACGGCGGCCTGCCCTCATTCGCGCGCGGGCTCGGTTTCGATCAGGGCAGGAAGCTGCGCCGGCGCGCCTCGATCAATTCCACCAGCAGCCGGTCGCGCTCCGCGCCGAGTTCGGCAATCGAGCGCGCACCCTGGATCTCGCGCAGTTCCTCGATCAGCTTGCGATCGACGTCCTCGTTGAACGCCGGCGCGCCGAGATCGTCCCACCAGCTCGTGATCGGCCCCGACAGATGGTCGAGGAAATGCCCCATGCCGCCGTCGCCGCCGCCCAGGTGATAGGTCAGGCCCTGCCCCATCAGCCCCCAGCGCAGGCCCGGTCCCCAGGACACCGCCTTGTCGGCGTCGGCCACGCTGACCACGCCCTCGCCCACCAGGTGATACACCTCGCGGAACAACGCGGCGGCCAGCCGGTTCGCCACGTGGCCGGGCATCTCCTTGTTCAGCACGATCGTGACCTTGCCGAGCTCGTCGTAGAAGCGCTTGGCGCGCGCGATCGCGTCGGGCGCGGTGGCTTCGCCACCGGCCAGCTCGACGAGCGGAATCAGGTGCGGGGGATTGAACGGATGCGCGATCAGGCAGCGCTCGGGATGCCGTTCGCAGGCGGTCTGGATATCGGACATGCGCAGGCCCGACGAACTCGATGCGATCAGCGCCTCGGCCGGCAGGCGCGCATCCAGGCGGCGATACAGCTCGCGCTTGACGTCGAGCCGCTCGGGGCCGTTTTCCTGCACGAAATCCACGCCGTCGAGCGCGGCGTCGAGATCGGCCACGAAACGCAGCTTGGCGCGGCAGGCCGCGAGCCGCGCCTCGCCCATGAAGCGCACGAGCGCCACGTCGAGCCGTTCGGCCGCGTCGGGCGCGGGGTCGGTCACGACCACCTCGAAGCCCTGATCGAGATAGAAGGCGGTCCAGCTTGCGCCGATCACGCCCGCGCCGACGACGGCAATGCGTTGGATATCCATGGGATGCGGTCTCCGGTAGCGAATTCGTTCAATGAATGACGGCGACGATTGTCGCATCGAACGGCTGCGGATCGCCCTGAACTGCTTTGGACCGCCGATTCTCCACGCCAATGAAAAACGCCACGCGAACCGGGTTCGCGTGGCGTTTTTTCAGGGTGAATCCGGGCAGGCCTGCTACCCGGTCAGCCTTGGAGCCGCGCCTCGAAGGCCGCCTTGGTGTCGGCCAGCGCTTGCGGCAGGCGCGTCTTCAGCTTGTCGAACAGCTCGTCGTGCAGCGCCAGTTCCTCGCGCCATGCGTCGCGATCGACCGAGGCCACCTGCTCGAACTGTTCGGCCGTGAACGCCATGCCGCCCCAGTCGATGTCCTGATAGCGCGGCGTCAGGCCGAGCGCGTGCTCGACGCCGTCGCCCCTGCCGTCGATGCGCTCCAGCATCCACTTCAGCACGCGCATGTTCTCGCCGAAGCCGGGCCACGCGAAGCGGCCGTCGGCGTCCTTGCGGAACCAGTTCACGCAGTAGATCTTCGGCAACGTCGCGCCCGACGCTTCCAGTTGGCTACCAAGCTTCAGCCAGTGCGAGAAATAGTCGCTCATGTTGTAGCCGCAGAACGGCAGCATCGCGAACGGGTCGCGGCGCACCACGCCCTGCTTGCCGGCGGCAGCGGCGGTGGTTTCGGAACCCATCGTGGCGGCCATGTAGACGCCCTCGGTCCAGTCGCGCGCCTCGGTCACGAGCGGCACCGTGGTCGAGCGGCGGCCGCCGAACACGAACGCGTCGATCGCCACGCCGGCCGGGTTGTCCCAGTCGGCATCGATCGACGGGCATTGCGAGGCCGGCGCCGTGAAGCGCGCGTTCGGATGCGCGGCCTTGCGGCCGGTTTCCTTGCCGATCGCGGGCGTCCAGTCCTGGCCCTGCCAGTCGAGCAGATGCGCGGGCGGCGTGTCGGTCAGGCCTTCCCACCAGACGTCGCCGTCGTCGGTCAGCGCGACGTTCGTGAAGATCACGTTCTCGCGCAGCGTGGCCAGCGCGTTCGGGTTGGTCTTCTCGCCGGTGCCCGGCGCGACGCCGAAATAGCCGGCTTCCGGGTTGATCGCGTAGAGCTTGCCGTCCTGGCCGGGCTTGATCCAGGCGATGTCGTCGCCGATCGTCGTGACCTTCCAGCCGTCGAAGCCGGCCGGCGGGATCAGCATCGCGAAGTTGGTCTTGCCGCAGGCCGACGGGAACGCCGCCGCGATATGGCGCTTGGTGCCGTCGGGCGCGGTCACGCCGAGGATCAGCATGTGCTCGGCGAGCCAGCCTTCGTCGCGGCCCATCGTCGAGGCGATCCGGAGTGCGAAGCACTTTTTCCCGAGCAGCGCGTTGCCGCCGTAGCCCGAGCCGTAGCTCCAGATCTCGCGCGTTTCGGGGAAATGCACGATGTATTTGGTGTCGTTGCACGGCCACGGCACGTCGGCCTCGCCGGCCGCGAGCGGCTTGCCGACGCTGTGCACGCACGGCACGAAATGGCCGTCCTCGCCGAGCACGCGATACACGTCGCGGCCCATGCGCGTCATGATCCGCATGTTGACGGCCACGTACGGGCTGTCGGACAGCTCCACGCCGATATGCGCGATCGGCGAGCCGAGCGGCCCCATCGAGAACGGCACGACGTAGAGCGTGCGGCCGCGCATCGCGCCGCGGAACAGGCCGTCGAGCGTGCCGCGCATCTCGGCGGGCGCGACCCAATGGTTGGTCGGGCCGGCATCGTCGCGCGCTTCGCTGCAGATGAACGTGCGATCCTCCACGCGCGCCACGTCCGACGGATCGGACAGCGCGAGAAACGAGTTCGGGCGCTTGGCCGGGTTGAGCCGGATCATGGTGCCCTGCGCGACCATCTGTTCGCAGAAGCGATCGTATTCTTCCTGCGAGCCGTCGCACCACACCACCTTGTCGGCTTCGGTCAGCGCCGCGATGCGCGCGACCCAGTCGATCAGGCCGCGATGGCGAACGTACTCGGGCACATCGAGCGACAGGGAATGCGTGGCCTCGACCGCTTGGTTTCGGGTCATGGAAATCTCCGGATAGGTGTTGAAAAGGAAGACGGTGTGCGTGAGGCCTGCGCGTCAGCGCGTGCGCGGCGGGGCGCGGCGCCGCGCACGCCTCGCGCGGTCGCGGGACGCTGCTGGCGCAGGCGGGTTTCTGTGCGGCGCGGCAGCGCGGCCGGCGGCGAAACCTTCACGGGGATTGGGGATTGCAACGATCACGGGAATCGGCATTGCCGATGCGAGACCTCAGTATTCGGGAGTGGGGCAGCATACCATCGCGATTCCAAAGTTTGGGATGGCACGACGCCGCTGCTAGGGATGATCCCGATAGGGATGCCCCTGAAGCGGGGCGCGACCCCAACGGGCTGTCAGCGGGCGGCCGGCGATCGATGCACCCGCAAGCATCGGTTTGAAAAATCCCTCTTGAATTCGTGCGCAACGTTCCTATTTGTGGAGCCATGAGGCGGTTGCGTTCCGCACCGCCGGTTGACCCCGCATCGCATGGCCCGCGCCCTTCGCGCACCGTCCATGCCGATCGATCTTCGAGAGGATTCGAACCATGACCACGTATCGCTTCGGCGCCGACCTGTTCGGCGAACTCGACCGGCTGCAACGGCAGATGTCGGGCTTCGCCGCCTCGCGCGGCAGCCGCTTCGACACCTTCCCGCCGATCAACGTCGGCGCGAACGACGATGCGATCGAGATCGTCGCCTTCGCCCCGGGCATGCAGGCCGGCGATTTCGACGTGACCATCGACAAAGGGCTCCTGACCATCAGCGGCGAACGCAGCACCGCATCGCCCGGCGTTTCTTTTTCGTCCAATAATGTTTCGGATGCCGAATCATCTGGCGCGGAACCTGCCGCCCGAACCGCACAAGCCGAAGCGGCTCGCCCGCTGTCGCGCGAACGCTTCAGCGGCCGCTTCCGCCGCGCGGTGGAACTGCCGTCGAATGCCGACGCCGGCAACATCGAGGCGCGCTACGACAACGGCTGCCTGCATATCCGTATCGCGAAGCGCGCTGCCGCGCAGCCGCGTTCGATTCACGTTCAGTAAATGATTGCGAGGACCATCGCCATGACCACCACTCCCGAACTCATCGACCGCCCCGCCGCCGACGCCACCGCACCGGCCCAACCGGGCGCCCACGACACGCCGCGCCGCGGCCCGAGCGTCACGCCGTCGGTGGATATCACCGAGGACGCGCAAGGCATCACGCTGTGGGCCGACCTGCCCGGCGTCGCGAAAGCGGGCCTCGACGTGCGCGTGCACGACGGCCGCCTGACCATCGACGCCCAGGCCGATCTGCCGCAAACGGCCGGCCTGCGCGTGCAGCATGCCGAACGGCGCACGCCGCGCTACCTGCGCAGCTTCGCGGTCAGCCCGCACTTCGACACCGCGCGCATCGACGCGAACCTGCGCGACGGCGTGCTGACGCTGCGCATCCCGCGCCGCGCCGAAGCGCTGCCGCGCAAGATCGAGATCGCCACGGGCCAGGCCTGAGCGATTCGGCAACCCATGCAGCACGATCCCGCCCCGGTTGGGCGGGATTTTTTTCGTGTGTCGTTTTTCGATTGCGCCGCCTGCGCGTTCGCGCGGCAAATGCAGCCTGGCATCAGGGGAAACTATAATAGCGGCCGGTCACGCAAGCGGCCCGGGGTCGCATCGCGCGGTGCCGGGGCCGGTGCGTCCCTCCCACTACCCGACGCCATGCACACTCGACTTCGCCTGATTTCCCTGACTTGCGCGTTCGCGGCCACGGCCTTGCTGTCGGCCTGCTCGTCCGCGCCCAAGCCGCTGTACACGCAGGAGCAGTTCGACGCGTCGAGCAGCCCGTACACGCACACCTTCCACGACACTTCGTCGGCCACCTGCGAGGCCGCGCGCCGCGCGCTGCTGAGCCAGGGCTACACCACCAACCTGGCGCGGCCCGATACCGTCGACGGCAGCAAGAACTTCCAGCCGGCCAACGATTCGCACGTGGTGATCGAATTTCACGTGGTCTGCGTCGATTCGGATCCCGATTCGGGTTCGAGCATCGCCTACGTGAACGCCGTGCAGGACCGCTACACGCTCAAGAAGACCAGCACGTCGGCCAGCGTGGGCCTGTCGGTGCTCGGTTCGTTGTCCTTGCCGATCGGGTCGAGCGACGATTCGATGGTGAAGATCGCCAGCGAGACGATTCCGGCGGGCGTGTTCTACGACCGCTTCTTCAAGCTCGTCGATCACTTCCTGAAGGTCAATCCGGCCAAGCACGGCAAGGCGGCGGCCAAGGCCGCCGAGCAGGAGCCGGTCGCGCCGCTGCCGGAACCGGCGCCGGGCACGGGTGGGCCGGGCGATACCGGGCCGGTCAAGATGCGCACGCCGGCCGAGCCGACGGGGCCGGCGTCTTCGCCGTCCGCTTCGCCTTCTTCGTCGTCATCTTCGCCGGTAGCGCCCGAGGCTGTGCTGGTGCCTGCGGCGGCAGCAGCATCGCATGCGGCGACGGCACCGGCCGCAGGCGCGAATGTTGCGCCCGGCGCGCAGGCCGTGGTGGCCTCGACGGGCACGTCCGCGCTGCCTAACGGCGGCGCAGCGCAGGCCACGGCCGCGCCGGCCACGCAAGGCATGAACGCGTCGGCAGCGAATCAGGTCGGCGCGGCCGGCGTGCCGACGCAAGGCGAGGTGAATCTGACGCCGGGCGCCGCGACAACGATCGCTCCGAACGGCCATGCCGCGGCCAACGCACCGGCGCAGCAGGCCGCGCCGGTCAAGGCCGCTGCTGCACCGGCGGCATCGAATACGACCGCGCCGGTTGCGGCTTCGCATCCCGCAGCCATGCCGAGCGCCAACCCGGCTCCTGCGTCGAGCGCGACGGCGGCCACACCCGCAGCGGCTCCGGCCGCTGCATCGGCATCTGCCGCGGCCACGACTGCCACATCGGCACCTGACACAGCCACCGCCGCCGCATCATCCCCCGCACCGGCCACGGCCGCGCCTGCTCAGTCGGCCGCTGCCGCATCGAACGTCAACGCAGCCTCGGCACCGACGCAGAACACCAGCGCGGCCGTTGCCGCGTCCGCCGCGGCCCCGGCCAGCGCCGCATCGTCACCCACCGCCGCAAACCAAGCCGCTTCCGCACCGGCTGCCGCTTCGGCCACTTCCGCGTCTGCCGCATCAACCCCGGCAGCTGGTTCAACCACGTCTGCTGCCTCAACCGCGGCCGCCGCTTCGACCACGTCTGCTGCCTCGACCCCGACCGCCGCTTCGACCGCTCCCGCCTCAGCACCAACCGCTCCCGCTTCCGCCGCCTCGGGTCAGTAAGCGCCCCCTGCTTCACGGCCCTCGCGCCTTCCTCGCCCCACGCTCGTCCGGGCAAAAAAACAAAACGGCGGCGCGTAGCACGCACCGCCGTCAGGGCAGAACAAACCAACCCTCAGCAACCTCGCCTCACACGCGGCGCACCGCACGCGGGCCAATACTCAAGCCACCGCGTTCAGCAAGCGGCCGGACTCGCCCGGCGACGCATCTGCGACAGCACCAGCAACAGCCCGAGCGCCGCGATCCCAGCGCCCGCCAGCGACACGGCCGCATACCCCAGCCCCGACGACAGCACCGCGCCGCCGGCCGCCGCGCCGAGCGCATTGCCGAGATTGAACGCGCCGACGTTGACCGACGCCGCCAGCCCCGGCGCTTCGGACGCGGCGCGCATCACGCGCATCTGCAGCGGCGGCACCACGGCGAACGCGCCCGCGCCCCAGACCAGCAGCGCCAGCGCCGCGCCCACCTGCGTCGTGGCCAGCACCGGGAACGCCGCCATCACCACGATCAGCAACAACAGAAACGCGATCAGGCTGCCTTCGAGCGACCGGTCGGCCAGCCGCCCGCCCGCCACGTTGCCGATCGAGAAGCCCACCCCGATCAGCACCAGCATCGCCGTGACGAAGCCCGGCGACGCGTGCGTCAGGTGTTCGAGCGCCGGCGCGATATAGGTGTAGAGCGTGAACATCGAACCCGCGCCGAGCACCGTGGTGGCCATCGCCCCGAGCACCACCGGGCGCGTCAGCACGGCCAGTTCGGCGCGCACGTCGGGCATGCGGCCGGCCTCGCCCTTCGGCAGCGCCGCGAGCAGCCCGGCCATGGCCAGCACGCCGAGGCCGGAGGTCGCGACGAACGACATCCGCCAGCCGATCATCTGGCCGAGCCAGGTGGCGGCCGGCACGCCGCCGACGTTGGCGATGGTGAGCCCCATGAACATCGTGGCCACCGCGCTGGCCTGGCGTTCGCGCGGCACGAGCGAGGCCGCCACCACCGAGCCGATGCCGAAGAACGCGCCGTGATTCAGGCTGGTCACGAGCCTCGCGAGCAGCAGCGTGGTGTAGTCGGGCGCGATGGCCGACAGCAGGTTGCCGATCGTGAAGATGCTCATCAGCAACACCAGCGCGGTGCGGCGCGAGGCACGCGCGAGCAGCAGCGTCATGATCGGCGCGCCGACCATCACGCCGATCGCGTAGGCGCTGATCAGCATGCCGGCGCTCGGAATCGAGACGTGGACGCCGTCGGCGATCACCGGCAGCAGGCCCATCGGCGAGAACTCGGTGGTGCCGATGCCGAACGCGCCGACGGCCAGCGCCAGCAGCGGCAAGGTCGAGCTCGGCGCCGACGCGGCGGGAGAGGAGGAAGCGTTCATGACGGCGGTCCTGTAAAGGCGCAATAAAAGCGCGGGCCGGCTGCACCCGCTATTCGACATGGTCGCAGTGTGCCCGCAATGCTGCCCTGCAAAAAGCCGCCAAATCGGGAAAGAGCCTTGACTCTCAGTCAAGAATTGCGCACTTTCATCGTGCAAGCTCTGGCAGCGATTGCTTGAGGCGGATGGGATCAGGTCGCGATGAAATCGCATTGATTACCTTCATATCGGCCCATTTATTCATCATGAAAGCGAAAACATCGATTTATTGCCGAATCTGACACCTCGCGCTCCGGATGACACGACACCATCTATTTCATCCAAAAATCAAGACACGATCTTTTGCTTGATGAAAGATCAAATGATCTGGTGCAATGCACCATCTCCCGGCCAGGTCGCGCCGGGACAAGAACCTGCCGGCGTCCGGCGAGCCGGCCGCACGGCCTTGCCGGTATCATGGCCGGTTACCGCAGGAGAACCCCATGCAAGCCCCCACCCCTTCCCCGCTGCGCGCGGACCGTGCCCTGATCAGCGATTGCGACGGCGTGCTCGTCGACAGCGAGGCGATTGCCGAGCGCATCGTCATCGAACGCCTGGAGGCGCTCTGGCAGGTCGAAGGCGTCCACGACGCGATCCGCCCGCTGCTCGGCATGCGTACCGCCGTGGTGCTGACCGAGGCCGGCAAGACGCTCGGCCGCACCATCAGCGAGGACGAAATCCATTCGATCCGCGAGGACATCCGCACCAACGCGGCCCACGCGCCCGAGATTCCGGGTGCCGTCGAGGCGCTCAAGTCGATCGCGCTGCGGCTGGCCTGCGCGAGCAACAGCGATCTCGATTACGTCGAGCGCGTGGTCAAGCGCGTCGGCCTCGACGAGGTGTTCGGCGGCCGCCTGTTCACCGGCGAACGCGTGGCGCGCCCGAAGCCGGCGCCCGACGTCTACCTGGCCGCGTCGGACACCTTGCAGGTGCCGCCGTCGGGCTGCGCCGTGATCGAGGACAGCGTGACCGGCGCGCGCGCCGCGCTCGCGGCCGGCATGACGGTGCTCGGCTTCACCGGCAGCGCTCACGCGCCCGACGAACGGCGCGCGGCGCTGCTCGCGATCGGCGTGCATGTGACGTTCGAACGGATGACGGAACTGCCGGGCGTGGTGCAGCGCTGGCTCGACGGCGAATTCGGCGCGGCGAGCGAGGCGTCGGCCACGGCCGGGTCGGCAACGTAAGAGAAACCTCGGGCGGGAACGGCCGCCGCGCTCGGCGGGCGGCTCGCAATGGGCCGTGGCGGCAGGGCCAAACAACCCGGAGGGAGCGCAAGGCCCTCGGAGGTCAGGATGAAGCCCTGCAACCGGGGCGGCGCAAAGCCCCCGGAGGTTGAGCCGAAGCCCTTCAATCGAGGCAGCGCGAAGCCCCCGAAGGTCGGGCCGAAGCCCTGCAACCGGGGCGGCGCGAAGCCCCCGAAGGTTGAGCCGAAGCCCTGCAACCGAGGCGGCGCGAAGCCCCCGAAGGTTGGGCCGAAGCCCTGCAACCGAGGCGGCGCGAAGCCCCCGAAAGTCGGGCCGAAGCCCTGCAATCGAAACGGTGCGAAGCGTTCGGCAGTCAGGCTGAAACGCGCCGAGCCTCGCGCCGCGCAGCCGCTCAGGCCGCGGCGATCACATCGATACGCAGCGCGGGCGCGCCGCCTGCCACCTCCAGCAGACGATCGACGTTCGGGTGCGCGCCCGGACGGTTGCGCGCGTCGGCCGTGTGCTCGCCGAACACCGCGAGGCCATGCTCGGCCGCTGCGGCGTCGAGCTTGCCGAACGCCTGTTGCAGGTAGTGATAGACCGCGAGCGAGCCTTGCTTGCCCGGCTTGTTTTCGATCGTCGACACGACGCTGCCGCCGGCATCGACGAGGTCGATCCGTTCGATGCCGTCGATGGCCGGCAGTTGCGCGAGGTTGTCCTTGAAGACGGGGGTCGGTTGAATCACGGCGTACTCCGCTGGTTCGGTAATGATGGGCGGGCCGTATCTTAGCCGATCCCCTGGAGCGTGTTGCGCACGTCTCCAAACCGCCGCCGAAGCGCGAAGAAAACCGCAGCCCCTCACCCGGTAACGTCAAGGCGAACCATGCGGCTGCGGCGCGCCTTGTCCGATCCGGATGAAAGAGGACGCGCCGCGTGGGCGATTCAGGCGGCCTGCTTGCGCTTGTGGGCCAGCGCGATGTCGCGGAAGTTGCGAAACAGGTCGATGCCGCCTTCGGTGCAGATCGATTCCGGATGGAACTGCACGCCGTGCAGCGGACGCGTGCGATGGCGGATGCCGTGGATCACGCCGTCCTCGCCCCACGCGCAGGCCTCGAACGGCTCCTGCACCGCCTTCACCACCAGCGAGTGATAGCGCACGATCGACAGCGCCTCGGGCAGGCCGGCGAACACGCCGCGCCCATCGTGGCGAATCACGTTGACCCGGCCGTGCATCGGCTCGGGCGCGTGCACCACCTCCATGCCGTGCACGTGCGCCATGCACTGATGGCCGAGGCACACGCCGAGCAGCGGCAGCGTGCCGTCGCGGATCACGTCCGCGCTGATGCCGACATCGGCGGGCACCGCCGGCGTGCCCGGCCCGGGCGACACGATGATGCAGTCATAACGCGAGAAATCGATCTCGTCGAGCCGCGCGGTGTTCTTCACGACGGTCGGTTCGACGCCGCAGGCCTCGCCCATCTGCTGGAAGATGTTGTAGGTGAACGAATCGAAGTTGTCGATGATGAGGGTCTGGCACATCTGCGCACGGTCCTGTAGACGAGTGGTGAAGGACACGAAAGGGACACGGCCACGCGCGGCGACGCCCCCGCTCGGGGCGCGCCCGCGCGAGGCCGATCAGCCGGGGGCGTGCAGCTTCGCGTCGAGATAGCGCGCGAAGCGCTCGACGCCGGCCTCGATCGCGGCCGGCTCGGCATTGCTGAAGGCAAGGCGCACGGCGTTGCGATACCCGCCGTCGAGCGAGAAGAAGCTCATCGGCATCACGATCACGCCGTGATCGCGCGCGCATTCCACCGTCTCGCGCTGGCCGAAATCGAACGGCAGCGTCACCCCGAGGAAGAAGCCGCCGTCGGGGCGATTCCAGGCGATGCCGTCGCGCCCGCCGAGCCGCGCCTCGAGCGCCGCCACCAGCGTGTCGCGATTGCGGTGATAGAACGCGCGCGGCGCCTCGACGAGCCTGCGCAGGCTGCCGCCCTCGCGCAGCAGCACGCCGCCCACCAGCGCCTGCGTGACCTGGCTCGTGTTGACGGTGACGAAGCTCTTGCGCTCGGCGAGCTCGGCGCGCAACCGCTCGGCCGCCGCCTCGTCGCCGAACAGCCGCTTCGGCAGCACCGCCGCGCCGATGCGCACGGCCGGGCACAGCGTCTTCGAATAGGTGGCGAGATAGATCACGCAGCCGGCCGGATCGAGCGACGTCATCAGCGGCGGCGCGTCGCCGTCGAAGCGGAACATGCCGTACGGGTTGTCTTCGAGCGCCACGATGCGGTGCTCGATGCAGCCGGCGATGATCGAGCGCCGCTCGGCTTCGCTGAGCACGGTGCCGGTGGGATTGTCGAAATCTGGCGTCAGGTAGAAGCCGCGCGCGGTCTTGCCTACGCGGCGCAACTCGGCCGCGGTGCGCGCCAGCGCCTGCTCCCAACGCTCGCCGTCGGCGCAGGCCACCGGCACGATCTCGATGCCGGCGAAATCGGCCACGCCGGTGATGCCGATATAGGTGGGATTGCGCGCGAGCATCACGTCGCCGGGCGCGCGGCACAGCGCCGGCACGATCAGCGCGAGCGCCTCCTGGCAACCGGCCGTCACCATGACCTGCTGCGGGTCGCAGTCGACGCCCTCGTCCACGCGCAGTTGCTCGGCCACCAGGGCGTTGATGATGCCGGCCGTGCGGCCGTATTGGGCGATGCGCCGGCCCGCGAACGCGAGATCCCGGCCCGCCTCGCGCGCCGCGTGCGCCTGATAGTCGGGCACGGCGGCGAGCCAGCCTTCTAGCGAAAAGAACTGCTCGGCCGGCCGGCCCGACGCGAACGAAATCGCATCCGGATAATCGTTGGCGGCTTCGTTGAGGAAATTCATCACCGCGAGCCGCGAGGCTCCGGCATTGGCTTGAGTCGACATGGCCCTCTCTCCTGTATCTGACAGCATCCGGAGCAGCGCTTGGGCGCGCGAAACGGGGGTATCCCGCCGCGACGCGCCATCACGAGTCCGGTGCCCGGTGCGCCCCGCCCCAGCTTCATTCGCGCGGCACCCGATGATTGTGTTCGCGGAACGGCGCGCGGCGTTGCCGGCGCGGGCCATCGACGATCGCGGCTACGATAGCACCGCCATTTCTCCATGAATCGTTTGCTGATTTTTCTTGATTAAGTCGCACGCGCCGGCGGTTCGCGCACTTCGCATTGGCGGCCAATGCGAAGCGAGCAGGCCGCAGGCGCGCCCGTGCAGGCGCAAAGCGTTTACACTCGTGCGCTTTCGCGCCAGCCCCGCGTAAGCGACGCATTCGTCGTCGCGCCGCATGGGCCGCCACCACGCCTGCCGCCGATGCCCGATCCCGTCAACGTCGAAGATTTTCGCCGCCTCGCCCGCCGCCGCCTGCCGCGCCGCGTGTTCGACTATCTCGACGGCGGCGCCGAGGACGAGCGCGGCCTCGATCGCAATCGCGACGCGTTTTCGCGCATCGCCTTCGTGCCGCGCCGGCTCGTCGATGTCAGCACGCGCACGCTCGATACCACGCTGTTCGGCAAGCCGCAGGCCGCGCCGTTCGTGATCGCGCCCACCGGGCTGAACGGCCTGATCTGGCCGGACGGCGACATCGCGCTGGCGCGCGCGGCGGCGCAGGCCGGCGTGCCGTTCGCAATGTCCACCGCCTCGAACGTCACGCTCGAACGGCTCGCCGGCGAGGCCGGCGGCGAGCCTTGGTTCCAGCTTTACGTGATGCATCGCGCGCTCGCCGACAGCCTGGCCGAGCGCGCCGCCCGCGCCGGCTATCGCACGCTGGTGGTGACCGTGGACGTGCCGCTGAACGGCAAGCGCGAGCGCGACCTGCGCAACGGCTTCGCGCTGCCGCTGCGCTACACGCCGCGCGTGCTGCTCGACGGCCTGCTGCATCCGCGCTGGTCGTGCGCGCTGCTCGCCAACGGCGGCGTGCCGACGCTGGCCAACGTGGGCGCCGACGACGGCGCGAGCGTCGAGATGAAGGCCGCGCTGCTCAAGCGGCAGATGGATGCGAGCTTCAACTGGCAGGACCTGCGCCGCTTGCGCGATCGCTGGCCGCATCGCCTGCTCGTGAAGGGCATCCTCGCCGCCGACGATGCCCGCGCCTGCCTCGAACTCGGCGCCGACGGGGTGATCCTGTCGAACCACGGCGCGCGCCAGCTCGACGACGCGATCGCGCCCATCGACGTGCTCGCCGCCACGCGCCGCGCCTGCGATGCCGGCCAGGCGCGCGGCACGCTGCTGATGGACAGCGGCATCCGCCGTGGCGCCGACGTGGTGAAAGCGCTCGCGCTCGGCGCCGATGCCGTGCTGCTCGGCCGCGCGACGCTGTACGGGCTGGCCGTGGCCGGCGAGGCCGGCGCCTCGCGCGTGATCGCGATCCTCAAGGACGAGATCGACCGCACGCTCGCGATGCTCGGCTGCCGGAGCGTGGCCGAGCTGTCGCCCGCGCATGTGAAAGCGCCGGGGGCAAGCGCCGCCGCGTGAGCGCGCGGCGCGTGTCATGAGCCGCGCTTGTCATGAGCGGCGCTTGCCATGAGCGGCGCATGCCACGAGCGACGCTTGCAGAGCGGAATTCGAATCGATCGTCCCTGCCAGGCTCGCCGCGCGTCGGCCGGATCGAGCGCATCCGGCAACCGCCCGGCGGCATCGAGCGGCGCGATCGCGGCGCCCATCGAGCAGATCGCGAAATCGACGTGCTATCCGGCATGCATCGTGTCGCGCGGTTCGCCGCTATCGATGCCCTGCTCGATGCCATGCCCCGCCCCGCGCGCCACCCGCCACGCCGCCACGAACGCCACCGCCATCAACGCGGCGGCCAGAAAGAACGCTAGCCCCGGCATCGGCCGCGCCACGCGCGGCCCGATCGACCACGCGAAGCCGAGCCCGTACACCAGCGGCCCGACGATCGACGCGAGCCCCACGAAGGCCTGCATCACGCCTTGCAACTGCCCCTGCCCGGCTTCGTCCACGCGACGCGACATCAGCGCCTGCAGCGCCGGCATGAACAGGTTGAAGAACACGTAGACGGGCATCGCCAGCAGGTAGCCCCAGCCCGCCGAGGCGAGCCCGAAGCCCAGGTAGCCGAGCGCGCCGGCCGCCGCGCCGATCAGCAGCGCGCCGCGCTCGCCGGCGCGCTTCACGATCGGCCCCACCAGCGCCACCTGCACCAGCGTGCCGAGGCCGCCGCTCGCCATCATCACGAGTCCGATCGCGGCCGGCGTCCAGCCATAGCGATAGCCGCCGTACAGCACGAAGATCGACGGCCCCACCATCCACGCCAGCGCGAACAGCACCGCGAGCGCCGCCAGCCCGAGCAGATCGCCGCGCGCCTTCAGGAACGCGAGCGCGCCGAACGGATTGAGCTTGCGCCGGTCGAGGCGGGCCGTGCGCGCCTCGGGCGCGAGCGATTCGGGCAGGATCGCGAGCCCGTACAAAAAATTGAGCGCCGACAGCACGCCGGCCACGTAGCACGGCAGGCGCAGATCGATGCCGGCCAGCAGGCCGCCGAGCGCCGGCCCGGCCAGGAAGCCCAGGCTCACCGCCGCGCCGATCCGGCCGAACGCGCGCGCGCGTTGCTCGGGCGGGGTGACATCGGCCACGTAGGCGTTCGCGGTGGCGAGGCTCGACGAGGTCAGCCCGTTCAGCACGCGCCCGGCGAACAGCCACGCGAGGTTCGGCGCGAGCGCCATCACGAAGGAATCGACGGCCAGCCCGAACAGCGAAATCAGCAGCACCGGCCGCCGCCCGACGCGGTCGGACAGCGCGCCGAGCAGCGGCCCGCAGACCAGTTGCATCGCGCCCCACACCACGCCGAACAACGTGCTCCATTCGGTCGCGAGCGCGGTGTCGCCGCCGGCGAACTGCTTGATCAGGTTCGGCAGCACCGGCAGCACGATGCCGAACGAGATCGTGTTCATCACCGCGGTGGCGAAGATGAAGCCGAATGCGGCACGCGAACCGCCGCCGCCACCGCGCGCCGAACCGGTCAGTTCCGGCATGCTCATGACGCGGCGGCGAGCGAACTGCCCACGCCCTCGCCCGTGCTCTCGCAAGCGCGCAGCGCGTCGAGCAGCGCCGCGACGCGCGCGGGCTCGATGCGCGCGTCGTCGTGCGATTCGGCCAGCAGCGCCGAGAGCGCCGCGCTGTCCACGATCGCCGCGCGCCGCTCGGGCGACAGCTCCGGATCGGTCAGCAGCGCGGCGCGCACCGGCTGCAGATCTTCGGCGAGCTGGCTCAGGCGGCTGCCGGGCGCGCGCGCGTTGGCCGCGCCGGCTGCCTCGGCCATGCCAGCCACGCCAGCCACGCCAGCCGCGTCGGCTGATCCAGCCGCCTCGCCCACGGCATGACGTCGGCCCCAGTCATCGAGCGCGGCGATCGCGAACAGGCCCGCGCCCCAGTTGCGGCCACGTTCGAGGAACAGCGCGCTGGCCGCCGCGAAATCGAGCCCGGCCGGATCGAGGAAACCCATCCGAAACTCGGCGAGACGGTCGCCGGCATAGAAGCCCGGCAGCGCGCGCGTGGCGTTCGACGCGCCGAGGATCTGCTCCAGCGACGGATACCACCAGAAGTTCACCGACACCGATACCTCCGGCGCGCGCACGTGGTGCCACCAGAACACCGGCATGTACAGCAGCTCGCCGGCATGGATCGTGAAGCGGATCGCCTCGGCGTGCGCGTAGTCGGGATACGCCGCCAGGTCCGGCTGGTCCGGCTCGACGTTGGACAGGTGCGCGGTGGCCGCGTCGTGGTGATACGGATACAGGCGCGGCGTCTCGTCCGGTGCGAACAGCGCGAATTCCTTGCTGCCGTACAACTGCGCGAACAGGTTGTTCGAGTAGTCGAAATGCAGTTGCGACGAGGTGCGCCGGCCGAACCACAGGTTGATCATCGGCCGGCTCGACGCGATCCATTCCGGCACCACCAGGTTGTCGAGCAGTTCGGGCAGCATCTGCGGAATCGGCTGCTGCATCACGTACACATGCTCGTCGGCATCGGCGTCGAGCATGCGCCGCGCCGCCACGCCGAACTCCACCTCGGTGTTCTCGAACGCGTTCGAGCGGCGGATGTCGTGCGACGGCTTGAGCCGGTACTGGCCGTCGCCGGCCGTGCTCAGCGTGATGCGGCGCGTCTGCGCGATGTTGGCCAGCGCCTCGGGCGTCCAGCGCTCGTCGATGCGCCAGTCGTCGAGCGCGCCGGTGATGATGACGGGCTCGTTGCGCGCCAGCCAGCCGTCGTTCGTGAATGCCTCGCGCGTCACGCGTGCGATCATCGTGTCTCTCCTCGATAGGGTTCGGCCGCGTCGTCGTCGAGCAACGCGAGCCGGCGGTTCAGGATGCCGCCGATCGCCTCGCCCAGCACGTCGGCATGCAGCTTGATGATGGTTTCGTGATTGCCCGGCACGGGCAGCACCTCGATCTCGTCGCGCGCGATCAGGGCCTCCCAGCCGAGCGCCTCGGGCAGCGCGTGGTGGCCTTCGAGCGGCGTGAGCGACGCGTCGCTCGCCGCGAACACGTGCAGCTTCACCGGCGCGCGGCGGGGCCGCCAGGTGGCCATCGCCGCGCCGTGCGCCACCAGCCGTTCGAGGAACAGCCGGTTCTCGCGCGCGGTGTCGTACGACAGGTGCCAGAGCGGTCGGCCCGCCTCGCGGCGCGCTTCGATCGCCCGCACCAGCATGTCGATCAGCGCGTCGATGTCGCCGGCGCCCTCGAAATCGATGCTGGACGGATCGAAATCCGTGAAGTTGTTCATCGCGAACGCGTACAGCGTGACCAGCGCCACGCGCTGCGCGTCGAAGCCGGCCGATGCGTCAGCATCATCGGCACGATCGGCACGATCGGCATGACCGGCCCGGCCGAGCAGGTTCGGCGGCAGCGTGGTGTCGAACACGCCGAGGAACTCGATCTCCTCGCCCTGCGCGAGCATCTGGGTGGCGATCTCGTAGGCGATCAGGCCGCCGAACGACCAGCCGGCCACGCGATACGGGCCGCGCGGCTGGATCTCTCGCATCAGGCCGACGAAGCGCGCCGCGATCGCCTCCAGCGTGCGGGGTTGCACCTCGCCGAGCGCGAGCGGCGGCAGCCCGTAAACAGGAATCGATGCGTCGATGTGCGAGGCCAGGTGCTCGAAGTACCAGGAATAGCCTTGCAGCGTGTGGGTGAGGAACAGCGGGCGTTCGCCGCCGTCGGCGTGAAACGCCACCCAGGCCTCGCGCGCGTCGTTCGACTGGCGGCCGGCGAATTCGCGCGGCGCCGAGCGCGCCGCCTCGATCAGCAACGCGAGCTTGTGCACCGTGCGCGTGTCGAAGATGCTGCGCACCGACAGCTTCACGCCGGTGCGCTCGCCGGCGCGCGCCGCCACCTGCGCCGCCATCAGCGAATGGCCGCCGATCGCGAAGAAATTGTCGTGGCGGCCCACTCGCGCGAGCCCCAGCGTGTCGCGCCAGATCTCGGCGAGCAGTGTCTCCAGTTCGCCCTCGGGCGCGACGTGCCGGCCCTGGCCCACACCGACCGCGCCCGCCGCCTCCACCGTGGCGGGATCGATCGCGCGCAGCGCGAGCCGGTCGAGCTTGCCGTTCGGCAGCGCCGGCAAGGCCGCGAGCGCCACGAAACG
The DNA here is from genome assembly GCF_054589155.1 of Burkholderia sp. 3C. Lineage (NCBI taxonomy): Bacteria > Pseudomonadati > Pseudomonadota > Betaproteobacteria > Burkholderiales > Burkholderiaceae > Burkholderia > Burkholderia sp. 3C. The sequence continues at coordinate 66,042 of NZ_BAAILN010000044.1, forward strand.
GCTCGGCACCAGCGGCCCCGGCAACCGCTCGGAAAGCCACGCATGCAGGCCGCCGGCATCCACTTCCACGCCGGCGCGCGGCACGTAGAACGCCACCAGTTGCACGTCGCCGGACCCCCCACCGAGCTCGCGCCCGATCGCGGCGGCGGCCGCCACGCCCGGATGCGCGCCCAGTTCGAGTTCCACGGCCGGCAACTCCACGCGCTGGCCGCGCACCTTGATCTGGAAATCCTCCCGGCCCAGGTGCAGCAACTGGCCGTCGGCCAGCCACTGGCCGATGTCGCCGGTGCGCAGCAGCATCGCGCCGGTTTCCGGATGGCGAACAAAACGCTCGGCGGTGAGATCCGGGCGATTCCAGTAGCCGGGGCCCACCGACGCCCCTTCCACGTAGATCTGGCCCACTGCGCCGATCGGCACCGGCGCGAGTTGCGCGTCGAGCAGGTGCACGCGGCAGTTGGCGATCGGCCGGCCGGCCGGCGTGACCGCGTGATGCACGGCCAGCGCGCGATCCTCGCTGTAGGTGATGTCGTTCAGCTCGCTGCAGCCGTAATTGTTGTGCAGCCGCGCGTTCGGCAGCCGCACCGCGAAGCGCACCGCCAGATGACGCGCGAGCGGCTCGCCGGCGGTCGTGACGTGGCGCAGCGCGCCGAGCCGGGGCGCGTGTTCGAGCAGCGCCGCGAGATGCGAGGGCACCAGGTTCAGGCGCGTCACGCGGTGCCGTTCGAGCGCGGCCGCGAAGGCCGGGGCATCCTTCACCAGCGCGTCGGCGAAGATCACCTGCGGCGCGCCCGCGAGCAGCCCCGACAGCATTTCCTTGATCGACGGCACGAAGGACATCGAGGTCTTCTGGGCCACCACCTCGCCGGGCGCGAACGGCGTGCGCGCCCACAGCGCCTGCAGGCAGTTCGTCACCTGCCGGTGCGGCACCATCACGCCCTTCGGCTGGCCGGTGGAGCCCGACGTGTAGGCGATGTAGGCCAAATCGTCGGGCTGCGTGGCGTGGGCCGGGAAGCTGGCCGAAGAGCGGGTCGAAAAGCGGGTCGAAAAGCGGTCCGGCATGCCCGGCGTCGCCGCGTCGCCGTCCCGCAGGTCGGCCGGCACGTCGAGCCGCAGCAGTGCACAGCCGGTATCGGCGAACGACGGCGCGAGCGCGGCGGTGGTCACGATCGCGGCCGGCTGCGCGTCGTCGAGCGTGCGGCGCACATAGGCGGCCGGATAGCCCGGATCGATCGGCACGTAGGTTGCGCCCAGCCGGAACACGGCCAGGATCGCGGCGACGAAATCGATCGAGCGCGGGTAATGCAGCACCACGCGCGCGCCCGGCGCGACGCCGCGGCGCCGCAGAGCGTGGGCGATGCGATCGGCCAAGCCGTCGAGTTCGGCGAAGCTGGCACCGCCTTCCCCGCCTGCCCCGCCTTCCCCGTCCTCGTAGAGGCAGGCCGGCGCGTCGGGCCGCAACGCCACCTGCCGCGCAAACAGCGTGTTCACGTCGGCCGTCTCGAAGCCGGCCCACGTATCGTTGCTCGCCGCCACCCGTGCGCGCTCGGCCGGCGTCGGCGCGCGCAGCGCGGCCAGCGGCGCGTCGGGCGCGTCGGCGATGCGTTCGAGCAGTTCCTCCAGCACGGTCAGCATGAAGCCGATCTGGGTGGCGTCGAAACGCAGGCTGTCGAAGTTCGCCACCAGTTCGAGCCCGTTGCCGTCCCCGAATATTTCCAGGTCGAGGTCCGACTGCGCCTGACGGTTCACCACTTCCTGCCGCACCGTCATGCGCAGGCCGTCGCCCCAGTCGTCGGTGGCCACCGGCGGCACGTTCTGGTGGCGCAGCATGACCGGCACCGGCGAGCGGCCGTCCGGCTGGCGCAGCGCCGGCACGGCCGCGAGCATGTGCTCGAACGGCAGCGCCTGATGTTCGAGCGCGTCCAGCACGCGACGGCCCGCCTGCGCCAGCAGCGCGGCCACGTCCGGCTCGCCGGACAGGTCGAGCCGCAGCGGCAGGATGTTGATGAAGAAGCCCACCAGCGGTTCGAGCAGCGGATCGTCGCGGCCGGCCGTGGTGGTGCCGATGCAGAGGTCCTCGCGCCCGCTCTGGTGATGATGGAGCACCGCGAGCGCCACCAGGAACAGCGTAAACAGGCTCACGCCGCGCTGCCGGCCCAGTTGTGCGAGCCGTGCGGCCAGCGCCGGCGGCAGCGTGCGGCGCAGCACGCCGGCCGGGCCGTGCGCCGCGTCGGCCGGCGTGCCGGGCACGGCGAGATCGAGCGGCTCGCGATGGCCGTCGAGCGCCGCGCGCCAGTACGCGAGATGCGCGCCGAGATCCTGCTCGCGCTGCCAGCAGGCGTAATCGGCATAGTGCGCGGCCAGCGGCGCAAGTGCCTCGCTCCTTGTCTCTCCCCTTGCCTCGGCCGGGGCCGCGCCGGCTCGCGCCGCGCGGTCGGCCAGGTACAGCGCGCGCAGATCGCGCACGAACACGCCGAGCGACCAGCCGTCCGACACGATGTGATGCATCACGATCGACACCACATGCCGCTGCGGCGCGAGCCGCAGCACGCGCACGTCGAGCAGCGGGCCGCGCTGCAGGTCGAACTCGATGCCGGCATGGCGATCGAGCGCGGCGGCCAGCGCGGCCTCGCCGATCTCGTGCACCGGCAGCGCCACCGCGTACGGCGCATCGACGAACTGCGCCGGCAAGTCGGCGCCGGGCGCGATGTCGAAACGCGTGCGCAGCGTCTCGTGGCGCGCCACCAGCGCGTCGAACGCGGCCTGCAGCGACGCCGGCGCGAGCGGCCCGTCGAACACCAGCGCGCCGTTCATGTTGTAGGCACGGCCACCGTCGCGCTGCTGGATCAGCCACAGCCGCTCCTGCACGTACGACAGCGGAAACGTCGCGCCGGCCGCGCGGCGGGCGGCGGATGCCGACGGCGCGAACCGCGCGGCAGCAACGGCACGCCCATCGCCGCCCGATGCCGCGCTCGATGTCGTGCCCGATTTCGCGCCCTCACCCAGGCGCGCCGCAAACGCGGCCAAGCCCGGCGCCTCGAACAGCGCGCCGAGCGTGGCCGCCTCGCCGAAGCGCTCGCGCAGCCGGCCGATCACGCGCACGGCCAGCAGCGAATGCCCGCCGAGCGCGAAGAAATCGTCATGGCGGCCCACTTGCGCCACGCCGAGCAGTTCGCACCACATGGCGGCCAGCATCGCTTCCACCTCGCCCTGGGGCGCGGCATAGTCGCGCCCGCCGAACGCGGCCGTGTCGGGCGCGGGCAGCGCGCGGCGGTCGAGCTTGCCGTTGGCGGTCAGCGGCAGCGCGGCGAGCGCCACGTAGGCCGACGGCACCATGTAGTCGGGCAGGCTCTCGCGCAGGTAGGCACGCAGCGCCTCGACGTCGCACGGCGCATCGGTGTCGGCGGCCAGGTGATACGCCACCAGCCGCTTCTCGCCCGGCGCATCCTCGCGGGCGATCACCACCGCGTCGCGCAGGCCGTAGGCGGCGAGCCGCGCCTCGATCTCGCCCGGCTCCACGCGGAAGCCGCGGATCTTCACCTGGCTGTCGTTGCGGCCCAGGTATTCGATGTTGCCGTCGGGCAGGTAGCGCGCCAGGTCGCCGGTGCGGTACAGGCGAGCATCGGCCTCGGCCGAGAACGGGTCGCGCACGAAGCGCTCCGCCGTCAGCGCGTCGAGATTCAGATAGCCGAGCGCCACGCCCTGGCCGCCCACGTACAGCTCGCCCGGCACGCCGGCCGGCACCGGTTCGCCGTGCGCATCGAGCAGATACACGCGCGTGTTCGCGATCGGCCGGCCGATCGGCAGCCGCTCGGGCGCGGGTGCCCCGGCGCGCAGCAGATAGGTGGTGGCGAAGGTGGTC